>JAFBAG010000090.1 GCA_019247925.1 Pseudolabrys sp.
GACTGCAAGCCTTCGGCGTCACCGAGCCGACTTCCGGCACCGACACGCTCAACTTGCGGACCACAGCAAAAAAGGAAGGCAATTCCACCTACACGATCAACGGCCAGAAAATCTGGACCTCGCGCGCTGAGCACTCCGACCTGATGCTGCTGCTCGCGCGCACGATACCGAAGGAGCAGGTGCAGAAGCGCACCGATGGCCTCTCCGTGTTCCTGGTCGACATGCGCAACGCTAAGGGCCTTACCATCAAGCCGATCCGCACCATGATGAACCACGCCACCACCGAGGTGTTCTTCGACGACCTCAAGGTGCCGGCGGAAAACCTCATCGGCGAAGAGGGCAAGGGCTTTCGCTACATTCTCGCCGGGATGAACGCCGAGCGCATTCTGATCGCATCGGAATGCATCGGCGACGCCAAATGGTTCATCGAGAAAGCGTCAGCCTATGCGAAAGGCCGCGTCCTGTTCGGGCGGCCGATCGGCCAGAACCAGGGCGTGCAATTCCCGATCGCGCGCGCCTACATGCAGATGCGCGCCGCCGAACTGATGGTGCATGAGGCGGCGCGGCTCTACGAGGCCGGGGAGGATTGCGGCGAAGAGGCCAACATGGCCAAGCAGCTCGCCGCCGAAGCGTCATGGGCCGCTGCCGACATGTGCGTGCAAACCCATGGTGGCTTTGGCTTTGCCGAGGAATACGACATCGAGCGCAAGTTTCGCGAGACGCGGCTTTACACCGTGGCGCCGATTTCGACCAATCTGGTGTTGTCCTATCTCTCCGAGCACGTGCTCGGCCTGCCGCGTTCTTATTAATGCTACCGCTGTCGGGCATCCTCGTCGTCTCGATCGAGCAGGCGGTCGCGGCGCCGCATTGCACCTGCCATCTCGCCGATGCCGGCGCACGCGTCATCAAGGTCGAGCGGCCGGAGGGCGACTTCGCGCGCGACTACGATCATGTTGTGCACGGCGAGAGCGCGAATTTCGTTTGGCTCAACCGCGGCAAGGAATCGGTGGTCTGCGATCTCACCAAGGCCGACGATAAGGCCTTGCTCGAGCGCATGCTCGCGAAGGCCGACGTATTCGTGCAGAACCTGAAGCCTGGCGCGCTGGCGAAGCTCGGCTTCGCGATGGCGCGGCTGCGCAAGGATTATTCCAAGCTGATCTGCGCTTCGATCTCCGGCTACGGCGAGAGCGGACCGATGGCGCAGCGGAAAGCCTATGACCTGCTGGTTCAAGCGGAATCGGGCCTTTCTTCGGTCACCGGAAGTGCCGAAGCGCCGGCCCGTGTCGGCGCTTCGGTCGTCGATATCGCGGCGGGCTTGAACGCCTATCAGGCAATTCTCGAGGCACTGATCGCTCGCGGCAAAAACGGCGAGGGCGCGGAAATTTCCGTGTCGATGTTCGACGCCATGGCGGAATGGATGACGGTGCCGCTGCTGTGGGAAGAAGGCGGCACGCCGTTCAAGCGCATAGGCCTGTCGCATGCCGGCATTGCGCCCTATGGCGTGTTCAAGACCAAAGATGGCGCGGACATCCTTATCTCGATCCAGAACGACCGCGAATGGCGCGTACTGGCTGAAAAAATCCTGGACAATGCAGCGCTCGGAAAAGATTTGAAATTCGCTACGGGCCCGGCGCGCGTCGCGAACCGCAAGGAGACGGATGCCCATGTCGCGCACGCCTTTGCTGCGGCGGACGTCGCAACATTGGAGAAAGATCTCGCGGCCGCCGACATCGCCTTCGCGCGGGTCAACGATACGGCGCTGCTGTCAAAGCATCCCCACCTAAGGAGGATCACGGTCGGCGCACCGTCAGGTCCGGTGTCGACGCCGGCGCCAGCGCCGATCTTTGCTGGCCAGGAGCGGCATTACGGCCCGATCCCCGCGCTCGGCGAGCACAGTGCGCAAATAAGAGCCGAGTTCGCCGGCTAGTCCATGGCAGCGTGGGCAGGCGCCGCGCCGCCCTGAGGCTGCTGCACTTTTCCGATCATGAAGATCAATGGAATGGCGCACAGCGTCAGTACCATCATCAGCTTGAAGTCGTTGGCGTAGGCGATCACCGCCGCTTGCTGCGTCACCAGCATGTCGAGCATGGCGCGGCCGGTATCTGTCGCCGTATTCAACACATTCGCCACGTCCGGCATTTTCAACGCGTCGTTGAACGGCGTGAGCCCTTCGCCCAGGCGTGCATGCATGTAAGTCGTCTTGCTGGTGAGATTGGCGATCACCATCGATATGCCGATCGACGAGCCGATGTTGCGCACCAAAGTCGTCAACGACGCGCCGCTGGTCCGCAGCCGGCCGGGCAAGGTGGAAAACGCCACCGTCGAGATCGGCACGAACAGCAGGCCGAGACCGACGCCCTGGATCAAGCTGACGATCACGATCGTGCGCTGCGTCGTGTCGAGGGTGAAACCCGTCATGGCGTAGAGCGTGCCGGCCGACAGCGCCAAACCGACGCCGATCAGATAGCGCACCTCGATGCGCTTCATCAGCGCCGGGGCCACCATCATTGTGAACATGGTGCCGAGCCCGCGCGAGCCGAGCAGCATCCCCGCGGTGAGGATCGGATAGCCGAGTACGTGCTGCATGAACGGCGTCACCAGCGCCATCGTGCCGAACAGCACGACACCTAGAACAACCATGAACAGACAAGCTGCGGTGAAGTTGCGGTCGCGGAAAATCGCGAAGTCGATGAAGGGCTGCTCGCTCGTGAAGGAATGCGCGAAGAAATAATAGAAGCCGCCGGCGGCAATGATGGTTTCGGCCCAGATCTCGAAAGCCTCGAACCAGCCGACCTGCTCGCCGCGGTCGAGCAGCATTTGCAGCGCGCCAATGCCGATGGCGAGCGCAAGGAAGCCGAACCAGTCGAACTTCAAATGCTCCTGCTTCTGGGTTTCCTCCATGAAGATCATCAAGCCGATCACGGTGAGGATGCCGACCGGCAGGTTCACCAAAAACACCCAGTGCCACGAGTAGTTGTCGGTGAGCCAGCCGCCGAGCGTCGGGCCCATGATCGGGCCGAGCATCACGCCCATGCCCCAGATCGCCATGGCCGAGCCGCGCTTTTCAGGCGGGTAGGCGTCGAGCATCACGGATTGCGAGAGCGGCACCAAAGCCGCGCCGGCCATGCCCTGTAATAGGCGGAAAAGCACCATTTGCTCGATGTTTTGCGCCATCGCGCAGAGAACCGAGGCGAAGGTGAAGCCGGCCGCGCAGATGATGAACAGACGCTTACGGCCAAAGCGGTCGGCGAGCCAGCCGATCGGCGCCGTCATGATTGCGGAGGCGACGATGTACGAGGTCAACACCCAGTTCACCTGATCGAGCGAGGCCGACAGCGAGCCCTGCATGTAGGGCAAGGCGACGTTGGCAATCGTTGTGTCGAGCGCCTGCATGATGGTCGCTGTCATGCAGCCGACCGTCACCATGATGCGCCGGAAGTCCGGCGATATGGCGCGCGCGGACGTCATTTCGCGGCGAGCGTGTCGCCCGGCCCGCTACGCACGAAAGGAACGCGGCTATGCTTGGTGTCGACCTCGACGCTCACGCTCATGCCCGACCGCAAAAGCGAAACGTCCTGGCCAGGATCGAACGCGATCCGCACCGGCACGCGCTGGACGACTTTCACCCAGTTTCCGGTCGCATTCTGCGCCGGCAGGATCGAGAATTGCGCGCCGGTCCCCGGCGACACCGCGGTGACCGTGCCGGTGAAGCTGCGGTTCGGGAAGCTGTCGACCTCGATCGCGGCCTTCTGGCCGACGCGCAGATAGGTGATGTCCGTTTCCTTCGGGTTCGCTTCCACCCACGGCGCGCCGTCGTCGATGATGGAGAATATCGGCGCACCCGCGCTCACGAAGCGGCCGAGCTGGATATTATCGACCTGCGTCGCGGTACCGGAAATAGGCGCGCGCAGAACGGTATGATCGAGGTCACGCTGCGCCTGATCCGCCGCCGCCTTGGCCTGCTCATAGGCAGGGAATTTCTCGAGCGGCAATTCAGGATCGCCGAGCAATTGGTTGAGCGTGTTGGCGCGCTGCTGGGTGGTGTACTGCTCCTGCAATTGCGCGGTAACGACAGCGGCCGCGGCCGTATCGACATCGGCCTGCGATGTGGCCTGCGTGGTGAGAAGCCGCGACTTGCGATCGAGGTCGGATTGCTTGAGTTGCGCGTTGCGGTGCGCGAGTTCTGAGAGACGCGTCAGCGACGCCAGATTGGTCTTGAGGTTGTTGAAATCGGTACGTGCCGCTTCCAGCTTGGCTTTCGCCTGCGCCAAAGCAAGGCGGAAGGGCTGCGGATCGAGCATGAACAATTCATCGCCGGCAGTGACGCGCTGGCCCTCGCGCACGGTGACGCGCTCGACCTTGCCGGAAATATCCGGAGTGACAAGGACTTTCTGCGCGCCGATATAGGCGTTGTCGGTCGAGACATAGCGGCCACCCGACAGATACACGCCCAGTCCGATGACGACCGCCATGGCCGGCGCGATCCCCAGCAGGAGGAAACGCAGCCGCTTGCGCCCGATGCGCGCAACAAGACCGCTTTTTTTGCTCGTGCTCTCGTCCTCGGCGCTTTTCTTGCCGGCAGGCGGGGGAACGATTTTCAATGCTTTCTCACTCATCACTATTTTCCAGTTCGATTATCCGTTGGCGGCTTTGGGCGCCGCGTCTGCGCGGCCGGTCGCGGCGCGCAAGTTCTCGCGCATCGCTTCGAGGTCGGCGAGCATGCGTTCCACGGTCTTGGTGTCGAAACCGTCGAGCACCGTTTCCATCATGTCGGCGCCCAGCACATTGAGTTCCTTGAGCA
Organism: Pseudolabrys sp.; assembly: GCA_019247925.1. GTDB lineage: Bacteria > Pseudomonadota > Alphaproteobacteria > Rhizobiales > Xanthobacteraceae > Pseudolabrys. The sequence continues at coordinate 4,802 of JAFBAG010000090.1, forward strand.
GCGGTTCGGCCGCCGGCGTGATGTAAAGCCGGTTGGCCCGGCGATCGTTCGGATCCGGCCGGCGCTCGATGAGGCCGTTCTCCGCCAGGCGGTCGACCAGCCGCGTAAGGGTGATCGGCTGGAGGTCCAGAAGTTCCGCCAGCTCGGATTGCCGCAAGCCGGGAAAACGGTCGGCGCGCATTAAGACGACCCATTGGGCGCGGGAAATGCCGTGAATACGCGCCCGCTGATCGGCGTAGGTGCGGAGCAGTCGCGCTACATCCATGAGAGTAAAGGCGAATTCGCGCTTGAGCGGTTGTTTGGCCATGCCGGAAATATATAGGCCAGCATATTATAAGCAAGCTTATCATATCTGCGGCGCGCGCGTCCCAGCCCTGCGCCGGCCGCCGCCGTGACGGGCCGCAGCCGGTCGGGCAGAGTTTCGATCGCGTTTCAGGGGTTTTCGAAAATGGACATCGGATTTATCGGCCTCGGCATGATGGGGCAGCCGATGGCGGGGCGGTTGATCGACGCCGGGCATTCACTCGTCGTCTATGACAGCCGGCCAGACGCCATCGCGGCTTTGGTGAAGCGCGGCGCGCAGGCCGCGAAATCCGTCGCCGAGATCGCCGACCGGGTCGAAACGGTGCTGGTCAGCCTGCCGTCACCCGAAGTGGTGCTCGCGGTCGCGACCGACGCCTCCGGCGGCAAGACGATCAAGCGCTTCGTCGATCTGTCCACGACCGGCGCGACGATGGCGAAGAGCGTCGCCGAAGCACTGGAGTCGAAAAAGATCGCGCATATCGACTCACCGGTGTCGGGTGGCGTTGGCGGCGCGCAGAAAGGCACGCTTGCTGTAATGGTGTCGGGACCCGCCGAGCACGTCGCCGCCGTGAAGGACGCGCTCGCCGTATTCGGCAAGATCTTCGTCATCGGCGACAAGCCGGGGATGGCGCAGACCATGAAGCTCGCCAACAACATGTGTTCGGCGGCGGCTATGGCTGCGACCTCAGAAGCGGTGGTGATGGGCGTGAAGTCTGGCCTCGATCCGCACATCATGATCGACGTCATCAATGCCGGATCAGGTCAGAGCAATGCTTCGATGGCGAAGTTTCCGCGCTCGATCCTGCCGCGCAGTTTTGACTTCGGCTTCACCACGGGGCTGATGGCCAAGGACGTGCGGCTGTTTCTCGCCGAGGCGAAAGCCCTCGGCGTTCAGACCGAAGTCACCGGCGCCGCCGGTCGCGTGTGGGAAACGGCGATCAGCGAGATGGGCGCCGCTTCGGATTTCACCAATGTGATCCAGCCGATTGAGAAAAAAGCCGGCGTCATTGTCGGAGGCAAAAAGTGACCGACACCCACGAGATCTACGCGATCAATTACGGCAAGCATGAGCGCAAGGCGTCGGAGAATTACATCGGCGGAGATCCGCACGACGGGCCCGAACCGATCGTCTATTATGTCTGGGTCATCAAAGGCGCGCATGGCACCTTCCTGGTCGACACAGGGTTCGACCCGCCGGTGGCGCAGCGGCGCAACCGCCACATCGGCCATCCGATCAACGAAGGCCTCAAGGCGATCAATATCGCCCCCGAGAGCATCAAGGACATCATCGTCACGCATTTGCATTGGGACCATAGCGGCAATGCCGACATGTTCCCGAACGCGCGCTATCACTTGCAGGACTGCGAGATGGAATACGCCACCGGCCGCTGCATGTGCCACCAGCAGCAACGCGCGGTGTTCGAATGCGATTACGTCGTCGACATGGTGCGCAAGGTCTATGCGGGCCGCGTCACTTATCACAACGGCGCCGTCGAGCTTGCACCCGGTATCAGCATCCATCACATCGGCGGCCATTCGAAAGGCCTGCAATGCGTCCGCGTGAACACGAAGAACGGCGTTGTCGTGCTTGCCTCGGATTGCGCGCATCTCTATCGCCACATCGACGAGGGCCGGGTCTTTCCGATCACCTACAATGTCGGCGACGTGCTCGAGGGCTATCAGACCCTGAAGAAGCTCGCCTCGTCGCGCGCCCACGTCGTGCCCGGCCACGATCCCAAGGTGCTCGACCTCTATCCCGCCGCCTCAGACGCGTTGCGGGGCTGGGTGGCGCGTTTGGATGCGGCGCCCAAGGGTTAGATCAGGCCGAGATCGCCGAACGCCTCTGCATGGCGCTCTGCGGTCTCGCTCGAAAAGCAGCAGAAAATCGCGCGTGTGACGCCGCGAATTTGTCCCGCCATTTCGCTCGCTACCGTGCCGACCGCAATACGCGCCGCCCTGTCCGCGGGGAAGCGATACACGCCGGTGGAGATGGCGGGAAATGCGATCGAGGTAAGCGCGTTGGCTTTGGCGAGGTCGAGCGCCGTGCGGTAACAGCCCGCGAGTAGTTCGTCCTCGTTCGAGCCGCCGCCGTGCCACACCGGCCCAACCGCGTGGATGACATGGCGCGCCTTCAGCCGGTAGCCGCGCGTGATTTTTGCCGAACCGGTCGCACAACCGCCGAGCGTCTCGCATTCTTTCAGCAGATCAGGTCCGGCCGCGCGATGGATCGCGCCGTCGACACCGCCGCCACCCAGTAGCGAGGTATTGGCCGCATTGACGATCGCATCGACATCGAGCGTCGTGATGTCGGCGACGATCACTTCAAGAGTCGCGCCCGCGACTTCGGCGGTGAGGTTCATTTTATCACCCGCGCCGCGATTTCGGCATCAAGATCGACGGTGCTTTCGCGGCCGATCTGCTCGTAGTGCAAGTCGAGGAAGCGCCGCGCGGCACGCTGGCCAAGCTTGCGTAACAGGGAGAACGACTCGTAGTCGGTGCGCAGCTTGCTTGCGGAGGAGAAGCGCTCGCCAAGGCCTTCGAGCACGATGCGATGCACGTTGATGCGGCGGTACTCTCCCGGCGCGGTGCCGCGCGGCAGGCGGCGCTCATCGATCATGCGGTTGATGAACGCAATGGCCCGCAGCTCGACCAGCAATGACGCATTGAAACTGATTTCCTGAACGCGGCTGACGATTTCGCGGTTCGAGGTCGGCACCTTCTTGCGCTCGAGCGGATTGATCTGGACGATCAGCACATCCTCCGTCGCGGTGGCGCGGAAGAAAGGGAAAATCACCGGATTGCCGAGATAACCGCCGTCCCAATAGGGTACGCCGTCGATTTCCACCGCGCGGAACACGGCGGGCAGGCACGCCGACGCCATCACCGCCTCCGCCGTCAAGCTCCCGCGGGTGAACACGTGGAGCTGTCCGGTCTGCACATTGGTGGCGGCGATGAAGATTTCGCGGCTGGCCGCTCGCAATTTCTCGAAATCGACGAAGCGTTCGATCAGATCCTTGAGCGGGTTGATGTTGAGTGGATTGAGGTCGTATGGCGAGAGAAAGCGCGACCAGGAGGAGAACCAGGTTTCGCCCGGCGTGCCCTCGGCGGGCATCAGCGAAAACAGCCGGTCGGTGACAGCGCGCTGCACCGCGGGGAGGTCGCCGCCGAGCGAGGCCGCGCGCCAGAATTCGGCGAGCCGCGAGCGGCCCTCGTCCGCGCCTCCGCGCTCGAGCCCATCGGCCAGCATGACGGCATTGATCGCGCCTGCGGAGGTGCCGGACAGACCGTCGATGGCGATGCGGCCGTCCTCAAGCAGATGATCCAGCACGCCCCAGGTGAAGGCGCCATGCGCACCTCCGCCTTGCAAGGCGAGGTTGATCCGCTTGCCGGCCTCTCCGGATTTCGATTTGGCGCCGCCCCCGAACGCGCGCGTAAGGAGGGACATCACTGAGCCGTCCAGCCCCCGTCGATCGAGTAGGCCGAGCCGGTGATGCTGCGCGCGTCGTCGCCGCACAGAAACACGGTGAGCGCGCCGATGCCTTCCGGCGTCGTGAACTGATGCATCGGCTGCTTTTCCGACAGCAGGATACGGTTTGCTTCCTCGACGGTCTGGTTATTGGCCTTGGCGCGTGCATCGATTTGCTGCTGCACCAGCGGGGTCAGCACCCAGCCGGGGCAGATCGCGTTGCAGGTGACGCCGTCATTGGCGGTCTCGATCGCGACGGTTTTGGTGAGCCCGACCAGTCCGTGTTTTGCTGCGACATAGGCGACTTTCTGAGCGCTCGCGACCAGTCCGTGAGCCGAGGCGATATTGACGATGCGGCCCCATTTGCGCGCCTTCATGCCCGGCAATGCTGCGCGAATGGTGTGAAATGACGACGACAGGTTGATGGCGATCACCGCGTCCCACTTCTCGACCGGAAACTCCTCGATATTGGCGACGTGCTGAATGCCGGCATTGTTGACGAGAATGTCGAGCGCGCCGAATTCCGTCTGCGCGGCTTTCACCAGCGCCGCGATTTCGGTGGGCTTGGTCATGTCGGCGCCGTTGAAGCGCGCCTTGACGCCATGCTCCTTCTCGATGCCTGCGCGCAGCGCTTCAATTGCGCCGGCGTCGCCGAATCCGTTGAGCATCACATTGACGCCGGCCTTGGCGAGCGCGCGGGCGATCGCGAGTCCAATGCCGGAGGTCGAGCCGGTGATGAGTGCGCTTTTGCCGTTCAGCATCGAAGGGCCTCCTTGAGCGCGCGGAACCTGCGCTTATTTTTGTTGCAGCGCAATATGTAATTGGTGGAAGCTGTTTTGCCGCCGCGCTATGCAGGTTCTGATTTTGGAGTGCGCAGAGTGGCTCGCAAGGCGTCCCAGCGCGCGGTGTTTCCCGCGCCCGATCACGATCACGGCCGCTGCAGCAGCGACGCCATCGCCCATGCCGAACAGGTTTGCCTCGCGCGGGCGCAACGGCTGACACCGATCCGCCGCCGCGTGCTCGAAGCCCTGCTCGCGAGTCACAAGCCGCTCGGCGCCTATGAGCTGATCGACCGCATCGGCGGGCGCGGCGAAAAGCCGGCGCCGATCACAATTTATCGCACGCTTGAATTCCTGCGCGACAACGGACTCGTGCATCGCATCGAGAGCCGCAATGCCTTCATCGCTTGCGTGCACAGACATGCGAGCGCCGATCCGGTGGTGTTCCTGATTTGCGAAAAATGCGGCGCGGTTGGCGAACAGGCTTCAGCTGCCGTCGCCGACACGATCAGGAGCGCCTCGCGCGCCGCCGGCTTCACGCCGAAGGCGCCGGTGATCGAGATCGCAGGCGTCTGCGCCCACTGCCGCGCCGCGTAAATGTCGCAACAGCCGGTTGCCCCAAACGCCGCGACGCGCGCGCTCGATCCCGTCGCCGCGGCGATCGTCGTCGTCCTGTGCCTGTCCTGGGGCTTCAATCAGGTCGCGGTGAAGCTCGCACTGCACGACGTGCCGCCGCTCATCCAGGGCGCGCTGCGCTCGACGGCTGCGGCGATTCTCGTCGCGCTATGGGCAAAAGCGCGCGGGCAGGCGCTGTTCGGACGCGACCACAGTCTCTGGCCCGGGCTCGCCGCCGGGGCCGCGTTCGGCATCGAGTTCATCCTGATATATCAGGGATTGCTCTATACGACGGCGACCCGCGCGGTGCTGTTCATCTATCTCGCGCCGTTCTTTGTCGTGCTCGGCGGCCGCATCTTCCTGCCGGTCGACCGTTTCAATCTGCAGCAATGGATCGGGCTCGGCCTGGCCTTTGCCGGCATGCTGGTGGCATTCGGCGTGCCGACGCCGGCGCTCGATCCGCGCCAGTGGCTCGGCGACATCATGATGGCGGTGGCCGGCGCGTTCTGGGCGGCGACGACGCTGATCATCAAGGCAAGCAAGCTCAACCGGGCATCTTCAGAAAAGGTGATGCTCTATCAGCTCGTCGTATCGGCGCCGATGCTCGCGCTCGCCGCGTGGGTCGTTGGCGACAAGGTCGTGCGCTGGCCCGATGCGCTGGCGGTCGGCTCGATGCTCTACCAGACCGTGTGGGTGGTCTCGATCACCTTCGTCATCTGGTTCGCACTGATCCTGAAATATTCGGCAAACCGGCTTTCGGCCTTCACCTTCCTGACGCCGCTGTTCGGCGTCGCCGCCGGGCACTTCGTGCTCGGCGAGCCCATGACGGGCGCTTTTGCAGCGGCGGTAGTATTGGTGGCAGGCGGCCTGGTGCTGGTGAACCGCGCCAAATGACATAGCTACGCAAAAAGCGTAGAAACCCGCGCATGAGCGTAAGCGAGCGTCATAAAACCGTTGCAGTCGATGTCGGCGGCGTCGTCGTCGGTGGCGGCGCTCCGATCGTTGTGCAGTCGATGACCAATACCGACACCGCCGATATCGAGGCGACGGCGCGGCAGGTCGCGGCGCTGGCTCATGCCGGTTCGGAGATCGTACGCATCACCGTCGATCGCGATGAGGCTGCGGCGGCGGTGCCGAAAATCCGCGATCGTCTGGCCCAGCTCGGCGTCGCGGTGCCGCTCGTCGGTGACTTCCATTACATCGGCCACAAATTGCTGGCGGACCATCCGGCCTGCGCGCAGGCGCTCGACAAGTACCGCATCAATCCCGGCAATGTCGGCTTCAAGAACAAGCGCGACCCGCAATTCACCCAGATCGTCGAGATGGCGATCAAATACGGCAAGCCGGTGCGCATCGGCGTCAATTGGGGCTCGCTCGACCAGGAATTGCTGACGCGACTGATGGACGAGAATGCGCGCGCGGCCGCGCCGAAGAACACCCGCGAGGTCACCCACGAGGCGATGGTGCAGTCGGCCTTGCTCTCTGCCGCGCGCGCCGAAGAGATCGGGCTGCCGAAAAACCGGATCATCCTTTCCGCGAAAGTCTCGGCGGTGCAGGACTTGATCGCGGTCTATGCCGAGTTGGCGCGCCGCTCCGATTACGCGCTGCATCTCGGGCTGACTGAGGCCGGCATGGGCTCCAAGGGTATCGTCGCGTCTTCGGCGGCGATGGGGGTGCTCCTGCAACAGGGCATCGGCGACACCATCCGCATCTCGCTGACGCCGGAGCCGAATGGCGACCGCACCCAGGAAGTCCGCGTCGCACAGGAATTGCTGCAGACGATGGGGCTTCGCACCTTCGTGCCGCTGGTCGCGGCGTGCCCGGGCTGCGGCCGCACCACCTCGACGACTTTCCAGGAACTTGCGTCCGACGTGCAGAGCTTCATCCGCGACTCCATGCCGGAGTGGAAGAAGCACTATCCGGGCGTCGAGACGCTTTCGGTCGCGGTGATGGGCTGCATCGTGAACGGTCCCGGTGAATCGAAGCACGCGGACATCGGCATCTCGCTGCCGGGCACGGGCGAGCAGCCGACCGCGCCGGTCTTCATGGACGGCAAGAAGGCAGCGACCTTGCGCGGCCCGACGCTCGCCGCCGACTTCAAGGCGATGGTCACTGACTACATCGAAAAGCGGTTCGGACGCGGGCAGCGCGCGGCCGAGTGATTACAGCGGCTGAGTGTCGTGTCCGCTGGACCCGATGCGTGTCCTGAAGCTCGCTTCTTCCAGATCGAGGTCGCGTTCGATCCGCCGCCGCGTTTCGTCGGAGATGTCGCCTTTGCGCAGCAATTCGTGGATCAGCTGGCGCTCGGCGGTTATGAGCTCAAGCCGGATCTGGGCGCGGTGCTCGGAAATCTCGAAGCCCTCGCTCATCGACATCGGCAGCAGTTTGAGCCGGCTGTCATAACGCGCGCGCAGCAGGTCGAGAGCGCTTTCCGGAACCCCGCGCTTTAGCGCGAGTTCGTCGACGCGCTTCCGCGCCAGTTCTGCCGTAAGCCGCCGCGCCGCGAGTTCGGCCTCGTGTTCCTTCTTGCGCTCGACCTGGCCGGCGAGATGAACGCCGGTCCAGCGCACCACGCTCGGCAGCATCAGACCCATGCCGACGAGCGTGATGAAGATCACGCCGAATGACACGAATTGAATGAGCTCGCGCTGTGGGAACGGCGCGCCATTGGCGAGCGTCAGCGGGATCGCCAGCGCCGCCGCGAGCGAAACCACGCCGCGCACGCCCGTGAACGCCAGCAGAAATGGATACTGCCACGGCGGCGAGGGATCGCGCCGCCGCACCGCCGGGATCCAGCGTGGAATATAGGTCGCCGGAAACACCCAGATGAACCGCGCGGCAATGGCGACGCCGGCGGTGAGCAGCGTTGCGATCACTAGCTCACGCATCGAAAAGCTGTCGACGCCGTCGATCAGCCGACGGGCCTGCATCCCGGTGACAAGGAAGACGAGACCCTCGATCAAATAGATCAGCAAGTCCCAGAAGAAGATGCCTTGCAGGCGCGTCGCGGCCGGAATGAGCAGCGGCCCGCGCCAGCTCACGTAAAGCCCGGCGGCGACCGTGGCGAGCACCCCTGAGCCGCCGACATGCTCCGGAATCCAATAGGCGATGTAGGGCGTCATCAGCGACAAGGTGATCTCGACGCGGGGGTCGCGCGCCCAGCGCCGCAGCCGCAGGCTGAGCCAGCCGACGCCGATGCCGAAAGCAATCTCGCCGACCACGATCAGCGCGAAGGTCCCGGCCGCTTGCGGCAGCGAGAACGTTCCGGTGACGATGGCCGCGACGGCGAAACGGTAGAGCACCAGCGCCGTGGCGTCGTTGGCGAGCCCTTCGCCTTCCAAGATGACGACGAGGCGATGTGGCAGGCCGAGCCGTCGTGCGATCGCGAGCGGCGCGACAACATCAGGCGGCGCGACGATCGCGCCGAGGACGAAGCCGATCCGCCAGTCGAAGCCGAGGAGATAGTGGGTCACGGCGGCGACCGCGAAGGCGGTGAAGATCACGCAGCCGAAGGCGAGCAGAAAGATCGGCCGCAGGTTGAACTTGAACTCGCGCCAGCTCATCGACACGCCGGCGGAGTAAATGAGCGGCGGCAGGATCAGCAGCAGCACGACTTCAGGAGCCAGGATGACCTGAGGCAGGCCAGGCACGAGTGCCATGCCGATCCCCGCGATCACCAGCAGGATCGACGGCGCAATATCGAGTCGACGCGCGAGCAGCGCCACGGCGGCAAGCACGCCGAGCATCATCAGGATTGCGACGAAGCTTTCCGCCATGTCGAGGGCCTCGTCAGAGCAGATTGGAGACGATGTTGATCGTCAGAGCCAGAATGCCGAGGTTAAAGAAGAAGGCCAGGACGCCGTGCGCGGCGGCAACGCGGCGTATGGCTTTGCTGCTGATTTGCACGTCCGAAACCTGCGACGTCATCGCGATGATGAGCGAGAAGTACATGAAATCCCAATAGTCCGGCGCGGCGCGGCCGGGGAATTCAAGCCCGCCAGTCTGCCGGTCGCGGCCATCACCGTAATATTCGTGCGCATAGTGCAGAGCAAAGATCGTGTGCACGAATAACCAAGACAGAACGATTGTTGCGACCGCGACAATGACATGCCCGTCGGCATTCGGCGCATTCTTGAGATTGCCGAGCACGGCGACGACCGCGATCAGTGCGGCGCATGCCGAAACAGCGGACAAAAGCAGCAAGGTGAGCGCGCCTTCGTCTTCCTCGGCGGCGCGTGCGCGGATCCGTTCGACGTTGCAGGTCATCATGACCTGACCGATCAGCGCGAGATACAGGACCACAAAAACATCCCACCCGGCGAGGATGCGCGCCGGCATGCGCCAATCCGAATAGGCGACGATGAGCAGCGTGGTGGCGACGCCGACCGCGAATGAAGACAATAGCCGGCCATGCAGGCGAGCAAAGCGAATCGGAAACATTGGTCGCGCCTTGCGTTTTGAGCGTTTCATCGTCAGGTCCGCCGTTCCGCGATAAATCGCGCGGCCGCTTTCAGGATAGCCGCTTTTTCGCCGAACGGCTCCAGCGCGCTCTGCGCATCGGCGACCAGCGCGCCGAGATGCTTTTTCGCGGTCTCGGCGCCAAGCAAGGCCGGCAGCGTGGCCTTGCCGCGAGCCGCGTCCTTGCCTCCGGCCTTGCCCATCGCTTCCGGATCGCCAGACTCGTCCAGCAGATCGTCCGCGATCTGATAGGCGGCGCCGATGGCGCGGCCGTAGCGATCAAGCGCCCCGCTTTGAGTGACGTCGGCGCCGCCGAGCATCGCCCCGGCGCGGCAGCCAAAGCGGATGAGCGCACCTGTCTTCATAGCTTGCAAGATTGTCACGTCCTTTTCGTCGAGCTTCTTTTTCTCGAAGCGGCCTTCGGCCGCGAGATCGAGCATCTGCCCGCCAGCCATGCCGCCGATGCCCGCGGCGCGCGCCAGTTCGCTGACCAACTGGAGCCGCACATTGGCGTCGGCATGCACTTCGGCGCGCGACATCAGATCGAAAGCGAAGGTCAGCAGCGCATCGCCAGCGAGGATGGCCGTCGCCTCATCGAACGCCTTGTGCACGGTCGGCCGGCCGCGGCGCAAATCGTCGTCATCCATCGCCGGCAGGTCGTCGTGGACGAGCGAATAGCAGTGCACGCATTCAAGCGCCGCCCCGGCGAGGAGCGCCTGCCCGCGTGGAACGCCGAACAGCGCCGCGGCTTCGACCAGCAGGAAGGGCCGCAGGCGCTTGCCGCCGCCGACCGCGGCGTGGCGCATGGCTTCGAGGAGCCGCGCCGGCCGCGCCAATTCGCCGGGCACCAGCCGTTCGGTGAGCAGCCCGTCAAGCAGCGCGTCGGTATCCGCGGCGGCGGCATCGAGGCGCTGCATGAATTCGCTGAAGGGATTGTGCGACACCGCTGCATCCAATTCGACGCTCGCCGATGCGTCAAGCGCCGCGGATTAAGCTAGTCTCCGCGCATGATATTCCCGCAGCCCGCGCCGCCGCGCCGTGCTTTCCGGCTCCCTCGCGTCGTGCGCATCATATTGCTCGCCCTGGCGTTGGCCCTGATCGCGCCTTACCTGCTGGCGCCGCTCTACAACTTCGGTCAGCCCGTCTCCACTCTGATGCTGGCGCGCTGGGCGATATTGGCGCGGGTGGAGCGCAGCTTCGTGCCGATCGCGGAAGTTTCCCCCGCGCTGACTTTGGCTGTCGTCACCGCAGAAGACGGCCGCTTTTGCGAGCACCACGGCATCGACTGGAAGGAGCTGAGCAACGCGCTGTCGGAGGTTGACGATCTGGAGGATGCGCGCGGCGGCTCGACCATCACCCAGCAGCTCGCGAAAAATCTGTTTCTTTGGGGCGGCCGCAGCTATGTGCGCAAAGTGCTCGAGGCGCCGCTCGCGCTCTGGCTCGACCTGGTGCTGCCGAAGCGGCGTATCGTGGAGCTTTACCTCAACGTCGTCGAATGGGGTCCGAACGGCGAGTTCGGCGCCGAGGCCGGCAGCCGCTACGCATTCGGCAAGAGCGCGCGGCTCGTCGGCCGCCAGGAGGCGGCGCTGCTGGTGGCGGTATTGCCGAACCCGAAACGCCGCAGCGCGCGCACGCCGGGACCCGCGGTCCGCCGGCTCGCCGCGATCTATGGATCGCGGGCGGCGGGAGCGCCCCGAGCCGATATTTGCCTGCGAAAAGGCCCCTAGCGCGGCCCTGTGGCTTCCTTTATAAGCCCGCGATCAACCGACATTCGAAGTGTCCGCGCCGCTTGAGGAGTTCGCCATGGCCGTTCCAAAAAGAAAAACCTCGCCGTCCCGCCGCGGCATGCGCCGTTCCGCCGACGCGATCAAGGCGCCGACCTATGTCGAGGACAAGGATTCCGGCGAGCTGCGCCGCCCGCACCACATCGATCTGAAGACCGGCATGTATCGCGGCCGTCAGGTCCTGAAGGTGAAGAAAGAACAGTAAGCGCGCGCGGGGGGATCGCATGGGGCTGTTCGGCTTTCCGCTCCTGCTGATCCCGTTCGCGATCTACAACATCGTTGCCTTCCTGATGCCGGGCGTGAGCTGGTCGGCGCCGATCCTGCACGTCAATCTGGCGTCGGGTGGCGAATGGACGATGTCGCCGGGGGAAATGCTGGTCGCGCTCGCGACTTTGATGCTGTTCTTCGAGACGCTGAAGGCGACCCGCGTCGGCATCCGCACCGTCGTCGACCACGCATTATCCCTGCTGCTTTTTGTCGGCATGCTGATCGAGTTCATCCTGGTGCGGCAGGCCGCGAGCTCGACGTTTTTCCTGCTGCTTGTCGTCAGCATCATTGACGTACTCGGCGGCTTCGCCGTGACGCTGCGCAGCGCGCAGCGCGACGTCACCATCGATCCCACCCAGATCTCTCCGGGCGGCTAACTTTCAGGTCTTTTCATGGCGCGCGATTTCCAGTTGCCCGGCCGCTCGCCGGTAATTTCCACGAACGGCATGGCGGCGACGTCACAGCCGCTGGCCTCGCTCGCGGCCATCGATGTGCTGCGGGCTGGCGGCAACGCCGTCGACGCCGCGGTCACGGCCTGCGCCGTACTTTGCGTGGTCGAGCCACATATGACCGGGATCGGCGGCGATTGCTTCGTCCAGCTCAAGAAGCCGGGCAAACCGGCCTGGGGCTATAACGGCTCCGGCCGTTGCGCGCAGAAGGGCACGATCGATGCGCTGCGCGGCCAGGGGCTCAAGGAGATCGGCACCTCGATCCATGCGGTGACCGTTCCGGGCGCGTTGGAAGCGTGGGACGCGACCCTCAAGGCGCACGGCACTTACAGCCTCGACCGCGCGCTGGCGCCTGCGATCAAATATGCCGAGGAAGGGTTTCCGTTGACCGCGCGCTCGGCCTTCGACTGGGCGCGCTTCGAGACGCGGATGAAGGACGATCCGGGCCTGCGCCGGCACTATATGCCCGGCGGACGCATGGCAAAGGAAGGCGATGTCATTCGCCTGCAGGCGCTGGGGCAAAGCTTCAAGACGGTGGCCGCCAAAGGCATCAAGGCCTTCTACGAAGGCGAGATCGCGCAGGACATCGTCGACACGATCAAGCCGCGCGGCGCGCTCCTGACGATGGAAGATTTTGCCGCTCACAAAGGCGAAGTGGTGACGCCCATCGCGACGAACTATCGCGGCCTCGATCTCTCCGAATTGCCGCCGAACGGGCAGGGCCTCACCGCGCTGGTGATGCTCAACATCCTCGAGAACTTCGACATGAAGGCGCTCGATGCGCTGGGGCCGGAGCGCTTCCATCTCCAGCTCGAAGCGGCGCGCATCGGCTACGCGGTACGTGACACCCATATCGGCGAGCCCAAGACGATGACGATGGATGTCGGCAAGCTGCTCGACAAAGCTTGGGCGAAGAAGCTTGCCGCCAAGATCGATCCAAAAAAGCGCGTGCCGCTGCCGAGGGCGCCGACGCCCGGCAACGAAACGGTTTACCTGACCGTGGTCGACAAGGACCGCATGGCGGTGTCCTTCATCAATACGCTCTACTCGAATTTCGGCCTCGGCATCTGCACCGAGAAGACCGGAATTTCGCTGACCAATCGCGGCTCTTCGTTTCTGCTCGAAGAGGGCCATCCCAATTCGTATGGGCACGGCACGCGGCCGATGCACACCATCATCCCGGCGCTGGCCATGCGCAACGACCGCGTCGCTTATGCCTTAGGGGTGATGGGCGCGCACTACCAGCCGATGGGGCACGTGCAGATCGTGCTCAACCTCATCGACTACGGCATGGATGTGCAGCAGGCGATCGAGGCGCCGCGCGTTTTTTTCGTCGGCGAGGATTCCGCCTGCGAGCGCGGCATCCCTGCGGCGACACTCGAGGGGCTGCGCCAGCGCGGCCACAACGTCACGGTGCCCGAAGTGCCGTGGGGTGGTGCGCAGATCATCAATATCGATTGGGATCGCGGCGTGCTGATCGCCGGCTCGGAATCCCGCAAGGACGGTTGCGCGCTGGGTTACTGATCAACCCGCTGGTCAGGTCTGGCGCGACACAACCTTGCCGCCCGCATCCGGAACGGCATTCATCGCAACTTGGTAGGCGTGCATAGCGTCGCTCGGCTCGGCCCGGCGGCGGTCGCGCGCCTGCGGCACTTGCTCCTTGGCGGCGATCAATTGCGCGAGGAAGGCCGCGGACCGCGGCTTGGCATTCAAATCGCGCTGAATAGCGGCGTGAACTGGGACGAGGGCGCGACTTTCCGCGGGCAGCGGCGCGGCGACAGCGCCATGAGCGGAGTCCTTACCGCCGTAACGCGTTGCCGGGTGTTTGATGCCGCTCAGCTTCATCGCCGTCCCTTGCGTCTTAACTTTTTCGTCCCGATCCGGGACGTAAACCGCGCGCTCACCATGGAAACTGCAAGGGGCGTGCCGCCGTTCCGTCGCCGCGGGAAAATATGGTTACGGCCGCGCTAACGCGGCGCTTTTCAAAATTTTCACAGATTTTCGGTAGGCTCGTGCCGAAAGTTAAAGCGAAAAGGGACGGCGCCGGCGGCGTAACGTCTCAAAAAGGGGCGGCACGTGATTCAGAATGACCGATTTCGGCGCAGGCCGGATGCGAGCGCGATTTTGCGTGCGACGGGCCATGCCACCTATCGCTGGGATCTCGCCGCCGACACTTTGATCTGGAGCGACAACGCCGCCGAACTGCTCGGTACAGCGATCACCGAAATCGGCAATGGCAAAGGCTATGCGCAACACGTCGCAACGGATGGTCAGACCCGCTTCGACGCGGTGATGAACTCCGGCTTGCGCGATGCGGGCACTGGCGTGCCCTATCAGCTCGAATACGCATTCCGCGCGACGCCCGAGGCGGCTCCGGTCTGGATCGAGGACAGCGGTTCGTGGTTTGTGGGACTTGAAGGCACGCCGGCTTATGCCCAGGGCGTGGTCCGCATCGTGACCGCGCGCCACGAGCGCGAACAGGCGCTGACGCAGAAGGCCCAGTTCGATCCGCTGACCGGCGAGCTCAACCGCATCCATCTGGTCGATGTGCTGCGCGAAACCTTCGACGACGCGGTGCGCTTCAAGTCGTCCTGCGGGTTCCTGATGATCGCGATCGACAATCTCGGCCAGCTCAATCAGGCCTATGGTTTCGCGGTTGCCGACGAGGTCATCGCCCAGGTCGCCAAGCGGCTGCGCTCGGTGCTGCGCGGCAAGGACAAGCTGGGCGTGTTCTCCGGCAATAAATTTGGCGTCATCCTGACGAATTGCACGCCGGAGGAATTGGACATCGCCGCCGACCGGCTCATCACCGCGGTGCGCTCCGAGACCGTACCGACCAGCGCCGGCCCGGTCGCCGTCACGGTCACTGCAGGCGGCGTCAACGCGCCGCGCCATGCCCGCTCGGTCGAGGAAATCCTGGCGCGCGCGCTGGACGCGCTCGCCGGCGCCCGCGCCCGCCGTCACGGTTCATTCGCGGCTTACAAGCCCAATATCGAGCTCGAGGCGCAGCGCAAGGAAAACGTGCGCGCCACCGACGAGATCGTCGCCGCGCTCAACGAGCGCCGCATCCAGCTCGCCTTCGAACCAGTGGTCGGCGCCGCCAACCGCAACGTGGCGTTTTACGAATGCCTGATGCGGGTCCAGCGGCCCGATGGCGGGCTCGCTTCGGCGAACGAGATCGTGCCGATCGCCGAGCGCATCGGCCTCGTGCGCATGCTCGATCACCGCGTGCTGGAGCTGGTGGTCAAGGAGCTCAACGAATTCCCTCAGCTCAACGCCAGCGTCAACGTCTCGCCGGGCTCGACCAACGATCCCGGCTGGTGGCTCGGCCTCGGCGCGATGCTCAAGGCCTATCCGGCGGTGGCGCAGCGCCTCACCGTGGAGATCACGGAAACCACGGCGATCCGGGACATCGACGATGCGCGCGGCTTCGTAGCCCGCGTCAAGGACCTCGGCTGCCGCATCGCGATCGATGATTTCGGCGCCGGTTTCACGTCATTCCGCAATCTGCGCAAGCTCGGCGTCGACATGGTCAAAATCGACGGCGCCTTCGTGCAGAACATCCTGTGCAACGAGGACGACCGCGCTTTCGTGCAGACTCTGATCGAGCTTGCCCGCCGCCTCGGCCTCAAGACCGTGGCCGAATGGGTGCAGGACGAGGAGACCGCGAAGCTGCTGCTCGGCTGGGGTTGCGACTATTTGCAGGGCGCCTTGGTCGGATTGGCGACCAATGACCGGCCGTGGCGCGACGAAGCGCCGCGCATCGCCGCGTCGGCCTGACGCGCCCGTAGAAGCTACTTGCCGCCGAGGCGGTCGATGCGCTTCTGCATTTCCTCGAGCTGACGCTTGAGATCGTCGACCTCGCTGCCGCCGCCGCCGGACCGGGGCTTCTCGCCGCCTTTCTGAGCGAAAGGCGAGAACATCGCGAAGGTCTTCTCGAACATCTCCATGTTCCGGCGCACCTGATCTTCCATCGGACCGAAGCCGCTGACCCCGAAGGCTTGCGCCATTTGGTCGCGGAATTTGCCCTGTTCCTTGGTGAACATGTCGATGGATTGCTCGAGATAACGCGGCACCAGCATCTGCATGCTGTCGCCGTAGAACCGGATGAGCTGCCGCAGGAAGGTGATCGGCAGAAGGCTTTGGCCTTCCTTGTTCTCCTGCTCGAAGATGATCTGGGCCAGCACCGAGCGGGTGATGTCCTCGCCGGTCTTGGCATCCTCGACCGCGAAGTCCTCGCCCTTTTTGACCATGACAGCGAGGTCTTCGAGCGTGACGTAGGTGCTGGTGCCGGTGTTGTAGAGCCGCCGGTTGGCGTATTTCTTGATCTTGATCGGCTCGACTGGTTCAGCCATCGGTACGCGTTCCCCCACTATCCGACTACTTGCCGAGGCCGCGAGCATAACCACTTTTATGGCAGCGCGGCAAACCACTTACCGCGCAGCAAAGCATCGCGTGACCTGCAATAAACGCAGGCTTTCCGCGCGTTTCGGCGGCATCCCTCGTGTTGACTCGCCTCGGAAGGCTACTAAGGATGCGGCACCGCCAAAACACGCCGGGTCCCGCCAAGAAGGAGCAAGTGATGAAGGATGAGATCGTAATTGCCAGCGCCGCACGCACCCCGGTCGGCGCCTTCAACGGGGCCTTCGCCAATCTGCCGGCCCATGAGCTGGGCAGGACCGCGATCAAGGCTGCGCTCGAGCGCGCCAAAGTCGACGGAAAGGACGTGTCCGAAGTCATCATGGGCCAGATCCTGACCGCGGGTCAGGGCCAGAACCCGGCGCGGCAGGCTTCAATCGCCGCCGGCATTCCGGTCGAGAGCCCCGCCTGGGGCGTCAATCAATTGTGCGGCTCGGGCTTGCGGTCGGTCGCGCTCGGCTATCAGGCGATCCTCAATGGCGACAGCGACATCGTCGTCGCCGGCGGTCAGGAGTCGATGTCGATGGCGCCGCACGCGGCGTATCTGCGCAGCGGCCAGAAGATGGGCGCGCTGGAGATGGTCGACACGATGATCAAGGACGGCCTGTGGGACGCCTTCAACGGCTATCATATGGGCAACACGGCGGAGAACGTAGCCAAGCAATGGCAGATCACCCGCCAGCAGCAGGACGAATTCGCCGCCGCGTCGCAGAACAAGGCGGAAGCCGCGATGAAGGCCGGCAAGTTCAAGGATGAGATCGCGCCGGTCACTATCAAGTCGCGCAAGGGCGACGTCGTGGTGGACACCGACGAATATCCGAAAGCGGGCGTAACGCCGGAATCTCTTTCGAAGCTGCGCCCCGCATTCGACAAGGAAGGCACGGTCACGGCCGGCAGCGCCTCCGGCATCAATGACGGCGCCGCCGCGGTGGTGCTAATGAAGGCGTCGGAAGCCGCCAAGCGCGGCATCAAGCCGCTCGCCCGCATCGTCTCATGGGCGCAGTCCGGCGTCGATCCGTCGATCATGGGCACGGGCCCGATCCCGGCCTCGCGCGCCGCGCTCAAGAAGGCCGGCTGGACCCACCAGGACCTCGACTTGGTCGAGGCCAACGAGGCCTTCGCCGCGCAGGCCTGCGCGGTGAACAAGGACCTCGGCTGGGATACATCCAAGGTCAACGTCAATGGCGGCGCCATCGCCATCGGCCATCCGATCGGCGCTTCGGGCGCCCGCGTCCTGGTGACGCTGCTGCATGAGATGCAGCGCCGCAACGCCAAAAAGGGCCTAGCCACGCTCTGCATCGGCGGTGGAATGGGCATCGCCATGTGTGTCGAACGGACGTGAGACACACCAAACAAACATGGGCGTGGAGCGTAGCTAAGCCGCACCGCACAACGACTAGACGAAAGGGCCACGGCAAGACCGTGGCCCTTTTTTATTTGGCTCTTTAAGCTGACCGCGTGAGGAAGCGGCTGCGGCCGCCATAAGAAACTTTGGGAGAAGCGTATGGCTCGCGTTGCGTTGGTGACGGGTGGTACTCGTGGGATCGGGGCCTCGATTTCAAAGGCGCTGAAAGCCGCCGGCTATAAGGTCGCGGCGAATTACGGCGGCAATGACGAGGCCGCCAACAAGTTCAAGGCCGACACCGGCATCCCGGTTTACAAGTGGGACGTGTCATCGTTCGAAGCCTGCGAGGCGGGCATCAAGAAAGTCGAAGCCGAGCTCGGCCCGATCGAAGTCCTCGTCAACAATGCCGGCATCACGCGTGACGCCATGCTTCACCGCATGAAGCCTGAGCAATGGAAGCAGGTGATCGATACCAATCTCGGCTCGCTGTTCAACATGTGCCGCCCGGTGATCGAAGGCATGCGGGCGCGCAAATTCGGCCGCATCGTCAATATCTCCTCGATCAACGGCCAGAAGGGCCAGATGGGGCAGACCAATTATTCGGCGGCCAAGGCCGGCGACATCGGCTTCACCAAGGCGCTGGCGCAGGAAAGCGCCAAGGCCGGGATCACCGTCAATGCCATCACGCCGGGCTACATCAACACCGAGATGGTGCAGGCTGTACCGAAGGATGTTCTGGAGAAGAACATCCTGCCGCAGATCCCGATCGGCCGTTTGGGCGAGCCGGAGGAGATCGCACGCTGCGTGGTGTTCCTCGCCTCCGATGACGCCGGGCTGATCACGGGCTCCACGATCTCGGCCAACGGCGGGCAGTATTTCGCTTAACGTTCCCCGCGCGCGGCGCAGCACGTAGTGGTGCGCCGCAGACGCGGGGTCCCGGTTCTGCAGCGCACCGTTTCACGCTGCGCTGCGCCCGGGACAAGAGAATGAGTAGCTGAGCTCATGACCCTCGAATTCCTCATCACCTCGCAAATCGTCGTCGTCTCGCCCGGCACCGGCGTGCTCTACACATTGGCGGCAGGGCTTTCGCGCGGCGCGCGCGCCAGCATCGTCGCCGCGTTGGGCTGCACGCTTGGTATCGTGCCGCACATGGCGGCGGCAATTCTTGGCGTCGCGGCGCTCCTGCACACCAGCGCGCTCGCATTTCAGGCCTTCAAATGGCTGGGCGTCGCCTATCTGCTCTATATGGCGTGGAGCTCGCTGCGCGAGCGCGGCGCGCTGAAAATCGAGAAGGACATCGGTGGGCGCTCGGCGTTGCGGGTGACCGTCACCGGCATCCTGATCAACATCCTCAATCCGAAGCTGTCGATCTTCTTCCTCGCCTTCCTGCCGCAATTCGTCCGCGCCGATGAAGCGCATCCGCTGCCGCTGATGCTCGAATTAAGCGCCGTCTTCATGCTGATGACCTTCGTGGTGTTCATTGGTTACGGCCTGTTCGCCGCCACGATCCGCGAGCACGTCATTTCGCGCCCGCGCGTGCTGGCGTGGATGCGCCGCGCCTTCGCTGCCGCCTTCGTCGCGCTCGGCGCGAAGCTCGCCTTCGCCGAGCGCTAGCGCGGCTTCCAATCCTTCGGCGCCAGCTCGAATTTGTCGAACTCGAAGCCCGGCGCGACGGTGCAGCCGCACAACGTCCAGTCGCCGAGCGACTCGGCGGCCTGCCAGGCGCGGCCAGGGACGACGGCTTGCGGCACTTCGTCGGCGTGGATGTCAGGCCCGAGCCGCACGATCATCTCCTTCGCGCCGTCGACGATTTCGAGCTTGAGCGGCGCACCGGCGTAATAATGCCAGGTCTCGTCGGCGTCGATGCGATGCCAATGCGAGCGCTCGCCCTTCGCCAGCAGGAAATAGATCGCGGTCGAATGCGCTCGCCCGCCTTGCGCCGGCGTGTCGCGGTGGGTCTCGCGATAGTGCCCGCCTTCGGGGTGCGGCTTGAGGTCAAGTTTGCGGATGATGTCCGCGACTTTCATCTGAAGTTGTTTTTCCTGGTCCGGATCTCGCCGAACACCTCCGCCGCCGGCCTGCCGGCCATGCCGACCGCCGCCGCGACCTCCGGAACATCGGCGCGCAGGAACGGATTTTCCTTCTTCTCGGCGCCCAGCATCGTGGGAATAGTCGGCCGCTTTTTCGCGACCTCCTCGGCGGCTTCGCGCGCGCGTTCGGCCAGCGCCTGATTGTTCGGCTCGATCGTTTGCGCGAACTTGATGTTCGCCAAAGTGTATTCATGGCCGCAGAAGATTTCGGTCTCGTCCGGCAGATCGCGCAGCTTTTTAAGCGAATTCCACATCATCTCATGCGTGCCTTCGATCACGCGGCCGCAGCCGATCGAAAACAAGGTGTCGCCGACGAAGGCGATCTGATCGTTGTGAAACCAGTAGGTGATATGTCCGGCGGTGTGGCCGGGCGTGTCGATCACATTGGCCGCGAGCTTGCCGAGCATCACCTTGTCGCCTTCGCATACCGTCTCATCGACGAACGGGTATTTGGACGTCACTTCCTGCGGCGCCACGACACGGCATTGATACTTCTGCTTGAGGGCAGGGATGCCGTCGGTGTGATCGGCATGGTGGTGGGTCACCAGGATGTCGGTGAGCTTCCAGCCGGTCGCCTTGAGGGCCGCCTCGACGGCCCCGGCCTCCGGCGCATCGATCGAGGCCGTTGCCCCGGTTTCGCTGTCGCGGATCAGCACGCCGTAATTATCGGAGAGGCAGCGAAAAAGATGGGTTTCGGCGGGCATGACATTCCTTGGCTTGAGGCGTTAATGGTGGCCCCGGCGCGAACCGGAGCGCCGGCAATTTCGTGATAACTTTATCCGATGTCGATCGATGTCGTCGATTTAAGGAATTTCTACGGCCAGCGGCTTGGCGTGGTGGCCCGCCGCTTTATCGGCCGTGGCATTCGCCGGGCGTGGCCGGATACGGCCGGCCAGCGCGTGCTCGGTGTCGGCTATGTGACGCCCTATCTGGGCCTGTTTCGCGAGGAAGCCGAGCGTTGCCTCGCCTTCATGCCCGCCTCGCAGGGCGTGTTGAAATGGCCCAGTGCGCGTCCCGCCCTTTCCGCGCTGGTCGATGAGCTGGAAATGCCGCTCGCCGATTCCGCGGCCGATCGCGTGTTGCTGGTTCATGCGCTCGAAATGTCGCAGGACCCGGGCGCTCTGCTGCGCGAAGCCTGGCGGGTTCTGGCGCCGGGCGGGAGGCTGATGGCGGTGATCCCGAACCGGCGCGGCGTCTGGGCGCGCATGGACAACACGCCGTTCGGCCATGGGCGGCCATATTCGCGGCCGCAGATTACCCAGCTTCTGCGCGAAGCATGGTTCACGCCCGCGGGCTGGGACGAGGCGCTCTACGTGCCGCCGATCGCGCGCGGGTGGTTCTTGCGCTCTGCGGTGGCGTGGGAGCGCACCGGCGCGACCTTGTCGGCGCCGTTTGCGGGCGTGCATATCGTCGAGGCGACCAAGCAGGTCTATCGACCGGCGGCGGAACGGCGCTCGAAGCGCGTTCTGGTGCCCGCGCTCAAGCCCGTGCTGGCGCCGTCTCCGGGCGGATAACTTATTCGCCGGGCTGGCGCGGCGGCTGATCGTCGCCGCCTTCGTTTCCCATCGGCTGGCCGGGCGAGTGCTGACCTTGCGGCTGGCCCTGATTGGGCTGGCCGCCGAAATTCTGGCCGCCCTGCTGATCGTGGCGCGGGCCGCGATGCCGGCGGCGGTGACGGCCGCGGCCACCAAAACGGTCCTGGTTATTGCCGTACTGGTCGTTGCCGTAGTTCTGGCCGTTCTGCTGCCCGTTGCCCTGGCCACTGTAATTCTGCTGCTGCGGCTGCTGGCCGCCGGTGATGAAGGAGGGAAGGGCGCCGACGTCATCGCCGCCCTGATAGTTCGGCTGCTGGTTGTTCTGTTGCTGCGGCTGGCGGTTGTGCTGCTGATAGTTGTTCTGCTGCGGCTGCTGCTGCTGGTACGGCTGCCCTTGGGGCATGAAATTTTGCTGCTGGTCCCGCGGCTGAAACGGTTCGTTCTGGCCGTTGAGCGACACGCCGGGCTCGTCATCCTCGCTCTCGAAGCCGTCATCGCCGCCTTGCTGCGGCTGCCCCTGTTGCGGCTGCTGCTGGTTGTAGAACTGCGGGTTCTGCTGCCGGAACTGTTCCTGCGCCGCTGCGATCAACCGGAAATAATGCTCGGCGTGCTGATAGAAATTTTCCGCCGCGACCGGGTCGCCTGAGCCCTGCGCGTCGCGCGCGAGCTGGATGTATTTCTCGGCGATGTGCGAGGCGGTGCCGCGGATCTTTACGTCCGGACCGTTCGACTCATATACGCGCGTGAGCGGATTCTGATTTCTGCGTTGATTGTTGTGGTGCCGCCCGCGCATGCGCTTCTGGTTATTCCTCATGGTCGTTCCGTCATTCGCCTTTCTTTGGATCGGTAGTTCTACAATGCAGCCCAGACGCGGCCCGGTGCGGGCCCGCGCGTCGTACCGCGGTTTGCTTCACGTGCTGTCGCAACTGCCGTAGCAGCCCCTTCGCCGCGGCCACCCGCGGCAATGCCTTTCAATCCACCCGCATCAATGGATGCGTTGATACTTGGCGATGTCGTCTGCCGTTATCGGCGTTCCGCTATCTGCCTTAGCTTTTTCGCCGCCTCACAGAGCGTTACCGCTCGGGGCCTTGGGCGATGCGACCCAATCCGGCGGGTCGATTCCGTTGATCGGAAGCTAGTCGGTCTGCGGCCATAATCCAAGGGCTATTTTGCTCGAAAAAGCCCGTCATGGCGCGATTGCGCGCAACGCACGGCTGATTCCGGCGAGATCCTTCCGCGCCGGATCGGGAACCGTGAGGCCGGCCTGTTTGAAAAGTGCGGCGACGGCCGCTTCCTGGCCGTGGCCGAGCTCGATAATCAGCGCGCCGCCCGGCGCCAGCAAACGGCGCGCGTCGGTTGCGATCGCGCGATAAAAGTCGAGACCATCGGGACCGCCATCGAGGGCGCGGCGCGGATCATGGTTACGCACCTCCGGCTCGAGCGCGGCGATGTCGGCGGCGGGAATATAGGGGGGGTTCGATACGACAAGATCGAAAGTGCCGTTCACTTTGCTCGCGATGTCGCAGGCGACGAATTCACATCGCTGGTCCAGTCTGAGGCTCGCTGCATTCATGCGTGCGACTTCCAGCGCAGCCTCGCTCACATCGGTGCCGACACCGGACATTGCGGTGCGCTCCGACAGAACCGCGAGCAGGATCGCGCCGGAGCCGGTGCCGATGTCGAGAATGCGCAGCGACGTCACCGGCGTTCTTTCCAGCGCAAGCTCGACCACGATTTCGGTTTCCGGCCGCGGCACGAGGACATCGGGTGTCACCGCAAAAGGAAGGCTCCAGAATTCCTTGGTGCCGACAATGCGCGCCACTGGTTCGCGCACGCTGCGCCGCACCGCGCGGGTGGCGATCGCGTCGATTTCGCGCGACTCCAATTCCCGGTCCGCTTCGGCAATGAGGCGGGCGCGCGAAAGCCCGAGCGCATGGCTCACCAGGATGCGAGCGTCGGCTTGCGGGCTGTCGATGCCGCTGCCACGAAAAAGTTCGGCTAGCGCTTCACAGGCCGCGGCCACGGTGGCGCCGGCCTTCAATCCGGCAATGCGCATGATCAGTCGCCTTCGGCGGCCAGCAGCGCGGCCTGGTGCTCGGTGACAAGCGCGTCGATGACTTCGCCGAGCGCGTCGCCCTCCATGACCTGCGGCAGCTTATGCATTGTTAGGTTTATGCGATGGTCGGTGACCCGGCCTTGCGGGAAATTATAGGTGCGGATGCGTTCCGAGCGGTCGCCAGACCCGATCTGACCCTTGCGCTCGGCCGCACGCTCGGCATCGAGCTTCGAACGCTCGGCTTCGTACAATTTGCTTCGCAGATAGGACATCGCCTTAGCCTTGTTCTTGTGCTGGGAACGCTCTTCCTGCACAAAAACCACGATGCCGGACGGAAGGTGCGTCACCCGGATCGCGGATTCCGTCTTGTTGACGTGCTGGCCGCCGGCGCCCTGGGCGCGCATCGTGTCGATCTTGAGATCGGAATCCTTGATCTCGATATCGACGTCTTCGACCTCGGGAAGCACGGCGACGGTGGCTGCCGACGTGTGAATCCGGCCCGAGGCTTCGGTATCGGGCACGCGCTGGACGCGATGCACGCCCGACTCGAATTTAAGTTTGGCGAAAACGCCTCGGCCGGAGACCTCGGCGACGATTTCCTTGAAGCCGCCTTTGGTGCCTTCGCTCAGCGAGACGATGTCCGTCTTCCAGCCTTGTAGCGCCGCATAGCGCTCGTACATGCGGAACAGGTCGCCGGCAAACAGCGCCGCCTCATCGCCCCCGGTCCCCGCGCGGATTTCGAGGATGGCGTTGTGGTCGTCCATCGCATCTTTTGGAATGAGCGCGAGTCGCAATTTGTGCTCGAGGTCGAGGCGCTTGTCTTCCAGCGCGCGCCGTTCCGCAGCCGCCATGCGCTTCATTTCTGGATCGGTCGCTGGATCGTTCGCGAGCGCGTCGAGATCCTTGATCTCTTTTTCGGCGGCGCGAAAACTGCGCACGGCTTCGACCACGGGCGCCAGCTCCGCGAACTCCCGCGACAGCTTGACGTAAGCCTCGCCTCCGACGCCGCTCGAGAGTTCATGCTCAAGCTGAGCATGACGGGCGACAAGGGCCTCCAATTTCTGTTCCGGCAGCATGGCGGCGCGTTATAGCGGAAGATTTTCGGCTGCCGCGAAATTTTCGAGCTGATGGCGGATCGACACGCTGCCGATAGGCTTCTCCAGCAGCGGCAAAATGGCGGATTGCGCCTTCTTGCAGTCGAGGTCGAGCAGCATCGCCTTGACGGGACCGACCTGCGACGGGGTCAGCGACAAGGCCCGATAGCCGGCAATTACCAGTGCCAGCGCGCCGATCGGCTGCGACGCGAGTTCGCCGCATACCGTCACCGGCTTCTTGTGAGCCGCGGCTTTGTCGGCGACGTCTTTGAGCGCGCGCAGGACCGGCGTTGAAATCGGGTCGTAGCGGCCGGATACGCGGGCATTGCCGCGGTCGGCGGCATACAAAAATTGCATGAGGTCGTTGGAGCCAACCGAGAGAAAATCCACGCGATCGAGCAGTTCATCGAGCTGAAACAGCAGCGACGGCACTTCGAGCATGGTGCCGATCTCGACCCGGTCAGGCAGCTTGTGGCCGTGCCGGCGCAGATGCGTCAGCTCCATTTCGACAAATTCCTTGGCCTTGTCGAACTCCTCGATCATCGAAATCATCGGAAACATGACGCGCAACTCGCGCCCGCCGGCTGCGCGCAGCATGGCGCGGATCTGGATGCGGAACAGGCCGGGCCGGTCGAGACCCAGACGGATCGCCCGCCATCCCAGCGCCGGATTTTCCTCGGTCTCGTTGCGGATATAAGGCAGCACCTTGTCGCCGCCGATATCGAGGGTGCGGAACGTGACCGGTCGTTTGCCCGCGGCGTCGAGCACCGAACGGTAGAGCGCGTATTGCTCATTGGTGCGCGGGAAGGCGTGCGCGACCATGAATTGCAGCTCGGTCCGGAACAGGCCGACGCCGGATGCTCCGGTGTCGTCGATATGCGGGAGGTCGATGAGCAGACCCGCATTGATCATCAAGTCGATTTTCTGGCCGTCTTTGGTGACGCAAGGCTTGTCACGCAACGCATGATACTGCGCCTGACGGCGCGCGCGCAGCTTCACGCGCTCCGCGTAGGCACTTTCGATGTCCGGCCGTGGGCGCAGATGGACGTGGCCGGCCGTGCCGTCGACGATCACGGCATCGCCGGGCTCGACCAGACCGGTCGCGTTGTCGATTCCGCCAACCGCGGGAATGCCGAGCGCGCGCGCGACGATGGCGACGTGGGAGTGTTCGGTGCCTTCTTCGAGAACCAGCCCGCGCAGCCGTTTGCGGTCATAGTCGAGCAGCGCCGCGGGCCCCATCGAGCGCGCCACGATGATGGCGTTGTCGGGAAGCTGGTCGCGGGAAGGTGCATGGTCGCGGCCCATGACGACGCGCAACAGGCGATTGGAGAGATCGTCGAGGTCGTGCAGACGGTCGCGCAGGTAAGGATCCTGCGCGCGCAGCATGCGGGCGCGGGTGTCGGATTGAACGCGCTCGACCGCGGCTTCAGCGGTCAGACCGCTGGTCACGGCTTCGCGCATCTTGTGCAGCCAGCCCTGATCGTAGCCGAACATGCGGTAGGCCTCGAGCACGTCGCGGTGTTCGCCGCCGTCCGCCAATTCGCCGTCTTCCAGCATGCGATCGAGATCCGCGCGCAGGGCGGCGATCGCGACTTCGAGACGCTTGAGTTCTCGGGGAACGTCGTCGGCAATCACTTCGGTGATGACGACGCGGGGCTCGTGCAGCACAACGTGGCCGAGCGCGATACCGTCGGACAGGACCGCGCCGTTGAGCTGCTGGCTGTGCCGGACGGCCGGCTCCGCCCCCGGCCTGGCGAGGGCGGAAAGTTCGCCGGAAGCGATCATCTCCGCGAGCACCATCGCGGTGGTTTGCAGCGCTTCCTGTTCTTCCTCGGTGTACGTTCGCCGTGCGCGGTTCTGCACGACGAGCACGCCAAGCGTGTTGCCGGCGCGCAGGATCGGCACGCCGAGGAACGAATGATAAATTTCTTCGCCGGTTTCCGGCCGGAACGAGAAGGCGGGGTGGTCCTGCGCGTTCGACAGGTTGATCGGCTTGGCCTCACTCGCGACGAGGCCGACAAGGCCTTCATCGCGCTTGAGCACGGTCTGGTGGACTGCTTCGCGCTTCAAGCCTTCGGTGGCGTAGAGTTCGAGCGTGGCGTCAATGCGCAGCACATAGACGGAGCAGACCTCCGCCACCATGTTGGCGGCGATCAGCACCACGATCTTGTCGAGGCGGTCCTGCGCGCTGACCGGCTCCGCCATTACTTCGCGAAGCCGGCGTAAAAGCACGCGGGGACCGCCGAGCGCGCCACGCATCGCAAATCCTTTTCAGCCGCGGCTCGGGACGCAGCTTCAGTACGGCCTCAATATGTACGAAAGGCGACCGGGACAGCCCGCAATCCGCGGCCGCTTTTCTTTGAGGCTATAGCGAATGGCCCATGCAAGGGGCAAGCCAAAGTGCCCGCTAGCGCTTGATTTGCCGGCTATTTCTTCGCACTTGCGTAGAAGCGGGCCAGCGCGCCGGTTTCGGCCTGCGGCCCTTCAAAGTCCTTGGCAATCCGGTCGTAGAGCGCGGCGATGCCGGAGAAAATCTCGCTCTCCGATCCGGGACCCGCGAAATGGGCGATCTCTTCGAGCTCCGCCACCCATCGATAGGCCTTGCCGAACATGTCCGGCACGCCGCGCGAAAGCTGCGCCAACATAGGAACCTGACTGGCGGCCATTTCGGCGCGCAGCGCGTCACCGATGCCGGCTCGCTCGGCGGCGAGCGCCATCGCCGTTCCCAGCGCGATCAGCCCCTTGGTCATGCCGGCATAGGACATTTTCAGCGCCGAGGCGTCCCCGACCGAGCCGGGCATGGCCTTGATCTTGAGGCCATAGGCGTTGAGGTGTTCGACTTTCGCCGCGTCCGGGCCGGAGACATAGATGCTCGGCCCGTCATAGCCCGCGCGCGGGGGGCCGCCGATGATGCCGCCGTCGATGAAAGGCGTTTCGGTGCCGGCGATCGTGGCCGCTACCTTTTTCGCGGTGCTGGGACTGACGGCATTGCAGTCGACATAAAACGGCTTGCGGTTCGCGGCGCGCAGCGCCGGGGAAAGATGCTCAGCCAGATTCTGAGCCTCGCCTGGCGGGACGATGGACAAGACGAAGTCGGCGGCGGCTATTTCGGAATCGCTTACCGCTTTCATCCCGGCATCGGCGGCGCGCTTCTGGCTCGCCGCGCTCCGCCCTTCGAGCGAGGTCAGAACGCAGACACCATTTTCGGCGAGGCGTTTGCCGACGGCTGCACCCATGCCGCCCGCCGCGATGATGGCTACGCTCGGTTTGTCCACGGCTGACCGTCTTTCCTTATGACTGCGGACCGAGCTTGGCGATCAGCGCGGCGAGCTCATCATATTCGGCGCGCGTCAAATCGGATAGCGGCGGGCGCACGGGACCCGCATCGCGTCCGACGATGCGTGCGCCAGCCTTCACGATGCTGACCGCGTAGCCGGGTTGCCGGCCCCGAATCTTCACATAAGGCACCAGTAATTGCTGCGTGATCTGCGCGACGGTCGTGTCGTCGCCGGCATTGAGCGCCTTGTGAAAGCGCAGGGCGGTGCGCGGCACGAAGTTGAAGATCGCCGAGGAATAGACGGGGATGCCGATCCCCTTGAAAGCGGGCGCGAAGGTTTCCGCGGTCGGCATGCCGTTGAAGAAGGCGAGGCGGTCGGCTGCCGCGGTACGGATCGCGACAAGCTGCTCGAGGTCGCCGACGCCATCCTTGAAACCGATCAGGTTTGGGCAAAGGCGCGCAAGTTGCGCGACCGAGTCAGCGTTGAGACGGCAATTAGCGCGGTTGTAGACGACGACGCCGAGGCGGGTCGCCGCGCAGACCGCGCCGATATGTGCGACAAGCCCGGCCTGAGAGCCTTCGGTGAGATAGGGCGGCATGAGGAGAAGGCCATCGGCGCCGAGTTGCTCTGCCTCCTGCGCCAGCGCGATGGCCATGCGGGTGCCATAGCCCACGCCGGCAATCACAGGGAATCGTGGCCCGACCACCCGGACCGCGGTCGCGATCAGCTCGACATATTCCTGCGCCGAAAGCGAAAAGAATTCGCCAGCGCCGCCCGCGACCACGAAGGCCGACGTGTCGAACGAGGCCAGCCATTCGAACCGCCGGGCGCAGGCATGAGCCGCAAGATTGCCCGCGGCGTCAAAATCGGTGAGGGGAAAGCACATCAGCCCCGACGAGATTCGGCTTTTCAATTCCTGCGGACTGATATTCGGCATGCGGCACTCTGGCGGGGACGTCGCGCTTGCGCTCTGGCGCGCGCGCATTCAGCATAACCTATAATTGAACGGCAATAAGCGTGGGCAATGCGCACAAATCTGCCCACCCACAAAGCGGGGCGAAGCAATGAAACGGATGATGGCCGCAGCGGCGATATTGGCCTGTGCCTTGACCCAGGCCGCGGCGCAGAATTTTCCGAACCGGCCAGTGAAGATATTAGTAGGCTTTCCGGCAGGCGGACCGAGCGATGTGCCGGCGCGGTTGATCGCGGACAAGCTGCAGAAATCGCTCGGTCAACCTGTCGTGGTCGAAAACAAGACCGGCGCCGCCGGCATGATCGCGCTTAACGAAATGCTGGCACACCCGCGCGACGGCCATACGCTTTTGCTGTGCAGTTATATCGATGCTGCCAATCCGCTGCTCTACAAGAAAGTCGCCTACAAGCTCGAAGACCTCGGCGCCGTGTCGCTGGTGACCAAGGCTTATTATGCCTTCACTGTGCCGCCGGAATCGCCGGCCTCCGATGTGAAAAGCTTTGTCGCGCACGCCAAGACCAAAGAACTCAATTACGGCAAGGTCGGCAGCGGCTCGGTGACCGAACTGTTGCCGAAGCAGTTCGAGAAGATCACCGGCATCAAGATGACCGGGGTGACATTTCGTGGCACCGGCCCTGCCTTGCAGGAAGTCGTCGCGGGCCGCATCGACCTCGCGGTCAGCCCGATTGCGCTCGCCATGCCGATGCAAGCCGAAAAGAAGGTCAAGATTCTCGGCATGACCAGTCCGGAGCGCCTGGCGGTTGCGCCCGACGTGCCGACCCTGAAGGAGCAGGGGCTCAATATCGACAATTATGGCTGGTGGGGCGTTTGCGCGCCGTCGGGTGTACCAAAGCCGGTGATCGATACGCTGAACCAGCACGTGCGCGACGCGGTTGCGTCGGATGATTTCAAGTCGGTGATGGAGAGGGCCGGCACGATCCCGACATCTTCGACACCGGAGCAGCTGGCGGCGCTGATTGCCGAGACCGCCAAGGAATCCGGCGCGATGTTCAAGGAGCTCGGAATCGAGCAGCTCGACTAGGGCTACTTCTTGTCGAGGCCGTAGAGTGTGTGCAGCGTGCGCACCGCCTGGTCGGTGTGCGCGCTGTCGATCAGCACCGAGAACTTGATTTCCGACGTGGTGATCGCCCGGATATTGATCTTCTGCTCGGCGAGGCTCTTGAACGCCTTGGCAGCGACGCCGGCGTGGCTGCGCATGCCGATGCCGATCACCGACACCTTGGCGACATCGGTCGCGCCGTCGAGCCGATCATAGCCGATATCCTTCTTGGCCTTGTCGATTGTCTGTCGGGCGCGCTCGTAGTCTGCCGACGGCACAGTAAAGGTTAGGTCGGTCGTCGCGCCGTCGGCCGACACGTTCTGCACGATCATGTCGACGTTGATATTGGCGGCCGCGAGCGGACCAAAGATCGCGGCGGCTACGCCTGGCTTATCCTGCACGCGGCGGATCGAGATCTGCGCTTCGTCCTTCGAAAAGGCGATGCCGGTGACGACCTGCTGTTCCATGATGTCTGCCTCGTCGCAAATGAGGGTGCCCTCGGGATTGGCCCGCGGGTCGATCTCCTCCGGGTTCACAAAGCTCGAACGCACAAAAATGCGCACGTTATGCACCATGCCAAGTTCGACCGAGCGCACTTGCATGACCTTGGCGCCGAGCGAAGCAAGCTCCAGCATTTCCTCGAATGCGACCTTGTCCAGACGCTGGGCCTGCGGGACAACGCGCGGATCGGTGGTGTAGACCCCGTCGACATCCGTATAGATGTCGCAGCGGTCGGCCTGGATCGCGGCAGCGATCGCCACGGCCGAAGTGTCGGAGCCGCCGCGGCCGAGTGTGGTGATCCGCCCGCTTTCCTTATGCAGGCCCTGGAAGCCGGCAATCACCGCCACTTCCTTGCGCTCCTTGAAGCGCTTGATCAGCTCAGTGCCATTGACCTCGGAGATGCGCGCCGTAGCGTGGGCATTGTCGGTGTAGATCGGCAGCTGCCAGCCTTGCCAGGAGCGGGCCTCGATGCCCATCCCCTGCAGGACGATCGCAAGCAGTCCGGCGGTGACCTGCTCGCCGGAGGCGACGACGGCGTCGTATTCGCGCGCGTCATGCAGCGGTGCACCCTCGCGGCACCAGGCAACGAGTTCGTTCGTCTTGCCGGCCATGGCGGAGACCACGACGGCAACCTCGTTGCCGGCGTCGACCTCGCGTTTGACGTGGCGCGCGACGTTGCGGATGCGGTCCATATCGGCGACCGACGTTCCGCCGAATTTCATCACCAGGCGAGCCATGTTTGTCCCGGATTGCCGGCCAGCGCATGTCGAAGAGGCGCGAGCCCAAAAAGGCGCGTATACATACCGGCGAGGTTGCCGCACCGCAACCTGAACGAAGGTGACGATGGTTAACCGCAAGAGCCGCGGGGCCGCAGGGACGGTCGACGAGGAAGAGGTTGAGCGCTTTTCGCGCCACGCGGCGGATTGGTGGAATCCGCGCGGGCCGATGGCGCCGCTGCATAAATTCAACCCGGTGCGCGTCGGCTATATACGCGACCAGCTCGCCGCGCATTTCCGGCGCGACTCTAAATCCTTGCAAAGCCTCGATGGGCTTCGCATTCTTGATATTGGCTGCGGCGGCGGAATTTTATCGGAGCCGCTGGCGCGATTGGGCGCGGAGGTCGTCGGCGCTGATCCCGCCGCAGACAACATCGTCGCAGCCAAAGCCCATGCGAAGGAGAGTGGGCTTTCGATCGACTACCGCGCCGTCACTGCGGAAGGTCTTGCAGCCGATAAGGAAAAATTCGACGTGGTGCTGGCGATGGAAGTCGTCGAGCACGTGACCGACGTGAAGCTGTTCGTGAAGACCTGCGCCGCGATGGTGAAACCGGGCGGTCTGATGATCCTGGCCACGCTTAACCGCACCATGAAGAGTTTCGCGCTGGCGATTGTCGGCGCCGAATACGTCCTGCGCTGGCTGCCGCGCGGCACGCACCAGTGGAATAAATTCGTCAGGCCGGAAGAACTGGAGCAGGCTGTCGAGGCGAGCGGTCTTGCCGTGATCGCCGAGCGCGGCGTGATCTATAATCCGTTCGCCGATCGCTGGCAGTTGTCTTCCGACATGGACGTCAACTACATGATCGTCGCCACCCGCCGCGCCAGGAAGTCCTGACCTCTTCATGCTCTGGGCCGTTTTTACCTTGATCGCCGCCGCGGGGCAGACCGCGCGCAACGCCATGCAGCGTGAGCTCACCGCGACGCTCGGCACCGTCGGCGCGACACATGTGCGCTTCCTGTTCGGCTTTCCCTTCGCGTTGCTGTTCCTCGCCGGCGTGTTATGGGCGACCGGTCTTGCCCTGCCGAAGCCGCCGCTCGTCTTCTGGCCGTGGGTGGTGTGGGGCGCGATTGCCCAGATCGTCGCGACGGCCACGATGCTGTCAGCCATGGGCGAGCGCTCTTTCGTGGTCGCGATCGCCTACATCAAGACCGAGCCTGTGCAGGTCGCATTGTTCGGCTTGGTCTTCCTCGGCGATCATCTGAGCGCCGGCATGGCGGCGGCGATTGTCATCGCGACGATGGGCGTCATCTTCATGTCGCTCAAGCCGAACGCGGGCGCTCCGGTCAGTTCCAAGCCGACCATCATCGGCCTGTTCAGCGGCGGCATGTTCGCGCTCTCAGCAATCGGCTATCGCGGTGCAATCCTCTCGCTCAACCTGCCGGACTTCGTGCTCACCGCGACTTTCACGCTTGCCGTCGGTCTGGTGCTGCAGGCCGCGCTCCTTTCGCTTTATCTCGCGATGCGGGACCCCGGCGTGCTGCGGGCGATCATGAAAGCGTGGAAGCCGTCACTGCTCGCCGGCTTCATGGGCGCCTTCGCCTCGCAGTTCTGGTTTCTTGCATTTGCCATCGCGACCGCCGCCAGTGTGCGCACCCTTGCTCTCGTCGAGGTCTTGATGGCGCAGGCCGTGTCGAAATTCATCTTCAAACAGCGGACCACCGCGCGGGAGGCCATCGGCATCGCGCTGGTCGTTGCCGGCGTGATCCTATTGGTTTGGACCTATTGACGCGGTCAGTTGCGGTCGTCGGGCAAGATCGGCAGCGGATGAAATTCGATGCCCTCGTCGGTCAGCTTTTTGGCTTCATCGGGTGACGCTTCGCCATAGATCGAGCGATGCTCGATCTCGCCGTAGTGCATCTTGCGCGCCTCTTCCGGAAATTTCTGGCCGACATTCTGCGCGTTCTTCGTCAGATGATCGCGCAGTTCCTTGAGTTTGGCCCGGAATTGCGTCTCCTGCGGCGACAGCATCGCCACCGGCGCTTTTTCGGCAGCGTCGGGAGCCGGCGCGACTGCGGGAGCATTTTTCGTGCGCTTCCTGGTGCCAGCGAGCCGCGGCGCCATGATCGCTTTCTCGACTCGGGCTGAGCCGCAATGAGGGCAGGTCACCAGTTTGCGCTTAGCCTGCTTCTCGTAGGCGGCGGAATCGGCAAACCAGCTTTCGAATTCATGGCCGCGCTCGCAGGCCAGCGCATAACGGATCATTGCCGGCCCACGACGTGAAGTTGCGCTGGCTCGGCCAAAGGTTCGATAATTTCAAAGCGGCGGCCATGCTGCAGGGAGGGAATAGCAGTGCGGGCCTTCGCCACCGCGGCCGGGTCGATTTCAGCGACGATTATTCCGGGCTCTTGTCCGGCTTCTGCGACGACTTTGCCCCAGGGATCGACAATCAACGAGTGGCCGTAAGTGTCGCGGCCGTTCTCGTGCTTGCCGCCTTGCGCTGCCGCTAGCACATAGGCGCCGTTCTCGATCGCCCGCGCGCGCATCAGGACGTGCCAGTGGGCTTCGCCGGTGCGCTGGGTAAAGGCGGACGGTATTGCGAGGAAGCTCGCGCCAGCTTCGGCAAGCGCGCGGTAAAGCGCGGGAAAGCGCAGATCGTAGCAAACCGTCAGTCCAAGCCTGCCCCAAGGCAAGTCGGCGAGAACCGCGAGATCGCCCGGCCGATAATTGCGCGACTCGCGATAGCTGTGACCGTCGCCGATTTCGACATCGAACATGTGAATCTTGTCGTAGCGGGCAGCAATATCGCCGCGCGGATCGATGAGAAAGGAGCGGTTGGCCGCCTTGTCCGGCGAGACTCGCACCGCCATCGACCCGATATGGAGATAGATTTCGAGTTTCTTCGCCAGCTCACGCATCGCGGCGAGGAACGTGTCGTTTTCCTCGGCGGCGATCTTTTCGAACAGCCGCTCACGATTGGATTCGAAAATATTGGTGATTTCGGGCGTCTGTACATAGTCCGCGCCCGCGGCCTTGGCTTCTCCAATCAGCTTGACCGCGGCGTCGAGGTTCGCGGCCGGCGTCACACCGGTGCGCATCTGGATCAACGCCGCCTTGAATGTGCTGGCGCTCATTTCGTGGCGCCTTCGGCCGCGAGCAGGGGGTCGAGCTTGCCGGCGCGATCGAGCGCGCTCATGTCGTCAAACCCGCCGACATGGGTCTTGCCAATGAAGATCTGCGGCACGGTCATGCGTCCGTTCGCCCGTTGCACCATTTCCTCGCGCCGGCCGTAGTCCGAGCCGACATCGATCTCATTATACGAGACGCCTTTGCGCTTCAGCAGCGCCTTGGCGGCGACGCAATAAGGGCAGAAGCGGGTGGTGTAAATCTCGATTGCCATAGGCTTTATATGGGCGTCCGGTGCGGCGCGACAACCCGGGCAAAAACCAGGACATCGACCTGCGTTGCGCCGGCGCGCAAAAGCGCATTGGCGCAGGCGTTGGCCGTGGCGCCGGAGGTCAGCACGTCGTCGATCAGGATGAGGCGCCGTCCGGCGACATTGACGCGGGCTGCGGGCGGCACGCGGAATGCGCCTTGCACGTTCTCGGCGCGCGCCGCTTTGGACAGCCCAACTTGCTGACTGGTCGGGCGGACCCGACGCAGGTCGTCATGCCGCGCTGGAATCCCGGTCAGGCTGGATAAAGTCTCCGCCAGAGCCGCCGATTGATTGAAGCGGCGCGCCCAAAGACGGCGCCAGTGCAGTGGAACGGGAATGAAAGCGTCGGCACCTTCGAACAATTCGCGCCCCGCCCGCATCATCCAGCGTCCCAGCATTGGTGCGAGATCAAGACGATCGCCGTATTTGTAAGCCTGCACCAGGGCGCGGGCGATATCGTCATAGCGCACCGCCGCCCGCGCCCGTTCATAGGCCGGCGGGTCAGCGATCGCTTCCATGGATAGGAGACCCGATCCCGCGTCATACGCGAACGGAGTGCCCAGTCGCGCACAATAGGGCGGTTCGATCAGGGAGAGCTTCGACCAGCATTCGGCGCACAATCCGACGCCATCACCAAGAGGCTCGCGGCAGGAGGCACATAACGGCGGCAGCGCGACATCGCGCGCGAAACGCAGGCCGGCCGATACGGCCGCGCGGGCGCGCGTGAACAGCGCGTTTGGCTCGGCTTTGCTGGCGGCAATGTGCTCGTCCATGCTTAAAGGCTAACAGATGACGGCAAGACCTACCATCTTCGACCGCGCGCTGCTGCGCGCGCGCCAGCGCCGCGCCGTTGCGCTTGGGCCGGCGACCTTCCTCGCTGAGCGTGTTGCGCAAGACATGGCGGAGCGGCTTTCCGCGGTGCTGCGGGAATTCGCAAAGGCCGCGGATGTGGGAACACCTACTGACGCAGTGCGTACGGCGCTTCAGGCGAGCGAGAAGATCGGCGAAATAGCCGCGGCCTCGATCGGCGACGACGAAGCGCTCTCCTTGCGCGACGCTTCGCTTGATCTCGCCGTATCCGGCCTGGCGCTGCAGTTCGTCAATGATTTGCCCGGTGTCCTCGCGCAAATCCGCCGCGCCCTCAAGCCCGATGGATTGTTTCTCGCGGCGCTACTCGGCGGCGATACCCTGACGGAATTGCGGCAGGCCTTCACGCTCGCCGAAGCCGAATGCGAAGGCGGCATGTCGCCACGGGTCGCGCCGTTTGCGGATGTGCGGGAGCTCGGTGCGCTGCTGCAACGCGCGGGCTTTGCATTGCCGGTGGCGGACAGCGACC
Source organism: Pseudolabrys sp. (assembly GCA_019247925.1). Lineage (GTDB taxonomy): Bacteria > Pseudomonadota > Alphaproteobacteria > Rhizobiales > Xanthobacteraceae > Pseudolabrys. The sequence continues at coordinate 40,760 of JAFBAG010000090.1, forward strand.
GGCTGACGGTTCGCTACAACGAGCCGTTTGCGCTCATGGACGATCTGCGCCGCATGGGCGCCACCAACGTCATGCACGAAAGGCGCCGCACGCCAATGCGACGCGCGACCTTGAGCCGGATGATGGAAATCTATGCGGAGCGCTTTGCCGAGGACGACGGTCGCATCCGCGCCACGTTCGAGATCATCTGGCTGTCGGGATGGGCGCCGCATCCAAGCCAGCAGCAGCCGCTCAAGCCAGGTTCTGCGCAACGGCGTCTTGCCGACGCACTCAATGTCACGGAAATGCCGGCGGGGGACAAGACGCCCCGCGGGTAGAAGTTCAGGACCCCAGCGCGGTCTTGATGCTTGTCCACATCCCTTTGACGTTGACGCCCAGGGCGTTGACCGCCACGACGATCGCGCTCGCGACGCCGGCGGCTATCAAGGAATATTCAATGGCCGTTGCGGCGCGCTCATCGCGGACAAACCGGCGGGTCAGCTCAATCATCGCTTGTCCCTTCATTTTTCAAAGCAGCGCCATCAGATGCGAAACGAGCGGCTCATCCGCGGGCGGCATTTGATAGTCACGCAGACGGTTCGGCTTGACCCACACCAGTTGTTGCGCCTCGAGCGGCTGGGGCGTGCCTTCCCATTTGCGACAGACGAAGAGCGGCATCAGCAGATGGAAATCCGGATAGGCGTGGCTCGCAAAAGTGAGCGGCGCCAAACACGGCTCCTCGACAGTGATGCCCAGTTCCTCCTTGAGTTCACGTATCAACGTCTCTTCGGGCCGCTCGCCAGCGTCGACCTTGCCGCCCGGGAATTCCCATAACCCCGCCATCGGCTTGCCGGCGGGACGCTGCGCGAGGAGCACGCGGCCATCGGCATCGACGAGGGCGCAGGCGGCGACAAGAACAAGTTTGGCGCTCACGGCCTCATCTCGACGATAGGCTTTCCAAAGTTAAGAGGGTTTGAACAGCAATTAGGAAAAACAGCAGCAATCGCGATATCAGCCATCACGAACGGTAATCCCCGTTGATCGCGACATATTCCTTCGTGAGGTCGCAAGTCAGGACGCGGTCCCAGCCTTTACCCAGACCCAGTGCGACCCGCAGCTTGATTTCAGGCTTCTTCATTGTCTCCGAAACCGCGGCTTCGTCGTAATTGGGGTCGCGCGCGCCCTTGTGCGCTACCCGAATACCGCCGAACCAGATCGACAGCTTGTCGCGATCGGCCGGCTCGCCGGCCTTGCCGACCGCCATCACCACGCGCCCCCAATTGGCGTCCTCGCCGGCAATCGCGGTTTTCACCAGCGGAGAATTGGCGATCGACATGGCGATGCGCCGTGCCGATTGCTTGGTCTTGGCGCCCTCGACGACCACTTCGAAGAGCTTGCGCGCGCCTTCGCCATCGCGAGCGACCTGTTCGGCGAGCGAAGCAAGGACGGCGTGCAGTCCTTTCCGGAAATTCTTCAAGCGTGGATCGGAGGAGCGGACAATTGACGGGACGCCCTTGGCCTTGCCGGTGGCGAAGATCATCAGCGTGTCCGAAGTCGACGTATCGCCATCCACCGTGACGGCATTGAACGTGTCAGCGACGCTCTCGGCGAGCAGCAATCGCAACACTGGCGCCGCGATCGCCGCGTCGGTGAAGACATAGGACAGCATCGTCGCCATATCGGGCGCGATCATGCCGGCGCCCTTGGCGATGCCGTTGATGGTGACCGTCGTCTTGCCGATCTTCACACGCGCGGTGGCGACTTTCGGAAACGTATCAGTGGTCATGATGGCGCGCGCCGCTTCCATGAAACGCCCGGCCTGCGCCATCCGCGCCATCGATTCCATGACGCCGTCGAAACGCTCAGCGGGCAGCGGCTCGCCGATCACGCCGGTCGAGGCGAGAAAAACGTCCTGCGCTTTGCAATCGGCTGCCTTGGCGGCGAGCCGCGCGGTGAAATTGACGGCGTCGCGGCCGTTCTTACCGGTAAAGGCATTGGCGTTTCCGGAATTGACGACCAGAGCGCGGGCGCGGCCGCGCTTCACTTGGGCGCGGCACCACTCCACTGGCGCCGAAGGACACTTGGAGCGCGTGAAGACGCCGGCAGCCGTCGTGCCTTCGTCGAACAGCGCGAGGAGGACATCGGTGCGGTCTTTGTATTTGATGCCCGCGGCTCCGGTCGCCAGCCGCACGCCGGCGATCGGCGGCAGTTCGGGCACATTCGTCGGTGCGAGAGGGGAGACTGCGGTCGACATCAGACACTCCAGTGTCATCGCCGGGCTTGTCCCGGCGATCCCGATCACTCGGGTAATGTGCCTATCTAAGCGGGATGGCCGGCACAAGGCCGGCCATGACAAGTAGCCAGTCTACTGCTTCGGAGCCGCCGGCTTATCGAGACGTTCGATCTTGGCACTTTCGCGCAGTTTCTGGATCGCTTCGGTGTGGGCTTTGTTGGCGACGGCGGCTTCGAGCTCCGACTTCACCTCTTCAAAAGCCGGGAAGGGTCGCGTGCGCTTTTCCTCGACCTTGATGACGTGCCAGCCGAAAGACGTCTTCACCGGATCGGAGATCTTGCCCGGCTCAAGCTTGAAGGCGACGTCGGCGAATTCCGGAACCATCTGCTCCTTGGAGAAGAAGCCGAGGTCGCCGCCGGTGGTCTTGCCCGAAGGATCTTCGGTGGTTTCATTCGCCACTTTGACGAAGTCATCACCTTTCTTGAGCCGCTCGATCACGGCCTTGATTTTCGCCTCGGCGGCCTTGCCGGCCGCGTCGTCGCCGGGCTTGGCTTGAATCAGAATGTGCCGCGCATGCACTTCCGGCTCGGGCGGGGATTCCTTTTTGGCCTCGTCGTAGATTTTGCGAAGCGCTTCTTCGGTCTGAGCGGATTTGGCGATGTCATTGAGATAGTCGCCCATGAGCAGCCGATGGCGCGCGAAAGCAAGGCGGCGCTTGAAGCTTGCCGTTTCGCCGAGCTTCTTTTCTTCCGCGGCCTGCGACACCAGAATCATGTTGGCGAGTAGCTCTATGATGTAATCGCGTTTCTGCTCGGCGCTCATCGGCGGCAATTGGCTCGCCGCCTGCTCGGCGAGCGCGACGTCGCTCTGCCGGATTTCGGTGCCGTTGACCTTCGCGACCACTGGATCCGCGTCCTGCGCCAAGGCGACGCTGGCACTGAACGCGATGAGCCCGGCAGCGGCGACGCTACGCATGGCGGAAAGCAGAATACGCAACATGGCGATTGTCCTTGAGGTGTAAGCCGGCGGCGGTCCGGAGCGGCGGGCGACACTCGCCCAGAGCCTTCGGCTTTGCAATGGCTGATTGACGAGGGTGTTTAACGGCTGCATGAGGTCAAACCGTCAGATTGACAACATTCCGGGGCACTCCTATCTCAACCGGAAGTTCTGACGGCGCGCTCATTGAATTTGCCCGAAAAGTGCCGCATTCCGGAGCGCCGGAAGCATTCACCGGCGGGCGGTGCTTGGGCGCCGCTCCGCGAGATTAAGGACTTCTCATGATCGGCGGCGTCGCTCGCAAGCTGTTCGGCTCTGCCAATGACCGGCGGATCAAGAGTTATCAGCCGCGCGTCTCAGCGATCAATGCGCTCGAGAAAGAACTCGAGGCGCTTTCGGACGACGACCTCAAAGCCCGCACCGCCGATTTGAAAAAGCAGGTCGCCGACGGCGCCTCGCTCGACGACGTGCTGGTCGCCGCCTTCGCGACGGTGCGTGAAGCCGCCAAGCGCACCATCGGTCAGCGCCACTTCGACGTGCAGC
>JAFBAG010000099.1 GCA_019247925.1 Pseudolabrys sp.
AAAGCGAAGTTCAAGAAAAAATAGTCCGCAAGGCAATCAGGCCGGGAGTTGTCATGGTTCGCGTCGCCGCTGTTCTCTTTGCGCTCGTTTGCGCTTTGCCCGCGCTGGCGCAGCCGGTGAAGTTACCCGCCGGAGTCGACCCGCAGAACACGATCGTCATCGACACGACAAAGGGCCGCATCGTCTTCAAACTGAGGACCGATCTCGCCCCCAAACACGCCGAGCGCATCAAGCAGCTCGCGCGCGACGGCTTTTACAACAACGTGCCGTTCCATCGGGTGATGGAAGGGTTCATGGCGCAAACCGGGGATGGCCAGAATTTCAACGGCACCGGGCGGTCGAAATACCCGAACGTGCAGGCCGAGTTCTCACAGGTTCCGTTCAAGCGCGGCGTTGTGGGCATGGCGCGGGCCAGCGATCCTAACTCGGCCAATTCGCAATTCTTTATCGTCTATGGCGACGCCTCGTTTCTCAACAGCCAATACACCGTAATTGGGGAAGTCGTGTCCGGCATGGACGTCGCGGACAAGCTCAAAAAGGCGCCCCCGGGATCGCAGAGCGGCGCCGTCGCAGATCCTGACAAGATGGTCAAAGTCCAAGTCGCATCCGACATCCGCTAACAAAGAAAGCACGCAACGATGGCAAAGCCTGAAAACACCATGACGCTCGAAACCACCAAGGGAAACGTGGTGATCGAGATGCGGCCCGATCTCGCGCCCGGCCACGTCGCGCGCATCAAGGAACTGGTGAAGCAGGGCTTCTACGATGGAATAGTGTTTCATCGCGTGATCGACGGCTTCATGGCGCAGACCGGCTGTCCGCAAGGCACCGGCACCGGCGGCTCGGGCAAGAAGCTGAAAGCGGAATTCAATCGCGAGCCGCATGTGCGCGGCACGGTGTCGATGGCGCGCGCCGCCAATCCGGATTCCGGCGATAGCCAATTCTTCATCTGCTTCGACGACGCTTCGTTTCTGGACGGCCAGTACACGGTGTGGGGCAAGGTGATCGAGGGCATGGAGAACGTCGACAAAATCAAGCGCGGCGAGCCCGTGCAAAATCCCGACAAGATTCTCAAGGCGACGATGGCGGCGTGAGCGCCGCCCTGATCGTGCCTAAGCCGCGATTATTGGCGCGCGAATAACTTCATTCAAATTTGCGGATGCCGCGGTTTCCGCACCGTTCCCTTTTTCGCATGCCATGCGCCGCCGCGGCTCGTTTTCGCCGCAGAATCGGCGTGCCTTCCGGCGGAGGGAACCGGGGGCGCTTTGGTGCGTTGCTGATCCTCGCTCGATCTCGTTGCGTCAGTTCGGTGCGTTTGCGGAACCAGACACAGGAGCGATTGATGTCCCGACTTCCTGCCCATGACTCGGCTCGGCAGCAGCCCGTGAAGGCCCAAACAAAACCCGCGGGCCCGCGCGCGGAATATTGCGTCCATCGCCGTGAGGACTGCTGGTTCATCGGCTTCGAGGGCCAGGAATTCGGCCCCTACGCAAAGGCCGACGAAGCCTTGCTCTTCGCCATCAACGCCGCGCACAAGCTCGGCGAGCACGGCCGTGAGGCCGTGGTGCAAAAGGCCGACAGCAAGGGCAAGTCCACGCAGGTCTGGATGTCGGGAGATGCCTATCCGCCGGTTTTGTGAGGCAATCTGTAGTCGCGTTGTTGGTTGTATGCCGTTGCATTGCGTTTTGATCATCGTCTGAGCGATGACCCGGTGCGCGTTCCGCGCTAAGGAGTAGCGAAGGTTCCTTCGCTTGTTCTGAATGCGGAATGCGCACCGATCTTTTTGACTTCGATCTCCCGGCCGAGCGTATTGCGTTGCGTCCCGTCAGCCCGCGCGACGCGGCGCGGCTCCTGGTGGTGCGGCCGCCGCACGTTCTGGACGACCGGACGCTTGGCGATTTGCCCGACCTGCTGCGGGAGGGCGATGCGCTTGTCGTCAACGATACGAAAGTCATTCCGGCGCGGTTGAGCGGACGCCGCATCGGCCGCGGTCTCGGCGAGCCCAGGATCGAAGCCACACTGCATCGTCGTCTGGACGGATCGCGCTGGCGGGCTTTTGTGCGGCCGGCGAAAAAGCTGCAGTCGGGAGACACGCTGCGGTTTGGCGACGAAGGCAAGGTCTGCTTTCTCGGCCAGCTCGACGCGGCGGTCGAAGCCAAGGACGATGGCGGCGAGGTGACGCTCGCGTTTTCATTTCATGGCCCGGTCCTCGACCAGGCGATCGAGGAACGTGGCGACATGCCGCTGCCGCCTTACATCGCCTCGAAACGGGCGCCGGACACGCTCGACCGTAACGACTACCAAACTCTATTTGCTGCGCATGAAGGCTCCGTGGCGGCGCCGACTGCGGGTTTGCATTTCACGCCGGGGCTGGTGGCGCGGCTCGCGGAAAAGGGCATCGCACTGCATCGGGTCACGCTCCATGTCGGCGCAGGGACGTTTTTGCCGGTCAAGGCCGGCGATACGGCGGAGCATGTCATGCATTCGGAATGGGGCACGCTCAGTGCCGAGGTCGCGAGCGCGCTCAACGCCGTCCGGGAGAAGGGCGGACGTGTCGTGGCGGTCGGCTCGACCGCGCTGCGGTTGCTTGAAACGGCGGCGGACGAAGGGGGGCGGCTCCATGCATTTTCCGGTGAGACGGCGATCTTCATCACCCCCGGCTACAAATTCCGCGCGACCGACCTGATGCTGACGAATTTTCATTTGCCACGTTCGACCTTGTTCATGCTGGTCGCGGCCTTTAGCGGGCTCGACACGATGAAACAGGCCTATGCGCATGCTATCGCCAGCAATTATCGGTTCTATTCCTATGGCGATGCCTGTTTGCTTTATCCTGTCGCCTAATGACCGCTTTCGCATTCAAAGTCAGCGCCACGGATGGGGCCGCGCGGCGTGGCGAGTTGGTGACGCCGCATGGCCGTGTGCAGACGCCGGCCTTCATGCCGGTCGGCACCGCGGCCACGGTGAAGGGGCTTGCGCCCGACGATGTGCGCGCGACCGGCGCCGAAATCGTGCTCGGCAATACCTATCACCTGATGTTGCGGCCCGGCGCCGAACGCATCGCCGCACTTGGGGGTCTGCACACATTCATGAATTGGCCGTATCCGATCCTGACCGACAGCGGCGGTTTTCAAGTGATGTCGCTCGCGACCTTGCGCAAGCTCGATGAGCAGGGGGTGACGTTCCGCTCGCACATTGATGGAGCAATGTTCGGACTAACGCCCGAACGCGCCATTGAAATCCAGATGCTGCTCGGGGCTGACATTATCATGCAGCTCGACGAGTGCCTGAAGTTGCCGGCGCCGCGCGCCGAAATCGAGCGGGCGACGGCATTGTCGCTGCGCTGGGCTGAGCGCAGCAAGAAAGCCTTTAATGCTGGAGGTCGTGAAGGCGCGGCCTTGTTCGGAATCGTCCAGGGCGGCGACGACATTACCCTGCGGACAAAAAGCGCTGCGGCTTTGGTCGATATCGGCTTCCCCGGCTATGCGATTGGCGGTCTCGCGGTCGGCGAGCCGCAGGACGTGATGCTCAAGGTTGTCCAGGAGACGGCGCCGGCGCTGCCGGCCGACCGACCACGCTATCTCATGGGCGTGGGAACGCCGGACGATTTGATTGAGGCGGTGGCGCGGGGGATCGACATGTTCGATTGCGTCCTGCCGACCCGCAATGGCCGTCATGGCACTTTGTTCACGAAAGAGGGCATGGTGCACATCAAGAATGCGCGCTTCGCAGATGACAAGTCGCCGGTCGATGCGGATAGTGCCCACGCGCCGACCCGAACTTATTCGCGCGCCTATCTGCACCATCTAACGAAGGCCAACGAAATGCTCGGTGCGTCGCTCCTGTCAGCCATCAATCTCGCGTATTACCAGTCCTTGATGGACGGTATGCGCGACGCCATCGCGCGCGGCAC
>JAFBAG010000236.1 GCA_019247925.1 Pseudolabrys sp.
CTCATCGTCCTGGCCGCCGGCAAAGCGGCGGGCTCGATGACCGAGGTGGCTGAGGCGCATTATCTCGATCGCCTCCAGGTGCCGGCGGATCGTCTGCGCGGCGTCGCGGTCACGCGGCATGGCTATGGGCGGCCGACCCGCCATATCGAAATGATCGAGGCCGGCCATCCCATTCCCGACGGCGCCGGATTGGCCGCCGCGGAAAAGGCGCTCACCTTGGCGGGCAGTGCCGGCGGCAACGATCTGGTGCTGGTGCTGCTTTCGGGCGGGGCCTCGGCGAATTGGATCGCGCCGGCGCAGGGTCTCGCATTCGCCGATAAGCAAGCCGTGACGCGCGCGCTGCTGCGCTCGGGCGCCAATATCGGCGAGATCAACACCGTGCGGCGCCACCTTTCGCGCATCAAGGGCGGCAGGCTGGCGCGCCTCGCGCAGCCGGCGCGCGTCGTCACGCTCGCGGTGTCCGACGTACCGAATGACGAGCCGGCGGCGATCGGCTCTGGCCCTACGGTGCCGGACGCAACGACGCTCGGCGACGCCCGCGCGATCGTCAAACGCTATGCGCTCGACTTGCCGGAGGCGGTGATGCGCGCGCTGAACGATCCGGCGAATGAAACGCCGAAGCCCGACGATCCGCTTTTCAAGGCGACGAGCTTTGCGATCGTCGCACGCCCGGCCGACGCCTTGCGCGTGGCCGAAGAGAACGTTCGCAAGCAGGGGTATGAGCCGATCGTGCTCGGCGACAGCCTGCAAGGCGAAGCGCGCGACGTGGCAGCCGCCCACGCCGCCATGGCGCGTGACCTGCAGCGGCGCGGAGCGCGCGCCGTGATCCTGTCGGGCGGCGAGTTGACGGTGACGATTGCCGGTAAAGGTTCCGGCGGGCCGAACCAGGAATACGCATTGGCGCTCGCGGTCGCGCTCGACGGCGCGCGCGGCATCGCCGCGGTCGCCGGCGACACCGACGGCACCGACGGCGGCGGCGGCGACAGTACCGATCCGGCCGGTGCGTTCGCCGACGGCGGCACGGCGCAACGCGCCCGCGCTCTAGGCCTCGATCCCGCCGCCTTCCTCGCGGACAACAATTCGACGGCGTTCTTCGCCAAGCTCGGCGATCTCGTGCAAACCGGGCCGACCTTCACGAACGTCAATGATTTTCGCGCCATCGTCGTTGACAGGGTGTAGAGGATGACGCGAAATCGCCAACGAATCGCATCCGGCTCTCGCTCGTGATCAAGCTTCGATTTTCCCTATCGGCTGTGCTCACTGTCACGCTGGCGGCGATGCTTGTCGCCGCGACGCGCGTCGACGCCGCGCATGCCGACTTCCGGCTGTGCAACAATACCGGCAGCCGGGTCGGCGTCGCGATCGGCTACAAGGACCAGGAAGGCTGGACCACCGAAGGCTGGTGGACGATCCCGTCGCGCTCCTGCGAGACGCTGGTGCGGGGCTCGCTTGTCGCGCGTTTTTATTATGTCTATGCGATCGACTATGACCGCGGCGGCGAATGGGCGGGTCAGGCTTTCATGTGCTCGCGCGACAAGGAGTTCACGATCCGGGGCATCGAGAACTGCCTGGCACGGGGCTACGACCGCACCGGTTATTTCGAAGTCGATACCGGCGAGCAGCGTTCCTGGACGGTGCAATTGACCGAATCCGCCGAGCAAGGCGGCGCTCCGGCACCTGCGCCCAGAACGAATGAAGGGCCACGGCGATGAGGCGTCTGCGCCGCGCGAAAATCGTCGCCACTCTGGGCCCGGCTTCATCCAGCGCCGCGGTGATCGCCCGCCTGTTCGAGGCCGGCGCCGATGTTTTCCGCATCAATATGAGCCACACCTCGCATGACAAGATGCGGGAGCTGGTGGCCGCCATCCGTTCGGTTGAAAAACAGTTCGACCGGCCGATCGGCATCCTGGTCGATTTGCAGGGGCCGAAGCTGCGCGTCGGCGCTTTCGCGGGCGGCAGTGCCCAGCTTGCCAAAAATGCGACTTTTACATTCGACACGGACACGGCCGCGGGCAATGCCGAGCGAGTGTGCCTGCCCCATCCGGAAATCTTCGCTGCCGTCAAACCGGGCCATACGCTGCTGCTCGACGACGGCAAGATCCGACTGACCGTCGAGGACGCACAGCCGAAGAAGCTCACCACCAAGGTCGTGGTCGGCGGCAAGTTATCCGACCGCAAGGGCGTCAGCCTGCCGGATTCGACGCTGCCCTTCTCCGCGCTCGCCGAGAAGGACCGCTCCGATCTCGAAGCGGCGCTCGACGCCGGGATCGACTGGGTGGCGCTCTCCTTCATCCAGCGGCCGGAGGACATCGCCGAGGCCAAGAAAATCACGCGCGGCCGCGCAGCGGTGATGGCCAAAATCGAAAAGCCGCAAGCGGTGAGCCGCCTGCAGGAGATCCTCGAACTTTGCGACGCGCTGATGGTGGCGCGCGGCGATCTCGGTGTCGAAATGCCGATCGAGAAAGTGCCCGGCGTTCAGAAACAAATGACGCGCGCGGCACGGTGGGCCGGCAAGCCCGTGGTCGTCGCGACCCAAATGCTGGAATCCATGATCAATGCGCCGGTGCCGACCCGCGCCGAAGTGTCCGACGTCGCCACCGCGATCTTCGAGGGCGCCGATGCCGTGATGCTGTCGGCGGAATCCGCAGCGGGCCAATACCCCGCCGAAGCGGTGGCGATGATGAACCGCATCGCCGAAGAGGTCGAACATGACCCGACCTACCGCTCGATCGTTACCGCCCAGCGTGCCGAGCCGGAAGCCACGGGGGCCGACGCCATCGCCGATGCGGCACGCCAGATCGCGGAGCACCTGGAATTGTCCGCACTCGTGTGTTGGACCGGCTCCGGCTCGACCGGGCTGCGGGTCGCGCGCGAACGGCCGAAACCGCCGGTCATTGCGCTCTCGCCGCGCGTCGAAACCGGGCGCAAATTGTCGCTCGTTTGGGGCGTGCATTGCGTCATCACCGAGGATGCGCACGACCTCGACGACATGGTGAACCGGGCCGGACGCATCGCCTTCAGGGAAGGCTTTGCGCGTGCCGGTGAACGCGTAATCATCGTCGCGGGCGTGCCGCTCGGCACGCCCGGCGCGACCAATATGTTGCGCATCGCCTACATCGGCGATAAGGCCGACGACGTTTAAGTCAGCGCGCGTTACGCGCAAGCTCATCGATGGTCTGGATGACGAGATCGGCCGCGACATGGTTCACCATGTGGCCGACGCCGGGCAGCACTGTGAGCTTGCCGTTTTTCACCTGGCTCGCGGTCGCGCGCGAATGGATGTCCGTATAGACGATCTTGTCGTTGTGGTCGCCCGAGATGATCGCGACAGGAACGGCGATCTCGCCATAACGCGCCGACTGCGCGCTGACGTTTGCCTTGAGGTCGATGAGGTCCTCGACATTCGCCAGAAACTCGCTGGGCCGCAGCGCCAGTTCGGCCCCGGTGCGTTGAGCGTAGCCGGGTGGCGGGGTTTGCGGATCGAATACGATGCGCACGATGGGCCCGACGAGGAAATGTCCAATCGGCAGGACCATTGTGCGCGCGAGCAGCGGGCCCAGCACCGGCACGGCGGCGACGTGGTTGAACCAGCCAACCCCGCCGCGCCACGGATGAGTGACGGGAGCCAATAGCACCAGCGCTTTCACGTCGTCCGGATAAGCCAAGGCATAGGCTGGCACCAATGCTCCGGCCCACGAATGGCCGACCATCACCGGGCGTTTGACGCCGAGCCGCTCGAGGGCCTGGTGGATGAGCGCAGCCTGCCGCGCAGGCGAAGAATCGGCGCGGCCTCCCGGCCGGTCGCTCCAGCCGTGCCCGGGCCGGTCGATCAGGATGACGCGGTAATCGCGCGCGAGACGCTCGCCAAGGGCCAGGCGCATGTCGAGCAAATTGCCGCTGGCCCCATGCAGCAGAACGACCGGCTGCGCATCCGCGCTGCCGAGCGTCACGACGTGGAGGCGGCCACCATCGACCTCCACCATCTGCCCCTGCGGCGGATGAGCGCGTTCGATGAGAACGACACCGATCGCGGTAACAACGGCGAGAGCGGCGAGAGTCGCCGTCACAACTAACACGACAATCATTGGAATTCGCCGGCTCACGAGCGCCCCAGCGCTAACGGGCAACGCCGCGGAAGGTTCAGATATCCCGGCCTTCGACCTTTTCCTGCAGCGTCTTGATGAGCTCAGGGATTTTCTGGATCCGCGGATGCACGGCCTGAGCGCGCCGGTAAACCTCGAGCGCCCGCTTCTCGTCCCCGATCTCCTGCATCAACATGCCGAGCCCCGACAGCGCGCCGAAATGGCGCGGCTCGCGGCGCAGCACTTCGCGGATGTCTTCGAGCGCGCGGCCATAATCCTTGCGCATGTAATAGATCGTGGCGCGGCGATTCCACGCTTCGACGAAGTCCGGCTTGATCTCGACGATCGAGTCCAGAAGCTTGATCGCAAGGTCGAGGTCTTTGGCCTCGACCGCGCCGCGCACGCGCGTCATCAGCAGATTGGCGGTGTCGCTGCGCGAGACAAACCACAGCGCCCAGATGCGATCCTCGACCGACTTGGCGCTGGCTTCATCAGGGGCGGCCTTGAGCGCCTCAAACAGAAAATCGAGATTTTTGGTCGGATCGCCGCGTTGCGGCTTCTGCAGCTTGGCCGGCGGTTCATTGAGCTCGCGCAGCGGCGCGCGTTCCGTGCCGCGCTCTTGCGCCATGGCCGCGCTCGCGCAGAGCAGCGTGGCGGCCAGCAATGCCGGGAATCGAACGGCCATGAGCCGGAGTCTATTCGCTCCGGGGCGGCGGAAACAAGGCGGGGACGTCAAAGCCGCGTGAGCGGCGAAACGGTCTAGGCTTAGACTTAGGCTCAGCCTTGGCGCGCTTTGAAGCGGCGCTGCGTCTTGTTGATGATGTAGACGCGGCCCTTGCGGCGCACCAGGCGGTTATCGCGGTGGCGCCCACGCAGGGACTTGAGCGAATTACGAACCTTCATGGCGCTATCCAATCTCTATCCAATGGTGGGTGCGACAGGGATCGAACCTGTGACCCCTACCATGTCAAGGTAGTGCTCTTCCGCTGAGCTACGCACCCAATTTCGCGGAGGTCTTAGCGGCTAGATCGGAGCGAGGCAACCCGCGAAAACCGCTTAAAACCTAGGCGGCCAGCAGTTTTTGAACTTCGTTGACCAATTCGCGCAGGTGGATGGGTTTCGATAGCACCTTGGCGTTCTTCGGCGCGGCCGAATCCGCGTTGAGCGCGACGGCGGCAAACCCGGTGATGAACATGATCTTGATGTCGGGATCAAGCTCGGCAGCGCGGCGGGCCAGTTCGATGCCGTCCATTTCGGGCATCACGATATCGGTGAGGAGCATCTCATAAGGTTCCTCACGCAGGCGCTGATAGGCCGACAGGCCATTATCGTAGGAGGTGACTTCGAAGCCGGCGGTCTGCAGCGCCTTGACCAGGAACCGCCGCATGTCGGTGTCGTCTTCAGCCAGCAAAATCTTTGGCATCCCCGCACGCCCCCAAACGCAACAAAACGCGCCCTTCCAGGCTCCCATAAGCCCCAGGGCCGGTAAATATGGGGTGAACCCACGACTTTTGCGGGCCCGCCCTTGGCTTTCTATGAGCCGGAATGGACAATAGACCGTATAAAAGACCCGATCACCGGCCATCCGGCAGCACGGTAAATACAGGCATTTCCGGCGTTATGAGCACGATCCGCGACGAGCTCGACCCCCCATTCGAGGTCATCGAACCCGCCGTCCCTGCGGGCGCTGTGCTGTTCAACTCGCCGCATTCGGGGTCGATCTACCCCCGCGAATTTCTCAATACCGCGCGGCTCGGTCTTGCGATCTTGCGGCGGTCGGAAGACAGCTTCGTCGATCAGCTGATCGCGGGCGTCGTCAAGCGCGGCTATCCGATGATGCGCGCGCACTTCCCGCGCTGCTTTGTCGACGTCAATCGCGAGCCTTACGAACTCGATCCGCGCATGTTCGAGGGCCGCCTCCCCTCCTTCGCCAATACGCGCTCGATGCGAGTCGCGGGCGGGCTCGGCACCGTGGCGCGCGTGGTCGGCGATGCGCAGGAGATCTACGACCAGCGCATTTCAGTGGACGACGCGTTGCGCCGGATCGAGAGCCTCTACAAGCCCTATCACCGGGCGCTGCGGTGGCTGCTGACCCGCGTGCACCGAGAATTCGGCGCCGCCGTGCTGGTCGACTGCCATTCCATGCCCTCGACCGCCGGCACCAAGGACGACCGGCCCCGCGCCGATGTGGTACTCGGGGACCGTTACGGCA
>JAFBAG010000290.1 GCA_019247925.1 Pseudolabrys sp.
GCGGCACGATCGCCTGACAGGTCGCCCGCATCGCTTGAGCCGGAACGACAAGCAGGATCGCCTCGGCGGATGCAGCGCTCGTTAAATCCGCCGTCACCGTGATTGCCCGATCGAGCTTTACGCCCGGCAGGAATTTGCTTTCGCGGTTCTTGTCGAGATGGTCGGCGTTGGCCTTATCGTATTCCCACAAACTGACCTCGCGGCCGGCGCGCGCGCAGGTTTGAGCGAGCGCCGTGCCCCAGGCGCCGCCACCCAGAACTGCGATGCGGTTGAGCGGCATGTCAGTACGATTTGACGCGGGCGCGCGGCGCGGCCCCGCCGACCTCTTCGAGCGGCCAGCGCGCACGCGGCATCACTTCGAGCGGATCGGCAAGCCCGAGCGCGAGCCGCTCCGCGCCCGCCCAGGCGATCATCGCGCCGTTGTCGGTGCAAAGCTCGGGCGGTGGCGCGATCACGACAGTGCCGACCTCGAAGGCGAGGCGGTGCAATACCTTCCGCACGGCCTGGTTGGCGGCGACGCCGCCGGCGGCCACCAGCGCGGCGGGGGCGCCATAGCGCGTGCGGAACAGGCGCAGGCCCGCGCGCAATCGATCGAGGATCACGTTGACGATGGCCTGCTGGAACGATGCGCAAAGATCGGCGACGTCCTGGTCGGTCAGTGGCGCGATTTTCTCAGCCTCGATCCGCAGCGCCGTTTTCAGCCCGGACAAGGAAAAATTCGCGTCTGGGCGGCCGCTCATGGGCCGCGGCAGCTGGAAACGGCCGGGGTCGCCTTTGGTCGCTTCGCGCTCGACTTGAGGGCCGCCGGGATAGCCGAGCCCAAGCAGCTTCGCGGTTTTGTCGAAGGCTTCGCCGATCGCATCGTCCAACGTCGTGCCGAGAAGCACGTAGTCCCCGACGCCGCGCACCGCGAGGACCTGGGTGTGGCCGCCCGAGGCGAGAAACAGGCAATAGGGAAATGGCGTCGCATCGGTCAGCCGCGCCGTCAGCGCATGGGCTTCAAGATGATTGACCGCGATCAGCGGCTTTTCCTTCACCAGCGCGATGGCTTTCGCGGTGGTCAGCCCGACAATGACGCCGCCGATTAGTCCCGGTCCCGCCGCCGCCGCAATGCCATCGATGCCATCATAATTGCGCTTGGCCTCCACCATGGCCTGCTCGACGATGTGGTCGAGCGCTTCGACATGGGCCCGGGCCGCGATCTCGGGCACGACGCCGCCGAATGCGGCATGTTCATTGACCTGGGACAGAACGATATTCGAGAGGATCCTGCCCCGGCCGTCCTGATAGCGCTCGACCACGGCGGCCGCGGTTTCGTCGCAAGTCGTTTCGATGCCGAGCACGATCATCGTAGCCCTCTCATGGCCGGGCATAGCCCGTCGAAGACGGGCGTGAACGCCCTATTGACCCGACCATCCCGATAGGGGACGCAGTGCCATCCTAAGCGCGATAATAGTGGCGTAGCATCGCACCGGTATTGCTTCAATAATGTCCCACTCGTCACCCATTCTTCGCCTCGGCACACGCGGCAGCGCGCTTGCGCTGACGCAGGCGAGACTGGTGCGCGCCGCGCTGGCACGCGCGCACGGGTATGAGGAATCCGCGGTCGCGTTGGTGCCGATCAAGACCAGTGGTGACGCCATCCAGGACCGCTCGCTCGCCGAGGAAGGTGGGAAGGGCCTGTTCGCCAAGGAAATCGAAGAAGCCTTGCGCGCGGGCAAGATCGACCTGGCGGTTCACTCCGCCAAGGATTTGCCGGCGCTGCTGCCAGAGGGCCTGACGGTGAAAGCGTGTCTTCAGCGCGAAGATCCGCGTGACGTTTTTATCGGGATCGCGGCAACAACTGTCGCAGGCCTCCCACGCGGCGCGCGGGTCGGGACAACGTCGCCGCGGCGTATCGCGCTGGTGAAGAGATTGCGCCCCGACCTCGCCATCGTCCCGATGCGCGGCAATGTCGAGACCCGGCTGCGCAAGCTCGAATCGGGCGAGGCCGATGGCATTATTCTCGCGCTGGCCGGGCTCAATCGTCTTGGCTTCGCGGGGCGTGCGACTGATGTCATGAGCCTGGAAACGTTTCTCCCGGCCGCTGGCCAGGGTGCGATCGCGATTGAAACGCGAGACGATGACGACAAGACAAATGCGGCGGTCGCGCGCATCGATCATGCGCAAACTACGCTGGCGCTCGCTGCCGAGCGCGCCTTCGTTGCCGTGCTCGAAGGCGACTGCAATTCCCCCATCGCGGCGCATGCGGCGATTGAGGGAAATGCTCTGACCTTTCGCGGCCTGGTGGCGCGTCCGGACGGCGACGTTGTGCATGACATCATGGCAACGGGCGTTCGTGCCGATGCCGAGAAGATTGGCGGTGAAGCCGGCCGCGCTTTGAAGCAGCGCATCGGGCCGGACTTCTTCACATGAGCGGTGGGCACATAGTCGTCACGCGCCCGCTGCCGGACGGCGAGCGCACGGCTTCCGCATTGCGCGCCAAGGGTTTCGGGGTCGTCATCGCCCCCCTGCTGAGGATCGAGCCGGTCGCTGCGGAGCTCGCGGGACAATGGTCGGGTGTCGTCGTGAGCAGCGCCAATGCAGCGCGGGCCTTATCCGCGCACCGTCATCGCTCGGCCTTGCTTGGGTTGCGCGTGTTCGCGGTTGGCGAGCACACAGCGGCGGCGGCGCGGCAGGCGGGTTTTGGCGACGTTTTGGTCGGCGGCGGTGATGCCCAGGCTCTGGTCGGCACGATCACCAGCCATGTGAAGAGCGCTGCGCCGTTATTGTACCTCGCGGGGGAGGAGCGTGCCGCCGATCTTGGCGCCGCGCTGGCGGCGCATGACATTGGGGTAACGACGGCGGTGATTTACCGCGCCGCGCGATTGGCTTTTCCCGCGGCGCTGCTGGAAGCTTTGCAGACCGGCGCCGCCGGCACGGTGCTGCATTATTCACGGCGCACCGCGGAGAGCTATCTCGCCGGCGCGCGCGCCGCCGGCGTCACGAACGCGGCGCTGGCGCTTCGCCACCTTTGCTTGTCGGAAGCCATTGCTCAACCACTCTTGGCTGCTGGTGCAGCAGATGTCGCCTTTGCCGCGCGGCCGGACGAAGCCGCGCTGTTCGCGTTGCTATGAAGCCGCATCGGCCAATTGGCGCAGAATCGCGGTTTGCGTTATTCCGAAGCCCGGAAGCCCCGAATCGCTGGAGATCGGCATGGCGGAGGACAAGCGCACGACGCCGGGCGCCGAACGGCCGCGCCGCCGCCGTGCCGCGCCGACCATCGATTTGACCGCGAGCGAGGTGCCGCCGCCTTCGCCACCGCCCCCTGAACCGCAAGTGACGCCGGAGCCGGATCGGCCGGCAGCGCCGCCACCACCCGTAAGCGAGGCTGCGAAAAAATCCTCCCCGCGCTCATGGACCTCTCTTGCCGCAGGCGTCGCGGGCGGTATTGCGGTTGCAGAAATAGCATTCGCTCTGTGGCTCGGCTTTTCGGCGCGCGGCAGCGATGCCGCGTTGACGGCCCGGCTCGCCGCCCTCGAGGCGCAACAGCGCGTCGTCGCCAGTCAACCGTCGTCTCAGCCCCCTGCGCCCCCACGCGATAATTTGTCGGTGGAGCGGCTGGTCGCCATCGAGAATGCGCTGAAATCGCTCGATGCAGCGATTGCCGCGTCCAATAAGCGTTCGGACGAAATCGCTACGCAAATCGCCGCGTTGCGCGAGCGCGTGGACACCGTCGCCAAAGCAGATGACACAGCTGGGCTGCAACAGCGGCTCGCGGCGCTCGAAACCGCAACAAGGAACGCCGCGCAGGAAGCCGCCAGAAACGCCGGGGCCGACGCAGCAGGGCGGCTGGCTCTCGCAGCCGCGGGTTTGCGCGATGCCGTGATCCGCGGCGAGCCCTTCGCGCCGCGGCTCGCGGCGGTTCGCGCGCTCGGCGCCGATGAAAGAAAGCTTGCGCCGCTCGAGCCATTTGCCGCCGCCGGCCTGCCATCACAGGCGGCTTTGGCCTCTCAACTCAGGGCGCTGCTCCCGCGCCTCGTGGAAGCGGCAGACGCCAGCACCGATACGAAATTCCTCAGCCGGCTCCAGGCCAATGCGGAAAAGCTCGTGCGCATCCGGCCGGTCGATGCTCCGGCGGGTGACGATGCGGCGGCGATCCTGGCTCGTATCGAGGTTAAGGCCGCGCGTCAGGACGTAGCGGGTGCGCAGGAAGAACTTGCCAAGCTGCCGGCCAATATCCGGGCACCAGCCGACCCGTGGATCAAGCAGGTCAGCGCACGCCAGACTGCGCTCGCCGCGGCGCAAGCGCTCGCCGAAGAGAGCGCTGTCGCGCTCGGCAAGCCATGAGGCGCTGATGATCCGGGTCGCGATTTTTTTCACCTCGGTCGGTCTGCTGGCGCTCGGCGTCGCCTGGCTTGCGGATCGCCCCGGTGAGGTGTCGCTCGTCTGGCTCGGCTATCGGGTCGAAACCTCGGTCATGGTCGCCGCCGCGGCGCTGATCGTGCTCATGATTGCCGTCGTCGTCATCGGGTCGTTGCTGCGCGCGATTTTGCGCTCGCCGGATCAGGTTTCGATGTTTCTTCGCCACCGGCGCCAAATCAGGGGCTACCTCGCGATCACCCGCGGTCTGATCGCAGTCGGCGCCGGCGATGCCCGGGTTGCCTTGCGCTCCGCCGAAGAGGCGGCGCGCCTGTCGCCCAACGATCCTCTGGCGCTCCTTCTCACCGCGCAATCGGCGCAGATGTCCGGCGACCGCGCGGCGGCGGAAGCAGCCTTCAAAGCGATGGCCTCGCGCGTGGACACAAAACTGTTCGGGCTGCGCGGGCTTTATATCGAAGCCCAACGCCGCAACGACTTGCCCGCAGCGCGGCTATTCGCGGAAGAAGCGGTCAAGACGTCGCCAGCCACAGGATGGGCGGCGCAGGCGGTACTCGACGATCGGGCCGCCGCCGGCGACTGGAACGGGGCGCTCGAATCCCTCGACGCGATGAAAGGCGACTTGCAAAAGCCGCTCTATCGCCGCCAGCGCGCGGTGCTGCTGACAGCGCGCGCACTGGCTTTGGCCGATAGCGACCGCAATGCCGCGCTGACGCTCGCGCTGGAGGCGACCAAGCTTGCCCCCGATCTCATTCCGGCTGCCGCGCTTGCAGGCCGCAGGCTGGCCGAAGCGGGCGAGACGCGCAAAGCCGCAAAGATCATCGAAGCCGCGTGGATTTTGCATCCGCATCCGGATTTGGCCGAGGTCTATGCCGACTTGCGGCTCGGCGATTCGGCGCGTGAGCGGCGCGCGCGCATCAAGAGGCTCGCCGACAAAGCGCCGTCGCACATTGAAAGCGCGCTGGCACTGGCGCGCGCCGCGCTCGATGCCGGCGAATACGCACAGGCCCGCTCGGCGCTCGCAGCTTATGCGGCAGCGCCGACGCAGCGCGTGGCGGCGCTGATGGCGCAGATCGAGGAAACGGAGCATGGTGACGAGGGCCGCGCGCGGGAATGGCTGGCGCGAGCGGCGCGTGCTGCACCGGATGCCGCTTGGACCGCTGACGGCATGGTCAGCGAGCGCTGGATGCCCGTTTCGCCGGTCAGCGGCCGGCTCGACGCGTTTACGTGGCGCGTGCCGCTGGCGGCGATCGGTGCCGGGCCAAACATCGACGCGGAGACCGCGATACGGCCGAACGAGACATCGGCCGTCGTGCCGGCGAAGCGCAAGGCGCCGGCGCGCGGCGCCCAGCGGCCCGCGCGCAAGGGCAAAACCGAAAAAGTGTCGAGTGCCGACGCCGTCATCCCGCTGGTCCATGCGCCGGACGATCCCGGTCCTGACGTGGCGCTCGACAGCGATCCGGTTCCGGAAACGGCCGATGCCGCGCCTGCAACACGGCATGCCCCTTGGCAGCGTTGGCGTGAATTGTTTCGTTAAGGCGTCGCGAACGGTTCGGCGGTAAACGCCTTGCAATAAGGAGACGGCGCCTCTATCAGGGGCGCAATCAGCCGACGTAGCTCAGCGGTAGAGCATCCGCTTCGTAAGCGGGTGGTCGGGGGTTCAAATCCCTCCGTCGGCACCACTTCTCATTGCCATATGTTGTTGTGCCCGGCGTCCCTCTTGGGCAACGATGGTCCATGCCGATTACCAGTCGCTTTGTTGTCCGCTCGACGATTGTCCTGCTCGCGATCGGCTTTCTCACCCTGCTCGGCATTGTCGGCACCACCATCTGGCTCGGTGAGCGCGCCCAGATTTATTTCAATGAAGCGATCGAAGGCCGCGATACCCGCGCCTATGCGGTCGAGGTGCGAAACGCGGTGCTGGCGGCGGAAACCAGCCAGCGCGGCTACATCGCGACCGGCAACGAGATTTATCTGGCGCCTTATGACAGCGCCAAGACGCTGGCCCAGGCGCAGCTCAATCGTCTGAAGCGGGCGCTGGTGCCTTATCGCGAAAGCGAAGCGATGGTCAGCCGGCTCGATGCGGTGCTCGCCGAGAAATTCATCGAAATGGACCAGACCATCAAGCTCAAGATTGAGCGCAACGATGATGAGGCGCTGGCGCTGCTGCGCACCAATCGCGGCAAGGCGTTGATGGACGAAGCCAACGTCTTTCTTTACGGCATCATCCTGGCGATGGACGAGCGGTTGACCGCCGGCGTCAACGAACAGCGCGCCAATGCCGCGATGCTGCGCTGGGTCTCCATCATCGGAGGACTCATCATCGTCTTGGTCATCGCCGGCGCCACCCTCACCGTCATTCGATATACCCGCGAAGTCGCGCAAGCCCGCGACGAAGTGCGCGAACTCAATCTGGGTCTGGAAGAGCGCGTCAAGGAGCGCACCACCGACCTCGCGCGCGCCCGCGATCGCGCCGAACTTCTGCTCGCTGAAGTCAACCACCGCATCGCCAACAGCCTGTCGCTGGTCGCGTCGCTGGTGAAACTGCAAACCAACGCGGTCGCCGACCCGGCGGCGAAGGCGGCTTTGGAAGAGACGCAAGCGCGCATTTCCGCGGTTTCGCTCGTCCATAAGCGGCTCTATTCCGCGGGGGACGTGCGCTTTGTCGAGCAGGGCGAATATCTCTCGAGCTTGCTCGAGCATCTTGCGATTTCGATGCGCGGCGAGGGGCTCGGGGCGTCGCTCCGCCACGAGATCGAGCCGCTGAAACTGCCAACCGATGCCAGCATCAATCTCGGCGTTGTGGTGACCGAATGGATCACCAACGCCTTCAAATATGCCTATCCGGAAGGCGGGGGCGAGATTCGGGTGCGTTTATCGCGGTTGGCGGAGGACCGGGCGGAGCTCGTCGTCGAAGATGACGGCGTTGGCCGCAACAAGGCCGGCGTGCAGGGCACGGGGCTCGGCACGCGCATCGTCAATGCCGCCGCGCGGGCGCTCAAAGGCGATGTTGAGTATGTCGATCGCCATCCGGGAACGCTCGCGCGCCTGACGTTTGTTTTGCAGCCCGCCTGAGGAATTCTCACCGCTATTGGCGTGTAATAGATTGCAAGCATGACGAACTCGATGACCCGTCAGCTGGTGTTCTTAGCGGTGCTGTTGACGAGCATTTCTACGCTCGCTGTGGCGCAAGCTGGGCCGCCCGGAATCACCGAACCGACGATTTTCCCGCCGTTCAATGCCGCGGCGCCGCCCTGCACCGCGCCGCCGGGACTGCAAAAGGTTTTGGCTTTCGCGCAGGATAACGAGCGCGAGTTCATGCAAGGCGTCGGACGCGGGCTGGCTCAGGCCGCCAAAGATCGCGGCCTGGAATATCGCCGGGTCCTTGCCGCGAATGACGCGCAGAAAATGATCGAGCAGGTCCGCGAACTTCGCGCTAATAAAGTCGGCGGCGTGGTCGCAGCGCCGGTTAATCCAGCCTCACTCGGTCTCAGTCTTCAGGAATTGATCTGGTCCGGCGCCTATGTCGGCACGGTGGTGCCGCCGCCCGCGATCTCACTGTTGAACGCCCCGCAATATCTGACCGGAAAGGTATTGGGGGATGCGGCCGCGGCCTATATCCGCGCCCGCCTGGGCGGGAAGGCCAAGGCGGTCCTGCTGACCCATGACAGTCTGCAGTTTCTGGCGCCGCGCTTTGTCGCGATGCGCGATGCGTTGCGTGCGGTGCCAGGGGTCACCATCGTCGCGGACATCTCGCCCGTGACGGTGAACAAGGAAGGCGGCATGACCACCATGCGCACGATCCTGCTGGCGCAGCCGACCGTTGATGTCGTGCTCGGTGCGGATACGGTCGTGCTCGGCGCCCTGGCCGCCTTGCGCGAAGCGGGGAAGGCGCGGCCAGATCAGTTCCTCGGAGGAATCGACGGCGAACCGGAGGCGGTTGCTGAAATCAAATCCGGCAATGGCCCCTACAAGGCCAGCATCAGCCTGGCCTCGCCTGTTTTCGGCTATGCGATGGGCCAGCACGCGGCTGACTGGCTCGAAGGCAAAAGCATTCCGCAGGCGATGGATATTTTGCCGATCGCGCTCACCGCGGCAAACATCGCGCAATATGAATCGGACCTCGCCAATCCCGGACACGTCTACCGCGAAGCCGCGCGCCGCGACCTCTATCTGAAGATGTACGGCAACATTTGTTACGACACGCGCGACCGCTACGTGAACTTCCCGTGGTCCTCGGAGCGCCGCTGACCGGCCGGCCCGCATCGGCTGCAACGCCAGCAAAATAGGCAGAAATCGTCGCGCCAATGCGCGCCAACACTCTGCGACCATTGGATTTTCGTCGTCATTCTGCCATGGTGTGTGGAGGCTATTCTTCCATTGGTCATCGTTAGGTGAGTGAGTTCATGGCGAAACCCACGGTTATTCTCGTTGGCGCTGATAAAGGCGGAGTTGGCAAGACCACGGTCGCCCGCACGCTGCTCGATTATTTCAACGCCCATCAGGTTTCGACCCGCGCTTTCGACACCGAAGCGCCGCGCGGCACACTCAAGCGTTTTCACCCCGACATCACCGAGGTGGTCGATGTCACGCAGGTCGCGGATCAGATGAAGATTTTCGATACGCTCGGCAGCGCCAACGCCAAAGTCACCGTGATCGATGTGCGCGCCGGCTTGCTCTCGTCGACGCTGCGCGCTCTCAACGAGATCGGATTTCTGGACGCCGCCAAAAAAGGCCAGATCACCTTTGCGGTGTTTCACATCCTCGGGCCATCGATCGCTTCGTTGGAGGAAATCGCGGAGACCGCCAGCGTGGTCGGCGACGCCAGCTATTTCCTCGTCAAGAACTTCATCAACAACACGACGTTCTTCGACTGGGATCCCGCGACCTACAATTCGTATTTCAACCGCATCAAGGGCGCGAGCGAGATCACCGTGCCGAAGCTCAACGAGATGGCGTGCGAACAGGTCGAGCTCGCCGGGGCACCCTTCGTTTCGTTCGTCGCTAACAAAGATGCGAAGGGCGATGCAGCCAATTATTCGTTCGTGCTGCGCGGCTACGTCCGGCACTGGCTCGGCAGCGTCTGGAGCGAATATGACCGAGTGAAGCTGATGGACCTTATCGGCCAATCGGAGGAAGGCGTGCGCGCGGCGAGCTGACGCCGCAGCCCGCATTCTGGCCCCGCCGGAGACTGACAGCCGATGTCGCTCCGCAGTTTCATCGGCATCGTGGCCTCGCCGCGGCCCCGCGTCGGCAAAACCTTCATCGCGCGGCTACTCGCGGACTTTCATCTTTATAACGGGCGGGATGTCGCCGCCTACGACCTCAACGCACCTGACGACGCGCTGACGCAATTCCTCCCGGCGCATGCCGTGTCCGCCAGCATCGCGGAAGTCCGCGGCCAGATGGCGCTGTTCGACGCCTTGGTGCGCGAGGACAGCGCCTACAAGATTGTCGACGTTGGCGCCGAAGCCTTCGAGCGGTTCTTTCTGTTGGCGCGAGACATCGGTTTCGCCGGCGAAGCGCGCAAGCGAGGCATGGCGCCGGTGGTGTTTTACGTCGCCAGCCCCGATGCGCCGTCGGTCGACGGCTATGCCGCGCTGGCGCGGCTGTTTCCCGAAGCGGTTCTCGTGCCGGTGCATAATGAGCATTTGGGACCCGCCCAATATCGCGACCGGTTTCCGCCGCACGGCAAAGGATCGGCATTACTGCATGTTCCGGCGCTGGCGCCGGGATTGAGACGGATGGCCGAACAGAAGCCGTTCTCATTTCTCGAAGCCAGCGGGGTCGCGATGCCTGATGCGCCCCGCGACGCGCCTCTGGAAATGCAGCGCTGGCTGCGCAAGGTCTTTCTGGAGATGCGCGAACTGGAGCTGCGCGTGCTGATGGCGGATCTGCAATCCTCGCTCAACGTGTCCTCGTGACAACGCGCCCGCTGCTTTTGTCGCGCCGTTTTGCACCGCTGTTCTGGTGTCAATTCTTCTCCGCCTTCAACGACAACTTCCTGAAGACTGCACTGGTCTTCTTGATCCTGTTCGGCAACGGCGGCGGCGAAGCGCTGATAACCTTGGCGAGCGCGGTGTTTATCGCGCCGTATTTTTTTCTTTCCGCGCTCGGCGGCGAGCTTGCCGACCGTTTCGATAAAGGCCGGGTGGCGCGCTCTCTCAAGCTCATCGAAATCGGCGTTTGTTGCGTGGCGATTGCCGGATTTCTTCTACATTCGGTCCCGGTCCTGTTCGTTGCGCTGTTCGGCTTTGGTGTTCTGGCCGCGCTGTTCGGTCCGCTGAAATACGGCATTCTGCCCGACCAATTGTCACGCACGGAGTTGCCGGCGGGCAACGCACTGGTCGAAGGCGCGACGTTCATCGCGATCCTGACCGGGACGATCGCGGGGGGAATCGCCGGCAAAGGTGGCGCGGTGGTGATTGCGGGGCTGCTGTTGGCTTTCGCGATCGCGAGCTGGCTCGCAAGCCTGTTGATCCCGCCAACGGGAGAACGCGCGCCGCGTCTCCGTATTTCCGCGAATATCCTGCGCGCGACCCGCGACCAGCTGCGCTATCTGCGTGGCGACTCCCGGCTGTTCTGGGGCGCGCTGGTGACGAGCTGGTTCTGGGCGGCGGGTATCGTCGTACTCGCCATCATGCCGCCGCTCATCAAGACTTTGGTTGGCGGCAACGAGAATACGGTCACCGTCTATCTGGCCGTATTCTCGATCGCGGTCGGCGCCGGTTCATGGCTCGCGGCTTACATCGCGCGCGGCCGCATTGTGCTGCGGACCACATTGATCGGCGCGCTATCGCTCGGGCTGTTCACGCTCGATCTCGGCGTTTCAACTCTTGGGATGACGCCTGGCGTGACGCTGCGCGGTCCGGGTGATGTGTTTGTATCATTTCCCGGCCTGCGCGTTGCCTTCGATCTCGCGGGGCTCGCGCTCGCGGGAGGCCTGTTTATCGTGCCGGCCTTCGCCGCGGTGCAGGCCTGGTCGGATCAAGCGCACCGCGCGCGCACTGTGGCCGCGGTAAATATCTTGAACGCCGCCTTCATGACCGCTGCGACGATACTCACCGCTGTGTTGCAAAGGGCAGGGGTGACAGTGCCGCAGCTTTTCGTCCTGCTGGGGATTGTCGGCTTGGTCGTGGCCTACGCGATCAAACGCACGATGCCGCACGCCGGGTAATGCTATTTCCGCTTCTTAATTTTCTTCCGCAGCTTGATCGCGCGGTCCACCATCTCGCCCGAGACGCCGAGATAATTGGCCGGGTCGACCATTTTCTCGAGCTCCTTTCGGGTCGCGTGCTTGGAGATTTCCTTATCCTCGGCGAGCAAGTCGATCAGCGGCTCGCCGGTGCTCACCACCTTGCGGCAGACGTCGTAGACGACATCGTGCGCGCGGTTGCGGCCGAGCTTTGGCCCCAACCCCATCATTACGGCTTCCGAAAGGATGAGGCCTTTGGTGATGTCGAGATTCTCCCGCATCTTCTTCTCGTTGACCTGGAGGCCGGTGACGAGAAACCGGGTCTGCGCCAGGGCGCCTGCCGACAGCATGAAAATTTCCGGCAGCACGATCCATTCGATTTCCCATGGGCCGGTCGAGCGCTCATGGTCCTCGACCTGCGCCTCGAGCAGCGCCGCGACGAATTGCTTCACCACGGCGGTCTGCGCGGTGATGTAGACCGACGAAATCGGATTGCGCTTCTGCGGCATGGTCGATGACGAGCCGCGCCCCTCGTGGAAGGGTTCGTAGACCTCCTCGACTTCGGTCTGCATCAAGAGCTTCACGTCGAAGGCGATCTTGCCGCAGGTGCCGGCCACCAGGCCGAGGAAGCAGCCCACCTCGGCGATGGTGTCGCGCACCGTGTGCCAGGCGATGGCCGGCGTGCCGAGCCCCAACTCCTTCATCAATTCGGCCTGGGTC
>JAFBAG010000324.1 GCA_019247925.1 Pseudolabrys sp.
CGACGCCTTCGCCCTTGTGCATGTTGCAGAACACAAAGGGGCGCTGGCCTCGCATCCGCCTGGCGTCGCGCTCCATGACCTCGAGCGAAGCCCCGACATAAGGCGCCAGGTCGGTCTTGTTGATGACGAGGAGGTCGGATCGGGTGATGCCGGGGCCGCCTTTGGACGGGATCTTGTCGCCCGCGGCTACATCGATCACATAGATCGTAATGTCGGCGAGCTCCGGCGAGAACGTCGCCGCGAGATTGTCGCCGCCGGATTCGATCAGCACAATTTCGAGCTGCGGGAATTTGGCTCGCATGTCCGCGACAGCGGCGAGATTGATCGAGGCGTCTTCGCGGATCGCGGTGTGCGGGCAGCCGCCTGTCTCGACACCGGCGATCCGGTCGGGCGCGAGCGCGCCAGAACGCACCAGATATTCGGCATCCCACTTTGTGTAGATGTCGTTGGTGATCGCCGCGATGTCGTAGCGCTCACGCAGGCGCTTGCAGAGTGCGTCCATCAACGTGGTCTTGCCGGAGCCGACCGGACCGCCGACGCCAACACGCAAGGGACCGTGAGGAGATTTCGCGCTCATGACCGGAACAGCCTCGTGTATTGACGCTCGTGATGCATCGAGGCGAGATCGGCGCGGAACGCGGCGCTGCCGAGATCATCAAGCGAAGCCGTCATCGCCGCGGAAACAGTTTGCGCCACGACTTTTTCCAATGCTGCAAGCACGCGCTGGCCGTCTGTTTGCCCCAATGGGACCAGACGAACGCCGGCTGAAATGAGGTTGGCGCTCATGGCGTGAAGAAAGCCATTAAGCGCCGGCGCGATAGGCACGCCATGCGCGGCGCAGACCGCGCCGACGGCGATGGGGAGCGCAAGCGGCGATGGCAGCGCGAGCGTATCGAGCTGCGGAGAACTCCATGCCGCCTTGGCCGTGTCGAGAAAAGCGCGCCCCTGCGCCGTGGTTTCGAGGAAACGCTCCTTCGACGGCGCGAAGGCCGCGGCCAGTTCGGCGACATCCTTGAGCGCCGCAGTATCGTTCATCTTGGCGGCGCGATGGGCATGCGCGAGGAAGATCGCGTCGCACCAGCCGCTGCCCTCGCCGATCATCACCGCGATCCAGCGCTCGAGGGACGTGGCATCCTTGATGTCACCTGCTTCGACCGCCCATTCGATGCCGCTCGAATAGGAGAAGGCGCCGATCGGAAAAGCCGGCGACAGCCAAGCCATGAGCCGGTAGAGCGCGGCCGGGTCGACGTGCTCGGCGGCCGAGTCCGGTATCGCCCATTCGCGGCTCATGAATGATGTCCGTGGTCATACGCGCCGCCTTCGGGATCGAACACGGCCTCGACCGGCGTCACGGAGGCGCCGAGCCCGCGGAGCATGTCCTCCAGCACATGGTCGCGCCGGATGCGCAGCTTTCCGGCGATGATCTGTACGTCCGTGTGGCGGTTGCCGATGTGCCAGGCGATACGCGCCAGCTCCTGTGGCGTTTTCGCGGAAATCTCGGCGAGCGGCTCGGCCTTGCCGGTGACGCGCACGACAGCGCCATCCTCAAGAACAAGTCCGTCACCATCCCGCAGCTGCGCCGGCTTTGGCAGGTCGAGCAGATAGGTCACGCCGTGCTCCCCGACCAAGACGACGCGGCGGCGGTGGCGGTCCTGCGCGTCGAGCACGATGAAGTCGGTAGCCTTGGCGGCGTCCCACTCTCCGCTGCGCTTGATGGCCGCGACTTGCTTCATGTTCAAAACAGAAAATACCGCTGCGCCATCGGCAGGACTTCGGCGGGGGCGCAGGTCAGCAGTTCGCCGTCGGCTCGGACCTCGTAAGTCTCGGCGTCGATTTCGATGTTCGGCGTCGCGTCGTTGTGGATCATGCTCTTCTTCGAGATCCTGCCGCGCGTATTCTGCACCGCGACCAGCTTCTTCTCGATGCCCAGCTTCTCCTGGTAGCGCGCCGTCGCCGCGGCCTTAGAGGTGAACACCACCGATGAAGCCGTGCGGGCGCGCCCCAGTGCGCCGAACATTGGCCGGTAGTGCACCGGCTGCGGCGTCGGGATCGAGGCGTTCGGATCGCCCATCAGCGCAGCGACGATCGAGCCACCTTTGATAATCGTGTCCGGCTTCACGCCGAAGAAAGCGGGGGACCAGACGACGAGATCGGCCATCTTGCCCTTCTCCACCGAGCCGATGATTTTCGACACGCCATGCGCGATGGCCGGATTGATCGTGTATTTGGCGACGTAGCGCTTGGCGCGGAAGTTGTCGTTATCGCCCTTTTCTTCTTTGAGGCGCCCGCGCTGCTTCTTCATCTTATCGGCGGTCTGCCAGGTGCGGATGATGACCTCACCCAGGCGGCCCATCGCCTGGCTGTCCGACGACATCATCGAGAGCGCGCCAAGATCGTGGAGAATGTCCTCCGCCGCGATGGTCTCCTTGCGGATGCGGCTTTCGGCGAACGCCAGATCCTCGGGGATCGACGGGTCGAGATGGTGGCACACCATCAACATGTCGAGATGCTCGTCGATCGTGTTGCGGGTGAAGGGCCGCGTCGGATTGGTGGAGGACGGCAGCACGTTTTTCAGCCCCGCCACCTTCATGATATCCGGCGCATGTCCGCCGCCGGCGCCTTCGGTGTGGAAGGCATGGATGGTGCGGCCCTTGAAGGCCTTGATCGTGTCCTCGACGAAGCCACTCTCGTTGAGCGTGTCGGTGTGGATCATCACCTGGACGTCGTAGTCGTCCGTGACCGACAGGCAGTTGTCGATCGCTGCCGGTGTCGTGCCCCAATCCTCGTGCAGCTTCATGGCGCAGGCGCCGGCCTTGATCATTTCCTCGAGCGCCTGCGGGCGCGCGGCATTGCCCTTGCCGGCAAAGCCGAGATTGACCGGCAGTTCGTCCGCCGCCTGGATCATGCGGGCGATATGGAATGGCCCCGGCGTGCACGTCGTGGCGAAGGTGCCGTGGGCCGGACCGGTGCCGCCGCCGAGCATCGAGGTGACGCCCGACATCAGCGCGTCGTCGACCTGTTGCGGGCAAATGAAGTGGATATGCGTGTCGAAACCGCCCGCGGTGACGATCTTGCCTTCGCCGGCGATGATCTCGGTGCCCGGGCCGATGACGATCGTCACGCCCGGCTGGATGTCGGGATTGCCGGCCTTGCCGATCGCGGAAATCAAGCCGTCCTTGATGCCGATGTCGGCCTTCACGATCCCCCAGTGATCGAGAATGAGCGCATTGGTGATGACGGTGTCGGCGGCGCCTTGCTT
>JAFBAG010000087.1 GCA_019247925.1 Pseudolabrys sp.
CAGGGTCAGGCAGAATTCGTAGGGCGAGAGATAGCCGGACCGCGTCTCGTTGATTGCCTCGCTCAGCGGCAATTCAGTCTTGATGTCACGGCAATAGGCGAGCCAGTCGCTGTGCGTGCCGAGATCGGCTTTGGAAAGATGACGCAACACGTTGTTCGCATCGCCATGAATGGGCCAGTCGACGCGCGGATGGCCCTTTTCCAGCTCCACCTTGTCGCACTCGACCTGGACAACTTTTCCTGCCGGTATGAATTGCTGCCAATTAAAGCCGGTCTGTTGCAGACCAAGCCGCGAACCGAGCGCGATCAAGAGGTCGGCCTGCTGCATGACGAGGTTGGCGTATCGCTGCCCCCAGGTGTTGGGCCGACCGAAATAGCACGGGTTGTCGGCGCCGACGCGGTCGAAACCGTTCCAGGTCGTCATGACGGGAATGCCCATCTCGGCGATTCTGGGCTCGACGGCGCGCATCGTCTCGCGCGACACCCCTCCGCCCAGCAAGATCGCCGGACGCTTCGCGTCGCGGATGGCGCGCGCTAACCGGTCGAGCTCGTCGGTGGCGAGTGAGCCCATGCCGTTGTCATTCGACGCCGCCGCCGGCGAGGAGGAGAGCTTGGCGGGGTCAACATCGCGACCCTGAATGTCGAGCGGTATTTCGAGGAACACCGGACCTTTGCGGCCGTGGCTTCCTGCCTCAGCTAAAGCCGTAAAAGCATTCCGATCAAGGACGTCATCGACGAGGACGCTCTCGACCGTGATCGGTGCGACAATTGCAGCGCCGTCGATTTCCTGAATGCCACGCTGGCGCAGCTTCTTGCGGCTGAGGTCGGCCGTCTTGACCTGTCCGCCAATGACCAGGAGTTCGCGGCTTTCGAGATAGGCGCCGGCAACCGCGGTGACGATGTTCGTCAGCCCCGGGCCAGCGGTCACGAGCGCGAAGGCGCGGCCCTTGTCCGAGACTTCGTTGAAATATTCGACAGCAACCCCGGCGGCGACTTCGTGGATGAAGGCCATGCAGGTGAAGCGCCGGTTCGCGCTTTCCAGCAGATGCATGATGTTTCCGCCGGCCACGAAGAAACAGTGTGTGTAGCCGAGCTCGACCAGCCAATCGCCGATTTGGTCGCTGTATTTCATGCCGCGTACTTGTCGATGACGGTCTTGAAGGCCTGCTCGCAGAGCGCGAGCGTGTTTTTGTCCTTGGGCAGCGCGATCCGTTCCACCGCGCCCTGCTCGGAGATCACAATAGCAGAGAAGTGGGCGCTGCCGTGCTTTTTGTCGGCGACGAAATACCGGCAGGCATCGCTGGGTGTGATCTTTTCCAATACATCGCCGAGATCGTTGGCATTGGCCACGAGGTCCTGCAAATGACGGTCGAGCAACGCCACGCGCGGCAGACTGCTATAGTCGCGGCCCAGCCGGCGGCCAAGATCAATCGCGCACATGATGCCGAGGCCGACGGCGATGCCGTGGCTGATCCCGAAATTTGTCGCGCCTTCGAGCGCGTGCCCGAATGTGTGGCCGAAGTTGAGGAGAAGCCGCTCCTTGCGGTCGAACTCGTCGATCTCCACGAACCATTTCTTGGCCAAAAGGCTTTTGTGGATGGTCTTCTCATGAGCGGCGACGTTCATGCCGACGGCCGGCTTGTCCGCTAGATAGTCATCAAAGGCTTCTGGTCCCCTGACGAAGCAAATCTTGGCGGCCTCACAAAGGCCGGCCGCACGCTGGAGCGGAGGCAGCCCCTCGATGAAATTCGGATCGATCAGCACGGCTTGCGGCGGCACGATCGTGCCGACCAGGTTCTTGTATTTTCCAACATTGATCGAGGATTTCCCACCGATGCAGGAATCCGCCATGCCGAGCAGCGTGGTCGGGACGTAAGACCAGGGCAGGCCGCGCATATAGACGGCGGCCGCAAACGCACCGATGTCCTGCACGATGCCGCCACCGACGACCATCAGATGCGATTGGCGGGTTGCACCAAGCTCACGCAACGCCACGATCGTGTCGGTCATTGCGTCGAGCGACTTGGCGGTCTCGACCGCCTCGACCGCGACGTGGGGAATCCCACGCTCCGCAACCCGCTCGGCAAACCGGTGGTCGCACAAAATGACCGCGTCCTTGCGCTGCAGGACTTCGTCGAACAGCCCGGATCGGATGTCGACGCGGTACGGCCCCGCCGATGATTGAATGTCAAACGATGCGGGCATGACGGAATCCGAGATCGGCCGCGATGAACTGACCGGTAATGCCCTGGTTCTGTTCGGAACACAGAAACAGCGCGAGG
>JAFBAG010000094.1 GCA_019247925.1 Pseudolabrys sp.
GGCGCGGTGCGGCCGGAGAAGCGCGTCACCGCAAGGTCGAACGAGCCCCAGAAGAAATGCACCGGCGATACCTTGCCGAGAAAGCCGGTGCGGAAGCGCGAGAACACGCGGTGCGAGGAAGCAAGGACGCGCCAGAAACGTTGCGCATATTCCGGCTGGTAGGCGAGGTGCGCGCTGTCCTTATCGAACGGCACCGCGTCCGGGATTTCGTTCGGCATCGGGTTGATCGTCGTGGTGGCCCCGAGCGCGGCCAGCGCGTCCATCACCGCGGCGTAGAAAGCGGCGGTGGTCATCGGCTTGAGCGCGATCTGGCGCATCTGGCCGTCGCTCGCCGTGAGAAGCAGCGCATGGGCCAGAAAGTCGAAGTCGATCTGGATGCTCCGCGCGCCGTCCGGGATCGGCCCGGTCGAGAGCCCGCGCGCCGTTACGTATAGCGCGACATGCCAGGAATGATTTTGCCAGGGCGTGCGCGCAAGGCGGACCTTGCCGACGATCTGCGTCCACAGATGCAGCGTGTCGCGGGTGTCGCGCCATAGCGCGAGCGGCAGCGCGGGCCAGGCTTCAGCCGTGCTCATGACGCATTGTGGAATGCCGGACACGCATTTGGCAACGAATCGACTAGTGTCGCCGCGCAATGAGTTTGTCCACTCTCGGCACCAAGTCCTTCCGCGTCGGACGTTCCCGCACCGGCCTCGGCCTGTTCGCCACCCGCGAGATCAAGAAGGGCGCGCGCATCACGCGCTATCGCGGGCCCCTGCTCGATCATGACACCGCGGTCAGGGTCGAGAGCCGCGGCAACCGTTATCTGTTCGAGATCAGCGACGACTGGACCATCGACGGCAAGGCGCGGAGCAATGTCGCGCGCTACGCCAACCATTCCTGCAACCCGAATGCCGAGGCCTATTATTACGGCCGCGGGGTTTATATCCGCGCGCTCCGGCGCATCAAGCCGGGCGAAGAGATCACCTATCATTACGGCATGGATTATCTGCGCAACGTCATCGGCATCGCGAACTGCCGGTGCGGTCGTTGCGTGCGCCGCAAAGCCAGAATGCGGCGCGAGCGCGCAGCGAAGCTCAAGCGTGCGACGGCAAGAGCCGCGAAGCGCCGCCGCAGGTCCTAACGCCAGCAGTATTTCGCATCTGCCTCGTTCTGCTTGCGCGCGGCGTAGAACTTGTCGCGATTGGCGGGGTCCTCGAAATAGCCGCGTTCCTTGGCGGCGTTGTCGCGCGCGATCTTGAGACCGGCTGCGGCAAGCGCGGCGCGGTCGCCGGAACGCGCATTGACCTGCGCCATGAACATGACTTCGTAAGGATTGGCCGCCACCCAGTCGAGCGCGGCGGCGCGGATCGCCTGCTGGTTCTTCAGGTCGCAGAACGCGTAGCCATTGATCACCGGCCCGGCGAGACGCGAAAATGCGCCGACGGCGTCGGCCGCCTGCGCGATCTGGGGCGATTTCGGCGGCGCGACTTCCATCAGAATGAGCATCCGGTCTTTGGCGGCGTAGAACCAGAAGACCGCTTCGTCGCGCTCGCCAACCTCGTAAAGCCGCGTCGCGAGCGCCATCATCGCCATCGGCGTCACGACTTTCGGCTCGGCCTTGATGAAGTCGCGCACCGCCAGAATGTCCTCGCGCTTCTCGGAGGCGAGCAGCGCGTCATAGCGCTTTCCGACGGCGACGTGGCGCGGTTCGCTAGGCGCCGCTGAAGCGCGATAAAAAGGCTCGATATAGACGCCGATCGTCTTCACCGGCTCGGCGGCCTGGGCGAGGCTCGAGAGCATCGCCGCGGCCAAGGCAAGCTTGAGTTTCATGAAGGCCCTTCGCGCTTCACCGGATGATCGCAACCCTTTATCGTCGAGTCCACGCCCCCGGGTAAAATACAAAGGAAGCAGAAGCCATGAGTTTGAAGGTCCGTCGTGTCGTCACTGGTCATGACAACAACGGCAAGGCGATTGTCGAAATCGACGCCATTTCCCCGGTGACCAAAAAACCGCGACCCGGGGCTGAATACTCGGAAATTTGGATGAGCGAGGGCTTCCCCATCTCAAACGACAAGTTCGAGGACCCGATCCAGAACATCAAGGGCACGTCACTCGATGGCGGCAGCGTTTTCCGGGTGGTGCAATTCGATCCCGGCGTGACTCCGCGCAATCACCGCACGGATTCCCTCGACTATGGCATCGTCATGCAGGGCGAGATCCATATGGAGCTCGACAACGGCGTCGTGGTGCCCATCAAGGCGGGCGACGTCATCGTGCAGCGCGGCACCATCCACAACTGGGTCAACAAGGGCAAAGTGCCCTGCCTCATCGCCTTCGTTTTGATCTGGGCCAAACCCGTCATGATCGACGGCAAGCCGCTCGCGGCGCACGGGTAATCGTCAAGCATCAAGCTCGGGATAGCGCCGGAATATTCCCATCTCGTTGAAGGCGAGCCGCCGTTTCGAGTTGAGGTAATTCTCGATATTGGGCCGCGCGATCACCCGGTCGTGGACCTCGACCGCGCGCGGCACTTTCTTCTCGATCGCGCGCATCGCCTGCGGAAAGGCATAGCGCAGACCTGATACCACCTGAAACAACGAGAGGTCTGCATAGGTCAGCTTGCGGCCGGTCAGGAACGGCCCGCCGCTTTTGCGCACCAAGCCATCGAGCCAGCCGAGATATTTCGGCACCCGTTCGTCGAGAAAATGCGCCGCATAACGCTTGGCCTCAGGCTTCTGGTCTTCGTAATAAAGCGATGACGCAATCGGATGATGCGTGTCATGCGCTTCCTTCACCAGATCGGCGAGGGTGAGCTGGATCTGGTGGATCCAAAGCCGGCCCGCCTCGCTCTTCGGCGCCAAACCATGCCGCGAGCCGAGATAAAGAAGAATGTTCGCGCTCTGCCCGATGACAACCTGGCCCGCTTTGAGAAACGGCGGCGCGAAAGACGGCGTCTTGGCGCTCGCCATCAACTTCATCGTCTTGCCGGTGCCGCCCTTGCCGCGCGCGACGTCGACATAATTCGCGGCAGCCTCTTCGAGCGCGAGCCGCACGAATTCGCCGCGGCCCTGGATTTCGGGCCAGTAATAAAGCTCGTAACGCATGACGATGCTCCTGCCGTTTCCGCTTGCATCATATCCGCAAAACGAAGCGGGCGCGCCGGAGCGCGCCCGCTTGCAGATCCGGGATTTTCGTCAGTTGGTGGCGAAGCAGTAGAGCAAACCATCGCCGCCGGTGCCGCGCAGGTCTGTCTGCGCACAGCCGCCGCCCGCACCGCGCGATGGATGCGACGAGTTCCATGACTTGGACGCTGCACTGTCGTCGAGACCGTTACGGTCATGATGGCCGAGCATTACGCTACCTTCTGTGCTGCTCGTGTAGTTCTTGCAAGTCATGTCCTTGTCGGCTGGAAAGGCGCGACCCTCCGGCGTCGAACCGGTGAGAATGTCATGGCGGTTCGGCTGGTCGCCACGGCCATTGATGACATCGCCCTTCTCCGACAGCGCGGTCTGTTTCGTGATCTTGTTGTTGGCGCTGTGCAAATCATCGACGCTGGTGGCAATCACCTCGCCTTTGGCGTTCTGCCATGGCCCGCGGCCGATACGATCCCGCGCGTTCACGGGATTTGCCCCTTGGGTCGAAAGATAGGCGCGCCAGGTTTTGCCGCCGCCGCCGAGCGTCTGGCAGTGGCGATCGGCGCCCTCGAGGCCGCCAAGATCAGCACCCTTGCCCGGTCCGGCGCTGGTGACGAAGAAGGTCATGGCAGACTGCTGGGCGGTTGCGGGCGCACCCCAGGCGACGAAGCCAAGGGCCGCGATAAAGAGCAGGTTGCATTTCATGGATGCTTTCTCCCGTGGACACGGACTGAACGCCGCGTTTCACAGACGCTAACCCTTCATCGGGCCGCGTATTCCGCACATACGCGTGAGCGCATAAACAAAAAGCCCGGCGTCGCCGCCGGGCCCCTGAGATCAGACACGATCGAAAAATCAGGCCGGCTGCAAATTGCCGGCGGCTTGCTTGCCACGCTCGGTGACGATCTCGTAGCTGACCTTCTGGCCCTCGACGAGCGAGCGCATACCGGCGCGTTCGACTGCGCTGATATGAACGAACACATCCTTCGAGCCGTCATCCGGCTGGATGAATCCGTAGCCTTTCTGGGTGTTGAAGAATTTCACGGTACCG
>JAFBAG010000177.1 GCA_019247925.1 Pseudolabrys sp.
CGTGGCTGTGGTTCGTTTCTCGGGAGCGATTGTTTTTCGAGCTTTAACGGGCGGCGTTTCGCGTTTCGACGTGCGCTCGGGCAAGCGCTTGCGGACCTTGCGAACGGCAGGACGATCGACTTCGGCACCGCGCTCGCAATCGTATCCGCCGCATCCGTCAGAGTAGAATGGCACAAAGCCCAGCGGCGCGCCGCGGAACGATGGCGACTGCGCATGCGCTGCGCCGACGCTCATCACCACGCCAACAATGACTGCAAGCCGCCGCATCGCCGGCACGTCCCCGCCTGCCGTGACCTTCCCTGGGGAACTGTTTACCGCGAACGGCGGTAGCGGAGTGCGCGAGGCGGCGT
Source organism: Pseudolabrys sp. (assembly GCA_019247925.1). Taxonomy (GTDB): domain Bacteria; phylum Pseudomonadota; class Alphaproteobacteria; order Rhizobiales; family Xanthobacteraceae; genus Pseudolabrys. The sequence goes on from JAFBAG010000177.1 coordinate 351, forward strand.
TTACCTTAACTCGACTCGCGTTGCGGCGTTTTTCCCGCGTTCTGGCGATGTCAGCGCGTAAACTTTTTGTACTTCAGCCGGTGGGGGATGATCGAATCCGTGCCGAGCCGCCGCATCTTGTCCTTCTCGTAGTCCTGGAAGTTGCCTTCGAACCATTCGACGTGGCTATCGCCTTCGAAGGCGAGAATGTGGGTGGCGATGCGGTCGAGAAACCAGCGGTCGTGGCTGATGATCACCGCACAGCCGGCGAAATCCTCGAGCGCCTCTTCCAGCGCGCGTAGCGTATCGACGTCGAGATCGTTGGTCGGTTCGTCGAGCAGCAGAACGTTGGCGCCGGACTTGAGCATCTTGGCAAGATGGACACGATTACGCTCGCCGCCCGACAGCGCGCCGACTTTCTTCTGCTGGTCGGCGCCCTTGAAATTGAACGAGGAAACGTAGGCGCGCGAGTTCACTTCCTTTTTGCCGAGCAGGATGATGTCCTGCCCGTTAGCGATTTCATCCCACACCGTCTTCTTGCCGTCGAGCGCATCGCGCGACTGATCGACATAGCCGAGCTGCACGCTTTCGCCGATCTTGATGGTGCCGCTGTCCGGCTTTTCCTGCCCGGTGATCATCCGGAACAGCGTGGTTTTGCCGGCGCCGTTCGGTCCGATCACGCCGACAATTCCGCCGGGTGGCAGCTTGAAGGTGAGATCGTCGATCAGCAGGTTGTTGCCGTAGCCTTTTCGCAGATGATCGAAATCGACGACGTTATTGCCGAGCCGTTCGGCGACCGGAATGATGATCTGCGCGACGGTGTTGACCTTGGCGTTGGCGACCTTGAGCAATTCCTCGTAGCGCTCGTAGCGGGCTTTCGATTTCGACTGCCGCGCCTTGGGCGAAGCGCGCACCCATTCCTGCTCGCGCGCAATCGTGCGCTGGCGGGCCTCGTCTTCCCGGCCCTCCTGCTCCATGCGCTTCTGCTTCTGCTCCAGCCAGGAGGTGTAATTGCCCTCGTAAGGAATGCCGCGGCCGTGGTCGAGCTCGAGGATCCAGCCGGTGACGTTGTCGAGGAAGTAGCGGTCGTGGGTGACGATCAGGATCGCGCCGGGATAGTCGCGCAGATGGCCTTCGAGCCAGTTCACGCTTTCGGCGTCGAGATGGTTGGTCGGCTCGTCGAGCAGCAACAGGTCCGGCTGGTCGAGCAGCAGCTTGCAAAGCGCGACACGCCGCCGCTCGCCGCCCGAAAGCTTCGTCACGTCGGCGTCATCCGGCGGACAGCGCAGCGCGTCCATCGCCTGATCGACCTTGCTGTCCAGGTCCCACAAGTTCTTGGAGTCGATCTCGTCCTGGAGCTTGGCCATTTCCTCGGCGGTTTCGTCCGAATAATTCGAGGCGATCTCGTTGTAGCGGTCGAGCAGCGCCTTCTTGGCGGCGACGCCTTCCATCACATTCTCACGGACGGATTTTTTAGGATCGAGCTGCGGCTCCTGTTCGAGGTAGCCGACGCGCGCGCCCTCCGCGACCCAGCCTTCGCCTGCGTATTCGGTGTCGATGCCGGCCATGATGCGCAGCAGGGTCGATTTGCCGGAGCCGTTGACGCCGAGCACGCCGATCTTGGCGTCCGGGTAGAAGGAGAGATTGATGTTCTCCAGCACCTTCTTGCCGGCCGGATAGGCCTTCGTCAGGCCCTGCATGTGATAGATGAATTGCCGGCCGTTCATGGGCTGTCTTGATCCTCAGAGGATGGGGGAGAATTTGTCGCTGATGTAACGAGCGACAGCGTTTGGCGCAAGCTGTAGGCTGCGCCCAACAAGGCGCGATCGAGCGCTGCAAATGGGGGGCGACATGAGAATTTTCGGGGCGATCATCGCGGTTCTGGCGGCGCTGGCGACGCCGGCGAGCGCCGACGACAAGTGGCCGGAACGTCAGGTCACCATCATCGTGCCATTCGCCGCCGGCGGGACTACCGACCTTTTCGGCCGGATGCTCGCCTCTTATCTCAACACCAAATACGGCAAGCCGGTCGTCGTTGAAAATCGTGCCGGCGCAGGTGGCAATATCGGAACCACGGCAGCGGCAAAAGCCCCAGCGGATGGCTACACGATCCTGATCGGCACGACGAGCTCCTTCGGGATCAATCCGACCCTCTACGCATCGTTGCCGCACGATACCGACAAGGACTTCCAGCCGATCTCGCTGATCGCGCGCGTACCCAACCTGTTAGTGGTGTCCAACAAGCTGCCGATCAAGACGATGCCGGAGCTGGTCGCCTACATGAAGGCCAATCCGGACAAGCTCTCTTATGGTTCGTCTGGGATCGGCACATCGCAACATCTCGGCACCGAGCTGCTGCTGACGATGAGCGGCACCAAGGCCACGCACGTCCCCTACCGTGCCTCGAACGAAACGATGAATGCCTTGATCGGCGGTCACATCGACATCGCCTTGGACAACATCACCCTGGTGCTGCCCCAAGTGAAATCGGGCGCGGTGCGGCCGATCGGCATGAGCACGCTGGAGCCCTCGCCCAGCGCGCCGGAAATTCCGCCCATCGCCGCCACGCTGCCCGGCTTCGAGGCGTCGGCGTGGCACGGCGTATTCGTGCACGCCAACGTGCCCCCCTCCATTGCCAAGAAGCTCAACGCCGATCTGCGCGAGTTCCTGGCGCTGGACGACACCAAGAAGAAGTTCTTCGAGGTCGGAGCGGTGCCCGCGCCGATGTCACCGGAGGAATTCAAGGCGTTCCTCACGGAAGAACGCAAAAAATGGGAAGCCGTGGTCAAAGCCGCCGGGGTGAAGGTCAACTAGACGCCGCCGATCCGGGGGCGGGCGGAAGAGTTTGGAAACCCTGCGGCGCAACCCGCCTTTAACTTCTTGAGGCGCATCCTCTTGTTGAACCTTGGCGCGTGGGGACGCGACCAAAGGGTACGGGCAACGCTTTCAGCCCGGGACATGGAGGGACGTCATGGGAAGGGCCATCGCCGCCATTTCGCACGTTACGCTGCCACGCCTCGCGCAGCTCGATGGGGTGGTCATCCAGTTCTTCAGTCGCCTGTTCCAGGAAATCGCCCACCCCTACCGGCCCGAACGCCATTACATGCGCGGGCCGGGTCCCGCCTGGCACGCCAAGAATGGCGGCCTGCACGGCGCGCCGCGGTAAGCCGCCACCCATCTTGAGATCGCGACGAGGCCGGGCTTAAGTCCCGGCCTTCTCATTATTGAGGCGCGCTATGGCGATAAAGGCCGCGATACTCGACGACTACCAGAACGTGGCGATGAAGATGGCGGACTGGTCGCCGATCCAAAAGGACGTCGAGATCAAGGTCTTCAACAAGCCCTTCGCCAGTCCGGACGAAGCGGTCAAGGCGCTGCAAGGCTTCGCCATCGTCGTCGGGATGCGCGAACGGACGCCCTTCCCCCGCAAAGTGATCGAGCAGCTTCCCGATCTCAAGCTGCTCATCACGACGGGCGCCAAGAACAACTCCTTCGATGTCGCCGCAGCCAATGAGCGCGGCGTTGTCGTATGCGGCACAGGCGGAGTGGGTAATCCGACGACAGGCATCGTCTTCGGGCTGATGCTCGAACTGACGCGCCGGATCGGTTTCGAGAATGCGCGCATGAAAGCCGGTGGGCCAGGTCAAGAAGCAACTTGGCAGATCACCATCGGCCGCGACCTCGATGGACAAACGCTCGGCATCGTCGGCCTCGGCAAGCTCGGTTCGCGGGTCGCGGCGATCGGCAAAGCTTTTGGCATGAAGGTAATTGCCTGGAGCCAGAATCTAACCCCGGAGAAGGCGCAAGCCGCCGGCGCCGAATATGCGAGCAAGGAGGATCTGTTCGCCCAATCCGACTTCGTGACGATCCACCTTCAACTTTCCGATCGCTCGCGCGGCACCGTAACCGCAGCTGATATCGGCCGCATGAAGAAGAGCGCCTACCTCATCAACACGGCCCGGGCGCCGATCGTCGATCAGGCGGCCTTGCTCAAGGCGCTTCAGGATAAAACGATCGCCGGAGCGGGTCTTGATGTGTTTGAAGTCGAGCCGCTGCCGAAGGACCACCCTTACCGCAAGCTCGACAACGTCGTGATCACCCCTCACCTCGGCTATGTGAGCGAACAGAACTACGCCAAATATTTCCCCGATATTGTCGAGGACATCCGG
>JAFBAG010000262.1 GCA_019247925.1 Pseudolabrys sp.
GCCGCCCGATCGTGCAGGCGTGCATGGCGGGCAAGCGCGGCGACAGTTCGGCGCTCGAAGCATGCCGATCGCAGGCGAGCCCGAAAGTGCGTGCCTGTGTGATTGCGACCGAACAGAAAATCGCCGCCAAGAAAGCCGCTCCGGCCGCGCCGGTCGAAGCCGCACCGCAAGGCGACATCAGCTCCGTCCAGACCGCATTCGTCGCGCCGCCTCGTTCGATCGCTGACATCACCGCGGTCCTCGACCAGGAGAAGCCTGACGCGGCCAAAATCGCAAAAGCGCAGGCCGATGCGGAGACGCAACCTTCGCCCGCGCTGGCTGGCGAAAGTCTTGTGCAGTTTTATTACGACCGCGCTGCGGCGCGGGCGTCACTGGCGCGTAATGCCGACGCCCTGGCCGATGCTCTCAAAGCAGTTGAAATCGGGCAGAAGTCCGGCGCCTCCGTTCGCCAGATGAGCCGGGTGCGCCAGATGGTGGGAATTCAGTATCAAGCGCTCGGCGATCCGAAAAAAGCGGTCGATGTTTTGCAGTCCAATGTTGCTCTAGGCGAAACCGGCGGCAATCGCGGCACGATGATCAACGCCGCGCGTAACATTGCCAATCTGCTGGTGCAGCTCGGCGACGTCGCTCAAGCGGATGCCTATGCCCAGCGTGTGATTTCGCGCGTGTCCGAGGCGCGTGGCAGCCCCCATCCCTCCTGGCGTGAATCTTACAACCGCTACGGCAATACCTGGGAGGCCGATGCCGACGAAGCGAAGGCTCTCGTGTTCGAGGCGCGCGGCCAGTACCGGCAAGCGGAAGATTTCTATAAGCGCGCCGAAGCGTTCCGCCGCCGCGCTGTCGCCGACATCCCGAAGTTCGAATACAAGGTGCCCGTCAGCCAGATGGAGGTTTCCGCCAACCATAGTCTGCGGGCGCAGGCGCGGGTCAAGGCTAAGCAGGGACGCCTTGCCGAAGCGGAGGCCGATGCGCGCAAGGCTTTGCTGAACGTTCTCAAGATCGCCGGCAAATATGATCCCCAATCGCGCGCCTTCATGACCGAACTCGCTTCGGTGCTGGTCGATCAGGGCCGTTATGCGGACGCAGAAAAAATCGTGAAGGCGGCTGTCGATGTCCAGACCGCGGTCGGTGTTGCGGAGGATAGCCAAAATTACGTGACGACGCTGTCGCAATACGCGTCCATCCTAACGTTGCAGCGTAAAGACAAGGAAGCCAATGAAATCTATGGCCAGATCGAACGCGCGGTGGCGAAATGGGAGCCGTTGCGCCGCGATAATGTTCTGACCAGCGGTTCGCGCATTACTTCGCTTTACGCGGCCAATCGCATCGACGACGGAATCGTGGTTGCGCAAGGCCTGGTGAAGAAGACCACCAGCCGCTTCGGCGAGAACCATTTCGACAGTGCGATGGCGCGGGGCATGCTGGCGCAAGGTTATGCGCTGGCACGGCGTGACGCCGACGCCATCAAGGAATTCAAGCTCGCCATTCCGACCTTGGTCGCGACGTCGCGTGAAAACGCCGACGATGACGACACATCGACGACGGCACGCCGCAGCCGCGTGCTGCAATCGGTGGCCGAGTCCTACATTCGCGTCCTGGCGCGCTCCAACAGCAGCGGCGACGCCGCGGTTGAGACTTTCGCGCTCGCCGACGCCATTCGTGGGCGCTCCGTGCAGCAGGCCCTTGCCGCTTCGAGCGCGCGAATGACGGTAAAGGATCCGGCGCTTGCAGAGCTGGTTCGCACCGAACAAGACACGACCAAGCAGGTGAACGCGCAGCTCGGTGTTCTCAACAACGCCCTGGCGTTGCCGCCCTCCGAACGCGACGAAAATGGCATTCGCAGCCTCACCGCCGCGATCCACAAACTGCGCGCCGACCGCGACAAGGCGCGGGCCGAGATCAACAAGCGCTTCCCGTCTTATGCGGATCTGGTCGATCCAAAGCCGCCGTCGGTCGAGAAGATCAAAACCGCGCTCAAGCCGGGCGAGGCGCTGCTGTCCTTCTATTTCGGTCAGCGCGGCAGCTTCGTCTGGGCGGTGCCGAAAGCCGGCCAAGTGGCTTTCGCGGCGATCCCCGGCGACGCGCTGGCGCTCGAGCCCAAGGTCCGGGCTTTGCGCGAAGCGCTTGAGCCACAGGCCGCGATGATATCCGACATTCCGGCCTTTGATCTCAAGCTCGCTTATGAGCTCTACGAAATGCTGCTCAAGCCGGTCGAGCAAGGCTGGAAATCCGCAAACAGCCTCATCGTCGTGACCAACGGCGCGCTTGGGCTACTGCCGCTGTCATTGTTGCCGACTGAAGCGGTTGCGTTGAAGGATGGCGGTGCGATGTTCGCCGGTTATCGCGACGTTCCGTGGCTCGCGCGCACGCATGCGGTGACGATGGTTCCTTCGGCCGCGGCCTTGATCACGTTGCGGGCGTTGCCGGCCGGCCCTGCCAATCGCGGCAACCTCATTGCCTTCGGCGATCCTTTGTTCAGCGCCAAACAAGCGGAAGAGGCGGCGGCCGAGCAAAAAATTCAGCTCGCCTCCGCCGACGCCAATGTCACGCGCGGCGTCCCGCTGGCCCGGCGCTCCAGTCCGAAAACTCAGGGGGTCGACAGCGCCGATTTGGCGCAATTACCGCGTCTGCCCGACACCGCGGATGAATTACGCGCCGTGGCGCTCGCGCTGCAGGCGGACCCCGCCAAGGTGCTCCACCTCGGCAAGGCCGCCAATGAGAAAAACGTCAAAGGCGCAGATCTCTCCGGATACAAAGTCGTCGCCTTTGCCACCCATGGCCTGGTGCCGGGTGAGCTCGATGGCCTCACTCAGCCTGCGCTCGCGCTCTCCGCGCCGCAAGTCGCCGACGTCGACGGCGACGGCTTGCTGACGATGGAGGAAATTCTCGCGCTCAAGCTGGACGCCGATTGGGTCGTGCTCTCGGCTTGTAATACCGGCGCGGGGGCGGGGGCGGGCGCCGAGGCGGCCTCCGGACTGGGGCGTGCCTTCTTCTATGCAGGGACCCGCGCCATTCTTGTCACCAACTGGTCGGTGCATTCGCAATCCGCGCGCGAACTCATCAGCGACCTCTTCAAGCGGCAGTCCGCCGACAGCCAGCTCAGCCGCGGCGAGGCGATGCGGCGCGCCATGATAGCGTTGATCGATGGCAAGGGCTTTACCGACGCCAAGGGTGATACGGTATTCGCCTATGCCCATCCGCTGTTCTGGGCGCCCTATAGCATCATTGGCGACGGCGGCTGACGATGCAGTGCCCGTACTGCGCGGAAACGATCAAGGACGACGCGATCGCTTGCAAACATTGCAATCGCGACTTCTTCATCATTCAGCCGCTGATGACAAAACTGAAGGCGGCGAATAAGCGAGTCACGCAGCTTGAGAAAAAACTGAAAGCCGCCGGTATCGATCCGGACGGCGAGAATCGCCCGTCATCCGTTTCCGCCGCTGCGACGATGTCGATGGCGCAGCAGACCGCGGCGGTCGCCGGAGCGATCAACCGCGGCATTCCGACGATGCCGGTGTATGGCGCCGTCATCGCGACCATTCTTATTCTGATCGCCGCTCACTACCTCATCATCATCCAGCTCGACTTACCTTTGGTCTATCTGCGCGTGGTTTCGATCGCGGTGCCGTTCATTTTCGGATTTTTCAATCGCAAGGCGCTCGACCGCTGGCTCGGTTGGGATCTGCTGACGGGCGTGATGGTTGCACTCGTGTCAATTCTCGTGATGTCGATCGTGGTTGCGCGCGTGGACAAGGTGCCGATCCTTCCGACCGATGCGCAAGGCTGGCTTGAATATGCGCAATATGCCGCGAGCATCGCATTTGGCTTCTTCGCCGGCTGTGTCGTGCGTCACGGCATTACGGTTGCCAGCGCCCCGTCGGAGAGGGCCAGCTTCCTGATTGAGCTGATCTCGCGCTTCATCGCCAGCAAGCTGAAGAAGGACGGTGACGGCGACGGCGACGATAAGCCGGGCGACTCCGTCGATGCGGCCGTGAAAAAGATCCAGGGGTTGGTGTCCGGGGCGATCGCCGTGGGTTCGATCGCCGTGTCGGCTTACACCGGGCTTTCCGGAATACTAGGAAAATAATGGTTGGGAAATGACCATGCGCCACGTTCTCGCTCTTGCCATCGTTCTCGCCGCGCTTCCCGCTTATGCGGCGGACCCGCTTATTACCGAAGCCGAGGCGGCGCTTCCTACTCCGCCCGATGTGGCGATGAGTCTGCGCGGCATCACGCGAGGACCGTCGATCGAGCAGGTAACGCCGGAGGAAATGAAGCCGGTGAAATCGCCGACCCCGATCAAGATCAAGTTCACGGCGCGCAACAATGCGGAAATCGACAAGGACAGCCTGAAGGTCACCTACATCAAGACGCCGTCGGTCGATCTTACGGCGCGCCTCAAAGCGCATGTGAAGGGCGACGGGATCGAGATGAGCGCCGCGGAGCTTCCGCCCGGAACGCACATCCTGCGCGTCGATGTGAAGGACACGCAGGGCCGCGCCTCGACCGCGCTCATCAAAATGTCCGTGACGAAGTAGCCGAAAAATTGGCGGGGGCCCGGCGGTTTTACCGCCGAGCCCCCTTACTTCGTATCAGCCGGCCTGTAAGCCGGGTTCTGTATGGCACGCCACCGAAGTGACGTACGTGACGGCCATTCCTCTTGCACGCCGGTTACCCGGCGCATCAAGCAACCTACCCGAACGGCGGATCAGGACTGATCGAGGATTGCTCCTCTGCCGTTCCTATTCGGTCTTGCTCCCGGTGGGGTTTGCCGTGCCGCCTGTGTCGCCACAAGCGCGGTGCGCTCTTACCGCACCTTTTCACCCTTACCGACCAAATCTTTTCGATCCAGATCGGCGGTTTGCTTTCTGTGGCACTTTCCCTGAGCACGTGTCTCCGCGAGGAGATCGCCACCCGCCGGACGTTATCCGGCACCGTTCGTCCATGGAGCCCGGACTTTCCTCCCCGGCCACCTTTCGGTGATCGCCGGAGCGGCCGTCCGGCCGACTGACGGGAGTTAAATGGGCTTTTGCGCGCACGGGGTCAACCGGCGCGTTTTCGGCAGGATTAACGCGCCTCGGCGAGGACCGGCCGGTTCGGCCGCGTCTCCATGAGCGCGCGCAAAGTGAGGAGCGTCGACGCATCGGCAATGCCGTCGACCCGCGCCTGGCGGAAGTGGCGCTGAAAGGCGGTGACGACGATCTGTGTCTGCTCGTCGTAGCGACCGGAATCCTCAATGCCGTAGCCGTAGGCTCGCAAGGTGCGCTGCAGCCGCGAGACGCTGTCGCTCCAGTCGCCGGGCGCAAGGCCGGGACCTTCGAGCGTGAGCGGCGCGGGGCGCACCCAGTGCCCCACGTGAGATTCGCTCAGAAGCTCCCAGGGAAATTTCTCGCCCGGATCCTGCTTGCGCGACGGCGCGACGTCGGAATGCGCAAGGACGAGGTCGCCCGCGATCTCCTTGCGACGCGCCACGATCGAGCGGCACAGCGCGATGACCGCCGCAACCTGACGCAAAGGGAAAGACGGATAGCCGAATTCATGGCCGGGATTGACGATTTCGATGCCGATCGAGCGCGAATTGATGTCGGTGTCGCCATCCCAGAACGCAACCCCGGCATGCCAGGCGCGGTAGGCCTCCGGCACACACTGGACGATGCGTCCATCTTCGAACACGACGTAATGCGCCGACACCTTGCTCTCGCCGGTGCACAGCCGGTTCAGCGCGGCTTCGCCGCTTTGCATCCCCGTGTAGTGCAGCAGGATCATGTCGGGGGGCCGGCCATCCTTGCGCTCGTCGAAATTCGGCGAGGGGATGACGTCTTTGGTGATGAAGGAGTCAGCCGTGAACAGCGCCATGGGACTTACTTACTAGGCTGGCGATCATAAAGGCAGGGTGGGCGCCCCGTCACGCCAGCGCCGGTTCCGTGGCCGCTGTGCCCGGCAACCGATCCTTAAGTTTAAGGGCCATTAATACCGCTGATCGAGGTGCTTCGCCGGCCGGACGCGGCGCAGTGCCACCTTTGTTTGACGCCCATAAAATCCCATGTTATCCCAAATCGTCTCTCCTTTCGTACAGTCGGGCTGGGATGCGGGTCACCGTCCGCTTCGTGTCGAACGTCACCTCGCGCCTCGACGCCAAGGGCCGCGTCTCGATTCCGGCTCCGTTTCGTTCAGTGCTCGGCCGCGATGGGTTCGACGGCCTTTACTGCTACCCGGCGATCGATCGGCCAGCGATCGACGCCGGAGGGAACGCGCTGATGGCGGAGATCGAAGCTTTGATCGAGCGCTATCCGCCCTATTCGGAGGCGAGGGAGCAATTCTCAACCGCGCTCTACGGTACATCCGAGACGCTGACGATCGACGGCGAAGGCCGCGTCATTCTCTCCGATGCCTTGAAGAAGCATGCCGGCATCACCGAGACGGCTACCTTCGTCGGGCTCGGTCACAAGTTTCAGATCTGGGAGCCGAACCGTTTTCGGCGCGAACTCGCGGAGGCCACCCGCAGAGTGCGCGGGCTTCGCAAGCGGCTCGGCTCGCAGAAGGCGGCGCGTATGCCAGGAGCACGGGAATGACGGCGGGCGGCGGCGGCTCTCGGGCCGACGCTGGCGGATCAGCCCCTCACATTCCCGTGCTCGGCCGCCGCGTCGTTGAATATCTCGCTCCGAAGCCCGAGGGCCTTTATATCGACGCGACGTTCGGCGCCGGCGGCTATTCTCGCGCGCTGCTCGACGCGGGTGCACGCGTGATCGGCATCGACCGCGACCGCACGGCGATCACGGCTGGTTACGCGCTGGTTCAAGAGTCCGCTGGTCGCCTGACTCTGGTCGAGGACCAGTTTTCCAATCTTGAAGCCGCGGCGGGCGGCCAGAAGGCCGACGGCGTGGTCTTCGATCTCGGTGTCTCATCGATGCAGCTCGACCGCGCCGAGCGCGGCTTTTCATTCCGGCACGATGGTCCGCTCGACATGCGCATGGGTGGCGATGGACCGAGTGCCGCGGATCTGATCGCGGCTGCGTCCGAGCGGGATCTTGCTTCGGTCATTGCGATTTTGGGCGAAGAGCGGCACGCCCGCGCTGTTGCGCGCGCCATCGTTAAAGACCGCGCCGGCAATCCCTTCACAACGACTTTGCAGCTGGCCGAACTGGTCGCTCGCGTCGTGCGCCACAAACCCACGGAAATTCACCCAGCCACGCGAACATTCCAGGCACTGCGCATCTTCATCAATGACGAGCTTGGCGAGCTTACTGCAGCGCTCGGTGCGGCCGAACGCGTTCTCAAACCGGGCGGACGCCTCGTCGCGGTATCGTTCCATTCTTTGGAAGACCGCATCGTCAAAACGTTTCTCGCCGACCGCGGCAAAAGCCCCGCAGGCTCGCGTCACGCGCCGGAAACGCAGCCCCGTACGCCGACCTTCCAAGCGCTCACCAAAAAGCCGGTCGTGGCGGACGAGCACGAAATCGCCGCCAATCCGCGGGCGCGTTCCGCGAAGTTGCGCGCGGCTGAGCGGACCTCCGCGCCTGCACGTAACGCAATGCCCGAGCTCCTTCCGTCGCTGCCCTCCCTCGACGCCGTGATGAAGGGCCGCTGACATGCGTCTTCTCCACTTCATGGTGATCGGCGCGCTCGTTCTGGCGGCGTCCTATGTCTACAAGATCAAGTTCGACTCGACCTTGCAGGCCGAGCGTCTCGGCAAGGTGCGCGCCGAGATCCGCCAGGAGCGCGACGCCATTGCGCTTCTGCGCGCCGAATGGGCGCGGCTCGAAACGCCGGCCCGCCTGCAGGATCTTGCCCAGCGGTTCTTGCCGCTCCGCCGCGTCGACGCCCGCCAATTCGACGACCTCGCGCGTCTGCCGGAAAAGCCGCCGGGCATCGTGCAGCCGCAGACCGATCCAATCGCCAACATGATCGAGCACACGCCGCCGGACGCGACCGGCAGCGTGGCGCCACGGTGACCTGATGTCGGCAACCGCAACATCATCCCGCTGGCAGCGCCTGATGCGCGACTTGCTCTACGGGCACGATGTCGACCGCGCGACGAAGACCAAGGCGCGCATCGGCCTTGCGATCCTCGGCTTCGCGACAATTTACACGGTAATTGCGGCCCGGCTGGTCATGATGGCCGCCGCGCCGGAGGCGCACGGCAATCGGCGTGCCATGACGCAGGACGCGGTCGCGACCGCGCGTCCCGACATTCTCGACCGCAATGGACAGGTGCTCGGCACCGACGTGAAGATGCCGTCGCTGTTCGCCGAACCGCGCAAGATCATCGACGTCGACGAGGCGGCCGAGCAACTCACCGCCGTCCTGCCCGATCTCGATGCCACCGAGCTGCGCGAGCGGCTCGGATCGAAGCGCGGCTTCGTCTGGCTCAAGCGCGAGATCACCGCGCAGCAGCAGAAGGACATCCACAATCTCGGCATTCCGGGGATCGGCTTTCTGACCGAGAACAAGCGGGTCTATCCGAACGGCCCGGCGATCTCGCACGTCATCGGCTACGTCAATATCGACAACCAGGGCATCGCCGGCATCGAGAAATGGCTGGACGGGCAGGGCCTGGCCGCGCTTCACATGGCGGGTCTCGCCACCGACCGGTTGCAAAAGCCCGTCGAGCTCGCGGTCGATCTGCGCGTGCAATATGCGCTGCGCGAAGAGCTCGTCGCGGCCCGCACCAAATTTAAAGCGAAGGCGGCCGCCGGCGTGATCGCCGACATTCACACCGGCGAGATCGTCGCCATGGTGTCGGAGCCGGATTTCGATCCGAACAATCCGCGCGATGCCAACAAGGACGACAATCTCAATCGCCTTACCACCGGCGTCTACGAGATGGGCTCGACCTTCAAGGCGCTCACCGTCGCGATGGCGCTCGACAGCGGCAAGGTGTCGCTCAATTCGACCTACGATGCGCGCGTGCCGCTGCGATACGGCAAGTTCGATATCAACGACTATCACGCGCAGAAGCGCATTCTCAGCGTTCCTGAGATCTTCACCTATTCGTCCAATATCGGCACGGCGCGCATGGCGCTCGCGCTCGGCATCGATCATCACAAATGGTTCTTGCGCAAGCTCGGTCAACTGGACCGGTTGCGTACCGAGCTGCCGGAGAGCGCCGAGCCGCTCATTCCCAAACGCTGGGGTGAGTTGAACACGGTGACGATCGCGTTCGGCCACGGCCTTTCGGTCGCGCCTCTGCAGGCCGTGATGGGAATTTCCGCGCTGATGAACGGGGGCACGATGATCCCCCCGACCTTCCTGAAACGCAGCCCGGAAGAGGCCGCCAAACTCGCGCAACGGGTCATCCGGCCCGAGACCAGCGAAAAGATGCGCTATCTGATGCGGCTCAACGTCGAAAAAGGTACCGCTACGCGCGCCAACGTCCCGGGCTATTACGTCGGCGGCAAAACCGGCAC
>JAFBAG010000066.1 GCA_019247925.1 Pseudolabrys sp.
AGACGATGGCCTTGCGGCCGGCAATTCCGAGATCCATGAGACGCTCCCTTTTACGGGGGCGACTATGCGCGGCACGGAGCGCCGAAAGCAATATCAGGGGGCAGCGAAAGCCGAGGCGGGCTCTGCCTGCATCGCGTTACCGCGCCAGACGAAGCCGGTCTTGCGCCAGCCCGCGATCCAGATCGCCGGGAGCGCGAGGTCGCGCGCGGCCATCGCGAAGGGCATGATGGGCGTGAGCGGCCAGCCCGCGACGCGAGCCAGCGCGCATTCGGCGCCGTACCAGGCCAAGGCGGCGGCGAGCGCCAACGGGAAGCCGCCCGCAATAGCGGCGAAGCCGATCGTGGGCAGCGAGGTGGAGAAGATCTCGGCGGTGTAGCACAGCGGAAAGCTGGCGCGGCGCAACTGCGCCCAGCGGACCTGCCGCTTCCAGACGTCGCGCGCGACGCGCACGCCGAGCGGCTGGGCGAAAGGCGGGCCGGCGAGCCGCACCTTCAGGCCAAGCCCGCGGATGAGCTTGGTCGAGGCGGCGTCTTCGGCGGTCTCGCGCGCGAGCGCGGCGATGCCGCCGCCGGCTTCGAGGATGTCGCGTCGATAGAGCAAGTTCTTGCCCTGCGCGAAGCCAACGCCCAGCGTATCGGCGCAATATTGCCAGCGTGCCTGATAGCTATTGAGGAAGGCGGCCTCGATTTCGGCCGACCAGGTGATCGGATTGGAGGCGGCCGGCGGCGCGCAAACCAGGCCGGTTTTTTCATCCCAGCGCGCGAGCAGTGTCTGGATGTAGTCGCGCGGCATCAGGACATTGGAGTCGGCGAAGATGACGAGATCATGCTTCGCGCCGTGCCAACCCTTCACCATGTTGTTGAGCTTTGGGTTGCCGCTGATGCGGTCATCGCCGATCAGGATACGGGCGCGAACCTGCGGATGCCGCCGCATCAGCTTTTCGATCAGCGGAATGGCGGCATCGCGCGGCTGCGCCACGCAGAACAGCAGTTCGAAATGCGGGTAGTCGAGAGTGAAGGCGCTTTCGAGCGTTTCCGCGACGGAGTTCTCGATGCCGCAGACCGGACGAACCAGGCTCACCGCCGGTGTGCCGGCCTCGACCGGCGTTAACGCAGCTTTGCGGCGGCAGCGAATGGCCGCGATGGCGGCGGAGACGAAGTGAATGGAGATCGCCAGCGTGAAGGCGACGGCCGCTAAGGTCGCAAGGTCCATTGCGTTAACGCTAGCGCGCTTCGGTGACGCGCCCATGACAGTACGAGATGCGGTGTCATCGCGGTGTCATAAATATCGGTCATGGTGCGCGCGATGAAAACGGGACGATCAGCTTGCAGGTTGACGGCGTAAGCCTCGATTCCGGCGCGCGCCGATTTCGCACGCTCTTTATATCCGACGTGCATCTCGGTACTCGCGGCTGCCAGGCGGAAAAGCTTCTCGACTTTCTGAAATATCACGAAGCCGACACGATCTATCTGGTCGGCGACATCGTCGACGGCTGGGCGCTGCGCTCGGCCTGGCACTGGCCGCAGCCCCACAACGACGTCGTGCAGAAATTTCTCCGCAAGGCGCGCAAGGGCACGCGCCTCATCTACGTGCCCGGCAATCACGACGAATTCCTGCGCGACTATTACGGCACTCATTTCGGCGGCATCGAGGTTGTCGAGAATGCCATCCACCAAGGCGCCGACGGCCGGCGCTATCTGGTCGTGCATGGCGACCTGTTCGACCTCGTCGTGACGCAGGCGCGCTGGCTCGCTTATCTCGGCGACAAGGCCTACGACTTCGCGATCGCACTGAACCGCATCTACAACAACGTGCGCCGGGTCCTTGGCGCGCCCTACTGGTCGCTGTCGCAATGGCTCAAGCTCAAGGTCAAGAACGCGGTCAGCTTCATCGGCGATTACGAAAAGGTGCTGGCGCATGAAGCGCGGCGGCACGACGTCCAGGGCGTGATCTGCGGCCATATCCACCACGCCGCAATCCGCGATGATTTCGGCATCCGCTACGTCAATTGCGGCGATTGGGTCGAAAGCTGCACCGCCGTCGCCGAGCATCCGGATGGCCGGTTCGAGATCATCACCTGGACGGGGGTGGATCGCGATTTCGGCGCCGATCTGACCCCGGCGCTGCCGCCGCTCGTCACCGTGCCGCGCATCCGCGCGGCCTAGTTCCACAGTGCTCGACAGTCGGCTTGCGGGGCGTGCAAGCGCGGGTCTATTTTCTGCGCATGAAAGTCGCCGTGAAAGCTCCGACCGCCGCCGATGTCGATGAAGCCGCGAAGCGCCTCAGGGGCGTCGCCGTACGCACGCCGCTCCTGAATTGGGCGGTGCTCGACGCCGCGGTCGGCGCCAAGGTCTTCCTCAAGGCCGAGACGCTGCAGCGCACCGGCTCCTTTAAGTTTCGCGGCGCCTATAACCGACTGGCGCAGATTCCGGAGGACAAGAAGAGCGCCGGCGTCGTCGCTTATTCGTCCGGCAATCACGCCCAGGGCGTCGCAGCGGCGGCGCAGTTGCTCGGCATGCGAGCGACCATCGTCATGCCGGCCGACGCGCCGCTCGCCAAACGCCAGCGCACGGCGGCGCTCGGCGCGGAGGTCGTGTTGTACGACCGCGATACAGAAGACCGCGCGGCCATTGCGCACAATCTCGCCAAGGAGCGTGGTGCGGCGATCGTGCCGCCTTACGATGATCCGATGATCATTGCGGGGCAGGGCACGCTCGGCAAAGAGATCGCTGAAGACTTGGCGGCGCAGGGCTTGAAGCCGGAGATTTTGGTGATCGGCGCGTCGGGCGGCGGGCTCGCCGCCGGCACGTCGCTCGCGCTCAAGGCTGCGGTGCCGTCGGTGAAGATCTATACGGCCGAGCCCGAGGGCTTCGACGACACGGCGCGCTCGTTCAAGAGCGGCAAGCGCGAGATGAACGCCAAGCTCTCCGGCACGATCTGCGATGCGCTGATGACGCAGACCCCCGGCGAATGGACCTGGCCGATCAATTCGCGGCTGATCGGCGAGGGTGTTGCCGCGAGCGATGCCGAAGTCGCGAAGGCGGTCGCGTTCGCTTATCGCGAATTGAAGCTGGTGGTCGAGCCGGGCGGTGCCATCGGGCTCGCCGCGCTGCTTGCCGGCAAGGTGCCGGTCAAAGGCAAGGTCACGGTCGCTGTGTTGTCCGGTGGCAATGTCGACACCGAGCTGTTCAATAAACTGATCGCGGCCTAGCTGAAAAGCGCGATCCGCTCGGCTTCCGTGAGCGCCATTACATCGGCATAGACATTAGGCCGGATCATCGCAGCGGGTGGTGGCGGCAGTTCCTGCGCCATCGGCTCGAAGTCATAAGGCACATAATTGTCGTCGGCGCTGATCGCCACCACCGGCAGGGGCGGCGCTTCTGCGGGTTTCCCTACCGGCATGGGGATGACGTGGGCGCGCGCGGCTGCCGGGACGGGGGCGGAGCGTGCTGGCATGGGCGAGAAATCGAGCGGCGGCAGCACGCTTTGAGGGGCCGGCGCAGGCGTTGGTGGCGGAGGCGCGGTCACCAGGCGCGGCCGCAGCGGCTCGGCCTCGGGCGGCAGCAGCAGGGGCACGCGGTCATCGCCCGGCGTCAGCGCAAAATCGATCTTCTCGGTAAGGGTGTCGAGCAGCACCATCACCTTGGTCGCGTCGGATACCGCGCCGCCCGTTGTCGCCAAATCCCGACGCGCGTCCCGCACCAGCGCCGCAAGCGCGCGCATCTCGTCCCGCAGCCGGTCGAGCGCGGGCTCGGGACGGCCACGCACCATGTCCTCGATCTTGTGCAGGGCGTCGAGCACTGCGGCCGTATCGGTCTTGCGATGGCGGCGGGCATATTCGGCGAGAAACCAGCGCCCGCGTGCCGTCGTCATCACCGTCGCGCAGAAACGCTCGTAATCGGCCTCGCTCGGCGCGGTCCGCCCTTGGTCTTGCAACAGGTGTTCTTGCGCCGCCATGGCTTCGGTCCCTGCCGCAGTTTATCAATCGGGTCCGGTGATTCGCCCCAAAGGCTTCGACTTGTCCTTCGGCTTTTCCGCACGACTGGCGGTCTTTTACGCGGCGATTTTCGTTGTCGTCGGCATTCAGCTGCCGTTTTTCCCGCTGTGGCTGACGGCCAAGGGTCTGGACGCGCAGGCGGTCGGCGTGGTGCTGGCCGTGCCGATGCTGGTGCGGCTCGCGGCGATCCCGCTCGCGGCCGGGATCGCCGACCGGGCGGATGCGCTGCGCGCCACGATCGTCGCTCTCGCCGCTCTCACGGCCGCGACCTATGCGCTGGTCGGCTGGTCCGAGGGCTTCATGATGATCCTCATCATGTTCGCACTCGGCTCGGCCGCCTTCACGCCGATCATGCCGCTGGCCGAAGCCTATGCCCTCAAGGGCCTCGACGCGCGCGGCCGCATCTATGGCCCGGTGCGGCTGTGGGGATCCGCGTCCTTCATTGTGGGCACGTTCGCTGCCGGTTTCGCCGCCGACTGGATGGCGCACCGCCATTTGATCTGGCTGGTGGTCGGCGCCACCGTTCTGAACGCCGTGGCGGCCAATGCGCTCGAGCCCGTCGCCACGGCGCCTCATGAGACCTACATGCCCGGGCGCAGGTTCGCGTTATGGCGCGACCCGATCTTTGTCGCGACGCTCGCCGCCGCCGGCCTGATCCAGGCGAGCCACGCCGTCTATTACGGCTTCTCGGCGCTGCAATGGCGCGGCGAGGGCTATGGCGGCGTCACCATTGCGGCGCTGTGGTCGATCGGCGTCGTCGCCGAAATCCTGTTGTTCGCCGCCCAAGCGCGGCTGCCGTCGCCGAGCATTCTTTTGATCGCAGGCGCGGCCGGCGCGGTGATCCGCTGGATGGCGATGGCATTCGACCCGCCGGCGGCCGTCCTTCCCGCCTTGCAGGTGCTGCATGCGCTGTCCTTCGGCGCGACGCATCTCGGGGCGTTGGCGCTGGTGGCGCAGCGCGCCCCGGCGGGGCAAGGCGCGAGCGCGCAGGGACAGCTTTCGATCGTGCTGGGGCTGACCATGGCCGCGGCCATGGGTCTATCCGGCGTGCTTTACGCACGCTATGGCGGCCTGTCCTATCTGGCGATGGCGTTAGCGGCGGCTGCTGGCGGCGCGTGCGCGGCGGTCGTAGCGAACCGAACCCGTCGTGATGCGGTCTGACGAGATGGCGGCACGCTCGATGCGCGGGCTCTGATTGCAGCTCGCCACCATCGTGTTGAGCTCACGGCCCTGCAGGAAGATCATTTTGCGGGTCAGCCCGCCATTGCGGCTGATCCAACTGCGCACATGGTTCGGATAAATGTTCCAGAGCGCCTGGGTGCCCATCGGCGAGGTGACCGGCCGGCCGTTTTCATCCGGCATCCATGCAGCGTGGAAGCCGAGCCGTGCGCGCTGCGTCGCGCAGACACGTTCGCGCGGGATCAGGCCGAGCACCAGCGTGCAAGCGGACAGGCAATTGCCGTCGATGACGACGCGCTCGCCGGACGCGCGAGCGACCGCGAAGGTTTGAAGGTAGTGGCCAATCTGGCCGCCGCGATCTTCCGAAATGAGAATCGTCGCCGAGGCGGACGTCGCGCCGCTCGCAAGAAGAAGAGCGCCCGCAATGATGCTGCGGAACCCCATGACCCCCGAACCCCCGTTACCCTTAACGGCCTTAACCAAGTCGCCTCGGCGGCCGCGTTATTACGGGGATGCTCGCACGGGTTAAGAATTTTGGAAAGGATTTGTTAACCAACAGCTTGTGGACACTTCGGGAACAAACTGCGGCGCTAGCCCCACAATGAAACAGGTGGCGGGAAAACTTCGCTGCCGGCATAGCGCAGGCCTGGTTCCCGGTCGCGGGCGAGCAGCAAGGGTCCGTCGAGGTCCACGTAGCGTGCGCGCTGCGCCAGGAGAATCGCCGGCGCCATCGCCAGCGATGTCGCGACCATGCAGCCGACCATGATGTCGAGGCCGAGGCGTTCGGCTTCCTGCGCCATAGCCAACGCTTCGGTAAGGCCGCCGGCCTTGTCGAGCTTGATGTTGATGGCGTCATAGCGGTCGGTGAGCGCTGCGAATCCGGCGCGCTCGCGCGCGCTTTCGTCGGCGCAGACCGGGATCGGCCGTTTGATTTTCGCGAGCGCGCTATCGCGGCCTTCCGGCAGAGGCTGTTCGATCAGGTTCACGCGCGCCTGCGCACAGGCGGCGAAATTCGCGGCAAGGCTCGCTTCGCTCCAGCCTTCATTGGCGTCGACGATGAGCGTTGTGTCGGGAGCCGCACGTCGCACCGCCGCGATCCGCGCGGAATCGCCGCCATCGCTGTCGTCGCCGCCAAGCTTGATCTTGAGGAGCCCGCGGCTTTTGGCCTGCGCGGCGGCGGCGGCCATCGTGTCCGGCGTGCCGAGCGAGATCGTGTAGGCGGTGACACAGGGAGTCGGCTCCGGGAAGCCCGCCAGTTCATGAGCGCGCTTGCCGCGGCGTTTCGCCTCAAGGTCCCAAAAGGCGCAATCGAGAGCGTTGCGCGCCGCGCCCGCGGGCATCGCACTTTGCAGCGCGGCACGGTCCAGCCCCTCGGCCAAGGCCGGGCGCATGGCCTTAAGCGCGGCGACGGCGGTTTCCGGGGTCTCGCCGTAGCGCGCATAGGGAACGCATTCGCCACGGCCCTTGTTATTTCCATCTGTGATCTCGGCAACGACCACTTGCGCCTGCGTCTTGGCGCCACGACTAATGGTGAAAGCACCGGCTATCGGCCAGCTTTCGATCGTAGCGAAAAGGGACAGGGTGTTAACCATATCGAGGACGTGTAACCCTCGACAGGTTCCCGGCCAATGGTCAAGTATGGGCAGGACGCGGTGGGACGCGGCGTGAACGGCGAAACATTTCTCCAGAGCAAGGCTAGCGGCGACCGGCTCGAACTTGCGGCGGGCGGCGCCTGGGTGGCGCGGCATGCCGCGGCCATCGAGCGTGAGATCGACGCGCGGGCGGCCGAGGCGGGCGCAGCGCGAGCGGTGCGCATCGACATTAGCGCGATCGAACGGCTCGATACGTTCGGGGCCTGGCTGATCGAACGGCTGACGCGCACCTTCCGCGCGCAGGGGATCGAACCCTCGCTCGCCGGGCAGTCCGAAAACTACCGGGCGCTTCTCGCCGAGATGCAGGGCGTCAATCTCGACGAGGCGACGCCACGGGCGCTGCCAAATCCGCTGCGCCGCGGCCTGATCGCGATCGGCAAGACGATCGATACGGTCATCGAGTCTTTTCTCTCCAACGCATCGATGATCGGCGCGATCACGGCGACGACGGGGCGGGTGCTTTTGAACCCCAGCCGCATGCGCTTCACCGCGATGGTGCACCATCTCGACAATGTCGGCTGGCGCGCGGTGCCGATCATCCTCCTCATCACCTTCCTGATCGGCTGCATCATCGCCCAGCAGGGCATTTTCCATTTCCGCAAGTTCGGCGCCGACGTCTACGTCGTCGACATGGTCGGCATCCTGGTGCTCCGCGAGATCGGTGTCCTGATCGTCGCCATCATGGTAGCGGGCCGCTCCGGCTCGGCCTACACCGCCGAACTCGGCTCGATGAAGATGCGCGAGGAGGTCGATGCGTTGCGCACGATGGGCTTCGACCCGGTCGAAGTCCTGGTGATGCCGCGCATCGTCGCGCTCCTCATCGGCGTGCCGATCTTGACCTTCATAGGCTCGATGGCGGCGCTCTATGGCGGCGGGCTCGTCTGCTGGCTCTATGGCGGCATCGACCCAGACATTTTCCTGTCGCGGCTCAAGGAATCGATCACCATCGACCATTTCAAGGTCGGCATGATCAAGGCGCCGTTCATGGCGCTGATCATCGGGGTGGTCGCCTGCGTGCAGGGCTTTGCCGTGAAGGGCTCGGCGGAATCGCTGGGCATGCAGACGACGGCTTCGGTGGTTGAATCGATCTTTCTGGTGATCGTGCTCGACGGCTTGTTCGCCATCTTCTTTGCCTCGATCGGGATGTGACATGGCGGCAAACGGCGCGACAAACGGCAAGGGACGCGAGGTCGTGATCGAGGCGCGCGGCGTCACGGTCGGCTTCGGCGACTACAACGTGCTCAATCAGCTCGATCTCGATGTCTATCGCGGCGAGATCCTGGGTTTCGTCGGCGGCTCCGGGTCGGGCAAATCCGTCCTGCTGCGGACGATCATCGGGCTCCTGCCGCTGCGCGAGGGCACCATCAAAGTGTTCGGCATCGATACGCGCGCCGCTTCGGGGGCGGAGTTGCGCTCGATCGAACGTCGGTGGGGCGTGCTGTTTCAGCACGGAGCATTGTTCTCGTCGCTCACGGTGCGCGAAAACATCCAGTTTCCGATCCGCGAATATCTGCATTTGCCGGAAAAGATGCTGGACGAGCTCGTCGTCACCAAACTGGAGATGGTCGGGCTCAAGGCCGACGTGCGCGACAAGTTTCCCTCAGAACTGTCGGGCGGCATGACCAAGCGCGTTGCGCTCGCGCGTGCTTTGGCGATCGATCCGGAAATCGTTTTTCTCGATGAGCCGACATCGGGCCTCGATCCGATCGGGGCCGGCGAATTCGACAATTTGATCGGGACGCTTCAACGCACTTTAGGGCTGACCGTTTTCATGGTAACCCACGATCTCGACAGCCTGCACACTGTTTGCGACCGGATTGCCGTGCTGGCTGACGGAAAGGTGATCACAGCGGGCACGATGGATCAGATGCTGGCCTCGGAACATCCGTGGCTGAAATCCTATTTCCGCGGCAAGCGCTCCCGCGCTTCCGCGCCGACGCTGCGGACCAGCTAGCCGGATAGAGCCCATGGAAACGCGTGCCAATTACGCCCTGATCGGACTTTTCACCATCGCCGTCGTCGCGGCCGTATTCGGCTTCGTCTACTGGTTTCAAAGCGTCGGCGGCACCGGCGAGCGCGCCCAATACCGCATCGTCTTCGAGGAGCCGGTCTCGGGCCTGCGCACGGGCGCGGCGGTGCTCTTCAACGGCATCCGCGTCGGTGAGGTCGGCGACCTGCGTCTGAACGCGGAAAAGCCGCAACAGGTGATCACGCAAATTTCGATCGATAAGAGCGTGCAGATCCGCCCCGATACCCGTGTCTCGATCGAGTTCCAGGGCCTGACCGGGATCGCATCGATCGCGCTCGCCGGTGGCTCGTCCGACAAGCCTCCGCTGCCGAATGACAAGAATAACCCGGCGACCCTCGTGGCTTCGCGCGGTCAGGCGCAGGACGTGACGCAAG
Organism: Pseudolabrys sp.; assembly: GCA_019247925.1. Classification (GTDB taxonomy): domain Bacteria; phylum Pseudomonadota; class Alphaproteobacteria; order Rhizobiales; family Xanthobacteraceae; genus Pseudolabrys. The sequence goes on from JAFBAG010000066.1 coordinate 9,232, forward strand.
GTGCGCGCGAAGTTCTGCGCCGGCTCGACGACTTCATCGCGGACAACGAAAGCACGTTCAAGAATGCGTTGAAGAACATCGAGACATTCTCCGCCTCGCTTGCCCGCAATTCCGAGCGCGTGGACCGCATTATCGCCGGCCTGGAAAACTTGCTGGGCGGAGCCGACGGCAAAAGCGGGGAGGTGGCCGAAACTGCGAAGGCGTTGCGCACGCTGGCGGCCAATCTCGACAAGCGCACGGACGAGATCACCGACGGGATCAACAAGTTCACCGCGGCAGGGACGCGCGAGTTCGGCTCGGTCGGCCGCACCGCACGGGAAGCGCTCAGCTCCATCGATCGCGCGGCGAAGCAGATCGGCAACAATCCCTCGTCGCTGCTGTTCGGCGGCGGCTCACGCGGCCAGTCCGGGCAGCCGCAGACCGGGCGCCAGCAATAGCGCCGGACAACCGAAAACGAAAAGGCCCGGGATTACCCGGGCCTTTTTTATTCAGCGATTGAGTGTCAGTCGAAGCGGCCGGCGGCGTGCGCCAGCATCGTATAGACCTTGCCCGTTTCCGAGGTCAGATAGGTGCGCGCCACGACCTGGCCGCGGTCGTCGCGTGACACTTCGTCGAGCAGGCGCTCGAACTCGGCGATGTAGCGATCCACGGTCTGCTTGAACTCGCGGTCGGCGCGATACTTGCTGCGGATCTCGTCGAACGCCTTCTGGCCCTGCAAGGTGTAGAGCCGGCGCGTGAAGACATTGCGCTCGCCGCGCTTATAGCGGTCCCACAGATCGGCCGCGGCGTCGTGATCGATCATGCGGGCGATATCGACCGACAGGGAGTCCAGAGACTCGAGGCTGTGACGTGGTGTACGCTCCGCGGCGTCCCGGCGCGTGTCGCGCGATACGTTGTCGCGGAGAGATTCGCCACCTTGGGATGGTCGGGCGGTATCGCCTTCCTCGCGCGACGCGCGATTGAGCAATTCAGTGAGCCACCCGCGATTATTGGGATTGGATGCGGCGGACGCTGCCGGCGCAGAGGTCTCCGCCGGGCGAGGCCGCGTCGGAGCAAAGGCCGCGGGCTCGCTGCGCGGCGCGGGGCGCGAGGTAGGTTCGCTGCGGCGCTCCGCATAGTTTTCCTCGCGCGAAACGTAACGCACCGGCTCGGCGGTATCGAGGCTGCGGCCGTGGCGGGCGACGATGCGGTTGAGTTCCGCAAGCGCCTCGATCTGGTCGACCAGGACGCGGCGCATCTGCGCGGCGCTTTCCGCGGTCTCCTGCGGCATTTCGAGCACGCCCCGGCGCAGTTCGCCACGCGTCGCTTCGAGTTCGCGCGACATCTCGGCAGCCATGTCCTTCATGCTCCGCATAATCTCGCCGAAGCGCTCGGTCGCGGCATGCAGCATGTGCTGCGCATCGCCGGTCGACTGCTCGAAGATTGTGCGCATCGTGTTGTTGGTCTGGTCGGAAAGAACGCGGATCGTGCTGTTGGTCTGATCGGCGATCTGCTGCAGTCCTTCGCTGGTCTGCTCGGTGAGCCCACGCATCGTCTCGCTGGTGCGGCGGCGCTCTTCTTCGGCTGCGGTGCGGATGCGGTCGAACTGGTCGGCGAGAATATGGGCGCTCTCCGCATTGGCTTCGGACACGACCCGAGCGATCTCGCGGGCGCGGGTGCCAGCGGCTTCGAGGGACTCGTCAAGAAGGCCGGCAAAGCGCTTGAGCCGCTGATCGAGATCGTCGGTGCGGATGTCGAGCGTCGAGACGAGGGATTCGAGATTGACGCGGCGCTCGTTGACGACATCCTCGGTGCGCCGATTGGACCGATCGAGCATCTCGGCGACGCGGGCTAGTTCGCGGCCGTGCATGTCGAATTGCATGGTGAGCTGGCCGAGGTCGGTGACCACCCGCGAAGTGACGTCGCGGAAATCGCCGATGTTCTGCTCGACATTGCTTGTGGCCGCCATGGTCGTTTCCGAGACGCGGTTCATCGCCGTGACGAAGTCCGACACGCGCAGCATCAGTGTGTTTTCCAGCGCGCTCATGTTCTCATGGGCGCCGGAGAGGACTTCCTGGAGCAGGATATTGGCCTCACGCAGCCGCTCGAACATCGCAGTCGAGTCGGAGCGCAGCATGCCGTGCGTCTCGAGCATTTCGGTGACGGCGGCCTTCGAGGTGTCGCGCGACTGCTCAATGGCGCTCTGCGTGACGTCCTGCAGCTCGGCGAGCGTCTTCGACACCGCCCCGGTCGCGGTCGCACCGGCTTCGGTGATCGCGCGGGCGAGTTCCTCCGAGTTGGTCGCCATGGTCTGGCTGTAAGCGAAGCTTTTCTGTTCGATCGTCTTGACCGCCGTGTCTGTCGCCTGGGTGATGTTGGCGGCGAATTCCTGGCCCTTGTCGGTGATCGCGGCGATGATGCCGCCGCTCTTCTCGGAGAGCACGGTCGTGATCTGCTCGGCCTGCGCGGTGACGGCCGCGGTGATCTCGCCGGATTTGGCGGTGAAATTGCGCGCGACTTCGGCCGAGACGCCGAGCAGTGAGCGCTCGGCATCGCCGGCGGCGGTGCGGATCGCCTCGGTCGTATTGGTCGACAGGTCGGTGAGCGAACGCTCGGCCTGGCTCGCGGTCGAGCGGATCGTCTCGCCAAGTTCGGCGATGCGCGTGACGCGGGCGTCGAGGGTGCTTGCCACTTCCAGCGCCTTGGCGCCCAATGTCGTGTCGATCTCCGCGGTCTTGGTGGCGATGGCGTCGGCGACTTCATTGCCGCGCGCGGTGATGGTGCTGCCGGTCTCGGCGATGCGCCGATCGATGGCTGCGACGACGTCCTTGCCGCCCGTGGCGAGTTGGTCCGCGAGCGCCGTGACGTGCGAGCCCATGACGGTTTCGAACTGGGTCAGACGTTGCTCGAGCGAAGCCGTGATCTCGGTGCCGCGCGCCGCGACGCGTTCGTCGAAGCTGTCGACATAACGCTTCATCGCGTCGGCGACTTCTTCGGTACGGCCGCCGAGGCGCTCGACGATCTCGCCGCCATAGGTTTTCACGGTGCGGTCGAATTCGCTGATATTGCGCACGATCAGGTTGCCCAGCGCGCCGCTTTCGCGCGCGACCTTTTCGGTGAGCTCGGTGCCGCTCTGATTGAACATGGTCTCGAAGGCTTGGAGGCGGGCGGCCAGCATGTCCTTGATCGCGCTGCCCTGGGTCTCGATGGAATTGGCCAGCGTCTGCGCACTGTCCTGGAACGTTTGAGCCACCTTGTCGCTGCGGCCGACGATCGTTTCGGTGATCTGCGCGCCGGTCTGCTCCATCTTGGAGACGACTTCGGTGCCGCGCAGCGAGACGTCGAGCGCCAGCGCCTCGCCGGTCTTGCGCAGCGTGCTGTTGACCTCCTCCCCACGCGAGGTGATCGCTTCGGTGAGGGTGGCCCCGGTATTGGTGAGCGTCTCGGTGAATTCGTGGGAGCGGCTCGCCATCTGCTCGACAATCGCGCTCGATTTCTGCTGGAAGCCCTGCGTCACCTGATCGAGCCGGGTGGTCATCATCTGCTGCAGGCGTGCGGCGAGCTCGGCGAATTCGTCATGGACGTGGTCGGTCTTGAAATTGAGGCTGGCGGAGAGGCGGTCACTGGCCGAGGAAATGGCGTTGGTGGCGCGGTCGCCGGTGGTTTCGAGACGGTCGAGCAAGGTCGAGCCGCGCTCGGACAAGGCGTCGATCATCGAGTCGCCGGCATGGCCGAGTGCCAGAGTGATGTGCTCGCCCTTTTCCGTGATGTTGCGCGTGATGCGCTGCGCGACGTCGCTGACCTTCTCGGCGACGACGTCGCCGATCGTGGAGATGTCGTGGGTGAGGTCGAGATGCACGCTATTGATGGCGCTGCGGACCTGATCGGCCTGCGACACCAGGGTTTCGCGCTGCGCGTTCAATTCGGCGAGCAGGTCGCGGATGCGCACTTCGTTGTCGTTATAGGCGCGCTCGAGCGCCGACACTTCGTTGTGGACCAGGGCTTCGAGCTCGGCGGCGCGCGCGAGCGCGCGTTCGACGCCATCGCCCATCGCCGCGACTTCGCGGCGCACGGCCTGGCCGACGTTGACGATGGATTCGCGCGCGGCCGTTTCCGGCTCGGCAAAGCGCATCGCGACCTGCGCCATGGTCTGCGCGACGACCCGCAATTCGGCGGCGCGCGCGACGGTGTGGGCGAGGGCAAAGAAAATCGCGATCGGAATGATGACGGCGACGACGAGGGCGATCAAAGCCGGGACGCCGATATCCGTGGCGAGGATGAGCGCCTGCAATTCGCCCTTGTAGATCGTGGCGAGGGCGGCAGCCCCGGCGAGCCAGGTCAGGCCCAACAGACTTGCGACGACGTAGGGCCAGCGCGCCGGGCGGCGCTGCAGAGTCTGGAGGATCTTGCCGATCGCGGCGCGGTCATCATTCGCTGCGCGGCGGACCGGCGCGTCCGCGGTCCATTCGGCCGCGGTTTCATCCTGGAAAAGGTCGGCGTCGACGCCCTCGCGGCGGCGGTCGGCTTCGGGCACGCCACGAAGGCTTCCGCGCACGTCCGCGATCGCCTCCTGAGCCGCGCCGAGCGCGTCCGCGTCCAAGTTCTTGTCCTTGGCTTTCTGCGGGGTATTTGCCATTCGTCGCCTCGTCATTACGCCGCACAAATGTCGGCCCGAACCATTAGGCACGCGGGCCGGCACAATCGCGAGGATTGGGCGCGGGGGTCCAACGGCCTCGGAACCCGCGGAAAAAAGCCCGCAAAATTCCGGTCAGCCATCCTATCTGCTTGGCAAAACGATGAAAACCCGCGGTGGCGAAGGGTTTCCGAGTATCGTTAACTCCTCATTAACCATGATCCGCCGCCGGCAGCGTGCCGGTGCGTGGCGTTTACCGGGGCTTGTTCCGCCCGCGGGACAATCGCCTCATGTCACCCGGCGCCGAACACGCCATCGACCGCGACCACCTGCGCCGCATGACCCTCGGCGACCACGCCCTGGAAATCGAAGTGCTGCGCCTGTTCGACGCCCAGGCTGCCTCTCTGACGCGCGAAATGTGCGAGGCGGAGTCTGAGACGCTGAGCGCGCTCGCGCATGCGCTCAAAGGCGCGGCGCGCGGTATCGGCGCCTTCGCCGTGGCCTCCGCGGCCGAGGAGCTGGAGCGCTGCCAGGACGGTATCGAACGCGAATGCGCCTTTGACCGGCTGGCTCAAGCGGTGCGCGAGGCGCGCGCGGCGATCGGGGAAATCCTGCAGGCCGCCTAAGCGCCGCGCGATCTGGCGCCGTCCCGCTCAAGCCTATATAGGGGGCGCAGCTTCAAGCCCTCACCGATGCCAAAAATCACCTATATCGAGCACACCGGTACCGCGCGCACGGTCGACGCCGACAATGGCGCGACGGTGATGGAAACCGCGATCAAGAACAACATTCCGGGCATCGAGGCCGAGTGCGGCGGCGCCTGCGCCTGCGCGACCTGTCATGTCTATGTCGACGAAGCGTGGCGCGCCAAAGTGGGCGAGCCTTCGCCGATGGAAGAAGACATGCTCGATTTCGGCTTCGACGTGCGCGAGAATTCGCGGCTTTCGTGCCAGATCGTGGTCAGCGATGAGCTGGACGGGCTCGTCGTGACGACGCCGGAGCGGCAGGCTTAAAGCTCACGCGAGTTTCCATTCGCGCAAGCGCGCAAGGGCCGGCTCCGGCAGCGCGACCGCCTTGCGCGTCGTCTTGTCGATGCAAACCATGGTCGAACGGCCGGTTGCGGTGCAGACGCCGTCGCGAAAGACCGCCTGCGCGACCTTGAAGGACGAGCGGCCGAATTCAAGGATCGCGCTGCCGACCACGATATTGGCCGGCCAGTGCAACTCCTTGAGGTAGTCGATCTCCTGTCGCACGAGAACGAACGTGATGCCCGGCACGCCCACGCCGAGCGTCGGGTCGCGGAACATGCCGACGCGGCCGCTCTCGAAATAGGTTGCATAGGTCGCCTGGTTGACGTGGCCCTGCGCGTCGAGATCCGCAAAGCGCACGATTTCGGCGACGCGATGCGGATATTCGGCAAGCTGCGGGGCGGGCTTTGGCGAGGCCTTCTGCATTTTGTCGGTGTTGGTCATATCTCAGCTCTCGGCGCGGCCTTTCCCCCGTGTCACCACCCGGGCTTGTCCCGGTGGTCCCGCTTAGGTAGCAACGCAGTGCGTCCCTTATCGGGATGGCCGGGTCAAGCCCGGCCATGACAAAGAGCGATGACTGAAACCATCAAAACCGATTGCCTGATCATCGGCGCCGGACCGGTCGGTCTGTTCGCGGTGTTCGAACTGGGCCTGCTCGATATCAAGGCGCATCTCGTCGACATCCTCGACAAGGTCGGCGGGCAATGCGCCGAGCTTTATCCCGAGAAGCCGATCTACGATATTCCGGCGCTGCCGAAAGTGACCGCGCAAGCTCTGATCGATCAGCTCATGGAGCAGATCAAACCGTTCAATCCGACATTTCATCTCAACGAGATGGTCGAGAGCATCGAAAAGATCGGGGAGCCGGCGTTCCGGGTGAAAACCAACGGCGGCAAGACCTTCGAAACCAAGGTGGTCGTGATCGCGGCGGGCGGCGGCTCGTTCCAGCCGAAGCGGCCCCCCATTCCGGGGATCGAGGCCTATGAGAAACAGTCGGTGCACTATTCGGTGCGCAAGATGGATGAGTTCACGGGCAAGCGCGTCCTCATCGTCGGCGGCGGCGACAGCGCGCTCGATTGGACGCTTAATCTGGTGCCGCTCGCGAGCCGGCTGACGCTGCTGCACCGGCGCGACGCATTCCGTGCGGCGCCCGACAGCGTCAACAAGATGCGCGCGCTGGTCGCGGAAAAGAAAATGGATTTCGTGCTCGGCCAGGCGACCTCGGTCGAAGGCGAGAACGGCGTGATGCGCGCGGTCAATGTCAAGACCGAGAAGGGGGAGGCGGTGCGCATCGAGGCCGACGCGATGCTGCCCTTCTTCGGTCTCACCATGAAGCTCGGGCCGATCGCCGACTGGGGGCTCAATCTCCATGAGGAATTGGTGCCGGTCGAAACGGCGGCCTACGAGACAAGCGAGCCGGGTATTTTCGCCATCGGCGACATCAATACGTATCCGGGCAAGCTCAAGCTGATCCTATCTGGCTTCCACGAGGCCGCGCTGATGTCGCGAAAGGCCTCGCATTACGTCTTCCCGGACAAGAAGCTCGTGTTTCAATACACGACGTCGTCGACCAGCCTGCAGAAGAAGCTCGGCGTCGCCTGAGCGTCAGCGTTCCGGCGGCGCCACTTTAGCGACCTGGCCGATGCGCTTGAGAGCCTCGGCGACAAAGCCGGACGCCTTCATCTCGTCGACAAAAGCGCGCAAATAGTTCGCGCCGTCGAGCTTGCCCTTGGGCACGCCCATCGCCTGGCGAATCTGCTGGAAATAGCCGTCCATCACCCGCATGTCGGGATTGGTCTTGGCGTAATCCTCGAGCGGCTGGCGCACGCCCGCGGCGACTTCAAGTTTGTCGCGCAGGTACATGTCGATCATCGCTTTGCCGCCGCCGGCTTCAGCGCGAACAATGGTCGCGTTCTTGATAGTGCGCGTGAGATAGAGATCGTAGGCCGATTTCAAGCCGACCGCGATGCGGATGCCCGGCTTGTCGACATCCTCGACTTTTTTCAGCGGCGAATCCTTGTGCACCATGTAGGTCCCCTCGATGAGCACGTAGGGCGCGGTGAATTCGATCAACTCGGCGCGCACCGGCTCGATGGCGACGAAGCCGATGTCCCATTTGTTGTTTTTGGCGTCGTCGAACACCTTGCCCGCGGCGTCGTAGGTCACGAGCTCGACCGGCACGTTGAGCCGTTTGCCGAGTTCGCGCGCGAGATCGACCGTCACGCCCTTTGGCCCGTCGGGGCCGCTTTGCGCCAGCACCGAATTGCCGAGGTTGATGGCGGCGCGCAGTTTTCCGGTCGGCGCGAGGTCTTTGAGGGCATCCGCGTGAGCCATGGCTGTCATTCCGCAGGTGAGGGCGAGGAGGGCGGCGAGAAGTCTCATGCCGCATTCTCTCTTGTGCGGGTCGCGACTGCAATCATCACGGCGAGTGGCGCGAGCCATATGAGCCGGCTTTGGTAGCGGTTCACCGGATTGGAGAAGACCCCGCAAATGGCGGCGTTAAGAAGGAGCGCCAGCAAAATCGTGACCGCGAGTGCAACGGCCTGCGGTTGCAGCCGGGCACGCCGGGGCGCAAACGCAATCACTGCGAGCCCGAGCAGGGAGAAAACGGCAACCGGCACGTGGAGATAGTTGAGGGGCCGGACTTCGACCTCTCCGGTTTGCTGGCGCGCGGCGCGGACGCGATCGAGAATTTGCGGCGCGTAGTTCTCGAAGGCCTGCAACGTATAGACCATTTCGTGCGGCGCGGTGGTGATGTCGGTCGTGAAGTTGGCGAATTGCAGCAACGTTGAGCGCACCGCGGCGCGAAGATGCTCCCACGGGTAAAGGCGCACGCTGTCGGCGATGATACGGCGTTCCTCGGCCGCGTAATCTTTCCAGCCGCCGAGATCATAAAAGGGCGAACGCACGGTCCACAGCCATTCGTCGGCCGAATCCGGGACGCGCTCGATATG
>JAFBAG010000159.1 GCA_019247925.1 Pseudolabrys sp.
GCCACGCACGGGACTTCGCACCAACTTACGGGGGCTTCGGCCCCCGTCTTTTTTATCTAATAGGAATAGTCCTATTACTTTGGTTATGCCCTCGACTCGACTTTTCCAATAGAAAACTTGCGATTTTCGCAAGTCGTCCACGGTCACCTAGGGCGGCGAGCCCTAGGGCTTTACGCCCTAGGGCCCAATCCCTAGCCCAAAATCCAAATTCGATTCGCTTAGGTCAAGCGCAGCCCTGTCACGGCCCGCCAAACCTATATATTGACGTTGTGGCGTCAACTACGTATATAGGCAATTATTCCTACAGCGAGGCTGCATGACAGTGGTGATCGGAAAATTCGGACGGCGGCGGGAACGGGCGGCATTGCCAGTCTCGAACGAGGCATTGTGTGCATTGATCGAGGCCCTGGTGGCGGCGGCGTTCGCGGTGCCGGTCGGCGAGATGCGCGCCAGAGGCCGTCGCGCGGCACCCGTCGCATTCGCGCGGCAGTGCGCGATTTATCTTGCGCATGTCAGCCTCGGGCTCGGCTATCGGCGTCTCGGCCGCTTGTTCCGGCGCGACCGGACCACAGCCGGGCATGCTTGCGCGCTGATCGAGGCGCGGCGCGACAACCGCGTCCTCGATGTGCGGCTGCAGACGCTTGAACACGCCTTTGCCGCGCTCGCGGCGGCGGCGCGGCGGTGCCCGGCATGAAAAAATCGAAATTGACCGGGGTCACGGCGGAAGTCGGGGCGCAGCGCGCGCAACACTCTCCCTATCGGCGCGGCGAATCGATACTGAGTATGGTCCGGAAGAGGTCTTGGCCGACGACGCGGAAAGCCCGCTCGCCTGGCTCGCCAAACGCAAGGACCGGACCGGACAACCGCTGATCGCGCCGCATCAGTTGCTGGCCGGCGATAAGCTCCGCGCTGATTTCACTTGCGCCCACATGATGCCGCGCACGACCTCGAACTGGGACAGCCAGACCGCGCGTGACCGGCGCCATGCCATGTCCAGCATGACCTTTTCCGAAGCGATGCTCGCCGCACGGCAACGCGTCAATGCCGCGCTGGAAGCCGCCGGCCCGGAATTCTCCGGTCTGCTGATGGATGTGTGCTGCTTCCTGAAAGGATTGGAGGACGTCGAACGCGAACGGCGCTGGCCGGCACGCTCCGCGAAGGTCGTGCTGCAGCTCGCGCTCGACCGGCTGGCGCGGCATTACGGCCTGACGGCGCAGGCGCGCGGGCCGTCGCAATCCCCGTTGCGGTCCTGGCTCGCGCCCGGCGAGAAATTCGTCGTGGAGGTCTAGGCGGGGGCGAGGGCGGCGCGGGCTTCGGCGCGAATCCGCTCGATCATGGCGCGCAATCCGTTCGAGCGTTGGGGCGTGAGATTTTCGCGCAGGCCCATTTGATCGAAGAGTGTAGCCGCGTCGGTGGCGAGAATGTCCCGCGCGTGTTGGCCGGAATAGATCGCAAGCAGGATCGCGATCAGGCCCCGCACGATATGCGCATCGCTATCGCCGACAAACTCCAGTTTTGGGCCACCCGCGCCGTTTGGCTTGACCTTGGTGATCAGCCAAACCTGGCTGGCGCAGCCTTGGACCTTGTTCGCCTCGACATGGTCGGCTTGCGGCAGCGGTGCCAAGTCGCGGCCGAGCTCGATGACATAGCGATAGCGATCGTCCCACTCATCGAGCAGGGCGAAGTTCTCCAGGATTTCGGCGATCGTCGGCATGCGAATGCGTCCCGGCCTTATATAGGCCGGACCCGCGATGGCAGCCAATGCGAAGTTGCGTCCGGGATTACGCGGCGGGACGGCCGACTTTGGCTTCACGCCGCGGAGGCAGCGGAACGGGCGCTTGCCAGGCGGCGGCGAGATCGGTCGCAGTCAGGGTGCCTTGCGTGGAAGCGGCGCTCTTGCGCGGCTCGGCAGCCTGCTTTTCACCCTTTTCGTTGAGCTTGGCGGAGATGATGTCGTAGAGCGTGCGGGCGCCGGCCTCGGCCTTGTGGCCGATCGCAACAGCGACCTTGCCGCCGACCTCGCAGGCTTCCGGCTGCCGGCCGCAAAAATTGCTCATGTCGGAAATCGTGGCGCTGGCGGCCGACACCGCGCTCGCCGGATCGACCTGCGCACCGCTCGACGCACCATTGCCGACCGGCAGCAGCACGCAAACGATGCCAAGCCAGAATGCCATTCGCAACATAAAGAACATTGCCCACCCGTCTTGCCCCGGCGGATTGATCCTCCGCCTTTGATGCAAAACTACCAGAGAGGCTTGAAGTTGCGGTTCGCGGCGACGCGCGCCTTTTGTCCAGTTTCAAAGTGAATTTGTTTCAAATTTTATAGACCCAGAGCAGGCAGACCGGGCGCTTTGCACGCGGCTGCCGTCGCTTCGGCCTGCGCTAAGATTTCCTTCACCATGCGGGCGCACGGAACGTTCACCATGCACGGCAAATGCAAAGCCGAAGCCCACCCAAAATGCCCGGCGCCGCCGCAGTTTAGCGTTCACTTAAGCCGCCAGCGCCTAAATTCCGCGCCGTAATAAGGGGCGCGTGTCAAACAAACGCGTAGACAGGGACCCGTGAGTTTCCTCACGTCGATCCGCCGTTATACCGACGCCTTGGTGCATCCCGTGGCGCGGCGCGACGCGTCCGCCGCGACGCTACATCGTGGGTTCATCGCGCCGCGGCTCCTTGGCAGCCTCGCGGCGATGGCGCTGGTACCGCTCTATTTGGTCGTGCGCGGCGTGCCGAGCGCCTGGGAAATCGCGCTGATCGGCTGCCTGCTCGTGCCGCTCGCCTTGGCATTCTATCTGTCGCGCAGCGGCCGCTTCGATGCGGCGCAGATGCTCTCGACCGCGGCGGCGCTAGTGGTCGTCTCGGCGGCGGGATTTTTCATCGGTGCCACAGCCTATGGCTGGCCCGTCGTGCTGGCCGGCGCGGTGCTGATGACGTGCATTGCCGTTTGCGTCCGCAATGCGGGCAACTTGGCGCGCGCGGCGGTGGGTCGTATGAACCACGGCGTGCCCGGGGACGTGCGCTTTGCCGATGCGGTGCCCGATCTCATCACGCGTCACACTGCAAACGGCGATGTGATTGTCGCCTCGGGCGCGGCGCAGGCGATGCTGCACTGTCCGGCCGAGCGGCTCGCCGGCCATGGCCTGTTCGACCGGGTGCATCTGCACGACCGTCCGCATTATCTGCGCACGCTCCAGGCCGCCTTGCAGGGCGGCGACGGAGCGCTGGAATTCCGCCTGCGACGCGACGGCGGGGCCAGCCATTTCCTGTGGGTCGAGATGCGCTGCCGCGCCGTCGGCGCCAATGGCCGCGAAATCATCGCCGTCCTGCGCGACATCAGCGTCCGCAAGGCGCAAGAACAGTCGGTCCAGGAAGCCCGTGCCGAAGCCGAGCGCGCCAATGCCGGCAAGAGCCGCTTCCTCGCCACGATGAGCCACGAGCTGCGCACGCCGCTCAATGCCATCATCGGCTTCTCCGACATGATGACCAATGCGGCGATCGCGATCGACGAGACGCGGCGACGCGAATATGCCCGTCTCATCAATGAATCGGGCCGTCATCTGCTGTCGGTCGTCAACGGCATGCTCGACATGTCGAAGATGGACACCGGCAATTTCGAGATTGCGCCGGAGCCTTTCGTGCCGGGTCCGGTCATCGCCGGTTGCTGCGATCTCCTGGCGCTCAAGGCGCGCGAGGCCGGCGTGGACCTCAGCCTGCGCACCGCGGCGGGACTTCCCGAATTGGTTGCGGACCGCCGCGCGCTGAATCAAATTCTGATCAATCTTATTTCCAATGCGATCAAGTTCACCGAGCGCGGCGGCACAGTCACTGTCAGCGCGACCTGCGAAGACCGCCAGCTCGTTGTGGCGGTCGCTGACAACGGCGTCGGGATTGCGGAAGCAGATCTCCCGCGGCTCGGCGAGGCGTTCTTCCAGGCGCGCGGCTCTTATGACCGCCGCCATGACGGCACCGGCCTCGGCCTTTCCATCGTGAAAGGCCTCGTCCGGCTTCACGGCGGCAACTTCGCCGTCGCCAGCCGGCTTGGCGAGGGGACAACGGTCACGGTGACGCTGCCGCTGGATTGCGAGGGCCATCGTCCTTCCGCCGCGACCCACGTGCTGCAGCGCCGCGGGCCCGAGCGGACAAATGAACCGATCAAGAAAAGTGCGTAACAGGGGTCGTAATGCAGAAACGAATTCGATCAGCCCGCAGCGAAGGGCGTGAGGGCATCATGAGCCGCGCCGCCATTCTGGTCGCTGATCATCCGCGGGAATCCGCAGGCTTCATGCTGGGCATGGCCGCGACAGCGGCGATTTTCATCAATGCGCTATTCCTGCAGTCGGGACCGCATCCGTCGCCTTGGTTCGGCGCGCGGCCGGCCGAAACTGTGATGGAGAAGACGCCACTCGCCGAGATCGGGCCGCGGCCAGGCGTCTTCGCGCCGGCTTTGCCTAATGCAATGACACCCAACCGCTTCCAGCTTCCGGCCGCGCCCGCCGCCGCACCCCGCGCCGCGACGAACGTGACCGCAAGTCCCGCGCCGCGCGCACGCGCCATGATCGTCGCCGATCTGCAGCGCGAATTGTCGCGCAAGGGCTTTTATGACGGCCCGGCGGATGGCGTCTGGGGCGGCCAGACCGATGCCGCTCTGCGGGATTTCGCCGAAGCGAGCGGCGCCCGCATCGCCATCGAAGCCAACGAAGACACACTGCGCGCGGTTGCGGCGGCCACCGTCAAGGCGAGCCCGAAGGGTGCCACGAAGGCCGATCCGATCGCCGAACTGATCGCGCCGCCGAAGCGCGTCCAGGCCGTGCAACGCGCGCTGGCGGATTACGGCTACGGCCAGATCAAGCCGACGGGGACGTTCAATCCCGACACGCAGCGCGCCATCGAGAAATACGAGCGCGACCACAAGATGCCGGTCACGGGCGAAATCTCAGACCGTCTGGTCCGCTCGCTCGCCGCAATGACCGGCCGCACGATCGACTAGCCATCCAACTGGCCGCCTTGATGTGCTAAGCCGCCCGAAAGGCGGTCCGCATGCGGCTGAAATCGTCGATCTGGGTGG
>JAFBAG010000237.1 GCA_019247925.1 Pseudolabrys sp.
TCTTCACTGCCGGCAAGAGCTTCGCCGATCGCCACCGCGACGTCGTTAGCGGACTTGGTCACCACCGCCCGGATCGCGTTTTCCACGCTGATGGTCTGGCCCGGCTTGAGATTGAGTTTGGACGGCGCCTGCATGGAGGCCTGCGCCGAAATCGGCAATTCGCTCGTGAGCTTGATTTTGCCCGCCTCGAGGCGCTCGAACAGCAGATAGAGCGTCATGATCTTGGTGAGCGAAGCCGGATGGCGCGGGGCGTCGGCGGCGCTCGCTTCCAGCACCGCGCCCGAATTGGCATCGACCACGATCGAGGCATAGGCCGGCTGGTAGCGCTCGACCTTGGCGGCGCTTGCCGGCTTGGCGGCGCGATGACGCCGGCGGGCTTCGGCGGGATCGGTGCTCAAAGCGGCGACCGCGAGCAGGGTGGCGAGCGAAACCGCTCCCCACTTCACGCTGCGAAAGCCCCCACGCGACATCGCGGTCCCCGACCCAAAAGAGCGGACAAACCGCTCGTTACGGGGAGCTAAAAGCCCCCGCTGCACCAGCACAAGCTATAACCGTAGAAGCGCCCAGTTTATAACGTCTTAAGCCTAATCCCCTGCAATCTAAAGCATTTTTCGCAGTGCAACATTTTTGTTGACTTTATTGTGCAGTGCACTATGTTCGTCATATTCCGGTTGGCCGGAATGTGGATCGGGCTCCCTGCGGGGCGCCGGGAAAAACCAAAGGGATGCCAATCATGGTCAAGAATTTCGAAGACCTCCAGCAGGTCAGCAAAGAGAACGTCGAAACCACCCTCAAGGCGTTTGGCGCCCTGAGCAAGCAGGGTCAGGCGATCGCGGTCGAGATCACCGACTATTCGAAAAAGGCTTTCGAGGACGGCACCGCGGCTTTCGAGAAGCTGCTCGGCGTGAAGAGCCTCGACAAGGCGATCGAAGTGCAGACCGAATACGCCAAGACCGCCTATGAGGCGTTCGTTGCGGAAGCCACCAAGATCGGTGCGCTCTATTCGGACTTCGCCAAGGAAGCCTACAAGCCGTTCGAAACCGCTCTCGCCAAGACCAAGTAAGCTTGGCGAAGTAAGCTTGTCGTACGCGTTGCGTTCGTAGCGTCCAGCGTTTGGAATAGAAAAGCCCGGCCGCAAGGCCGGGCTTTTTAGTTTGGAGGATCGTCGAAGTATCGGCTTACCGGGCGACGCGCAGCTTGGTCAGGTTAGTGCCGATCGCGTTGAACACCGTGCCGAGATCGCCGGCCGAGGTGATGCGGTAGAACTTGTCGGACGAGCTCGCGCAGTTTTGCATGATGGTCGAGAGGCCATCGCCGCCCGTATCGACCTGAATGGCAAAGATGGTGACGCCTGACGCCTTGATGTTGGCGCAGGTGCCGGTGCCACCCGCGGTGGAATCGTACATGCGCTTGTCGACCGAAGACTGCGTGGTGGTCCAGCGGTTTTCGGTGTTCAAACCGTCTGACATCAGGATGATGTATTCCTTGTAGGTGTAGTTGGAGTCCTTCGCCGGCGCGGTGAGGGGGCCGCCACCGACCAGCGACTGCCACGCCCAGACCAAGCCGATGGGCTGATTGGTCGAGCCCGCGGGTTGCATCGAATCGACCAGGTTGTTCATCGCCGTCCAATCGTAGGACAGGCCGCGCATTTGCACCGGGCAATAGTCATCTTCGTCGGCCGGCCATTTGGAGTTAGGGCTGCTCGTGGGCAGCGTCACGACCTGGTCCCAGTTTGATCCGACATAGGTATTGCTATTGCCACGATCGGTGACGCAGCCATTCCAGGTGCTGTGACTGAGCGGAACCGTGCGGCAGGTGCGGCCGCGCCGCCCCGTGCAGCTCGTAGTCGTGTTATCGGCGTCCCAGTCCGCCCAATCGATCCAGCTTGCGTTATAGTTGCTGGTGCCGACGTTGACGTCGTTCGCAAAAGGAATGATCGACACGTAGACGTCACCATTGGTGCTGGCCGCGGCCTTGAGCTGATTGAGCAAACTCTTGGTTGCGCTCTTGAGCGCGGTCATCTTGCCGTCGGAGGCCATGGAGCCCGTATTGTCGAGCGCAAGCGCGACGCGCAAACGCTCGGTGCCCCACTTGGCGGTGGCAGTGCCGTTCACGGCGATCTGGCGGTAACCGAGGATGCCGAGCAGATTGGTATCGACCGTGGCCGCGCCGTTGACGACGACCTGGGAGCCACCAGTTTCGGTATAAGTGGCGCTGATCGTGATGTTCTTGGCTTCCGGCCGCGTGAAAAGCGCCGTGAAATAATTCTTCGCCTTGGTCTGGAGGTCGGTATTGCTCAAGTCCGACGCGTCTCGCGACAGCATCAGCGCGGTGGAATCCAGCGCCGACTGCATGGCGGCTTTGATGGAATTGGCGTGGCTGTAATCGACGGCCGCGCCGGCCATGCCGATGACCGGCAGCGTCGCGAGCGCGAAGGTCACGGCGATATTGCCGCGGCGATCATCCGCGAAGGCGCGCGCGCTCTGATTGAATTTTCCCCACAAGCTCTTCATGGCAGCTCATCCGGTGACGGTTGAATTCGCCTACCGTGATAAGGCAGCGCCCTTAAATACCTGGTGTATCCGCACAGCGAAAAATCGGGGGGTCTTGGTAAGCGTGGACGGCGCGCAAGGGCCAAAAGTGAGACGCCACAAGGCTTTTTCTGGTTAAGGCTCTGTCGCGGCAGTCTGGCGAATGCCAGATAGTTCTTAGGCGCTGTCCTTAACGGAGCGTTGGCCGCGCCATCGAATCGCGTCACACGGGATCTCTCTTCGCGCCGAGGCGAAGGGCCGCCGCGGGTGCGCACTGGGGACAAGCCAACCGGCCCGCGGCGCCTTGTAGTGCCGCATTTCATCGCTATCTGAGCAAAGGAACCCACCGATTGTCCCGGAAAGGGGCAACTCTCAATTTGGCAGGCGGCGCGCCCCGCACCTATGATGCGCGTTAGGAAAGATTAACGGCGATACGGCGAATGCGACTGAGCGAAAGAATGGCGGACGACGACCGCAAGCGCCGGGGCGAGCCGGGAGGGCCAGGAACTGCGGTCATCACCAAGACCAAGTCGCAGACCAAAAAGCCCAACATGTACCGGGTGTTGATCCTCAACGACGACTACACCCCGATGGAATTTGTGGTCCACATTCTGGAGCGCTTCTTCAGCAAGGACCACGAGGCGGCGACACGCATCATGCTCCACGTCCATCATCACGGGATCGGCGAATGCGGCATCTACACTTACGAGGTGGCGGAAACCAAGGTCACGCAAGTGATGGACTTTGCCCGCAAGCACCAGCATCCGCTGCAATGCGTGATGGAAAAGAAATGAACGTCGCGGGGCACTCAAGACAAAGAACGATGGAAGTGGAAAGCTAATGCCGACTTTTTCGCGCAGCCTCGAACAGTCTTTGCATCGCGCGCTCGCTCTCGCCAATGAGCGGCACCATGAATACGCGACGCTCGAGCACTTGCTGCTGTCCTTGATCGACGACCAGGACGCATCGGCGGTGATGCGCGCCTGTAATGTCGATCTCGACAAGCTGCGGCGAAGCCTGCTCGGCTATCTGGAGACCGAGCTCGAGAATCTCATCACCGACGGTGCGGAAGATTCCAAGCCGACCGCGGGCTTCCAGCGCGTCATTCAGCGCGCGGTCATCCACGTGCAGTCATCGGGCCGGGAAGAAGTCACTGGCGCTAATGTGCTGGTCGCTATTTTCGCCGAGCGCGAAAGCCACGCGGCGTATTTCCTGCAAGAGCAGGAAATGACGCGTTACGACGCGGTCAATTACATCAGTCATGGCATTGCCAAGCGTCCCGGCCTGTCGGAATCGCGTCCAGCGCGCGGCGCCGAGGACGATACCGAGACGAAAGGCGGCGAGGACGCGCCCAAGAAGAAGGGCGACGCGCTCGAAGCCTATTGCGTCAATCTCAACAAGAAGGCGAAGGACGGCAAGATCGACCCGCTCATCGGACGGGACGCGGAAATCAGCCGCACGATCCAGGTCCTGTGCCGACGCCAGAAAAACAATCCGCTGTTCGTCGGCGAAGCCGGGGTCGGCAAGACCGCGATCGCCGAAGGACTGGCGCGCCGCATCGTGCACGGCGAAGTTCCTGCCGTGCTCAAGAATGCGACGGTCTTTGCGCTCGATATGGGAACGCTGCTCGCCGGCACGCGCTATCGCGGCGATTTCGAGGAGCGGCTCAAGCAGGTGGTCAAGGAGATCGAAGCCTATCCGGGCGCGATCATGTTCATCGACGAGATCCACACCGTCATCGGCGCGGGAGCGACGTCCGGTGGGGCGATGGACGCCTCGAATCTCCTGAAGCCGGCGCTCGCGTCCGGCACGATCCGCTGCATCGGCTCGACCACCTACAAGGAATACCGCCAGTATTTCGAGAAGGATCGCGCTCTGGTGCGCCGTTTCCAGAAGATCGACGTCAACGAGCCCTCGGTGCCTGACGCGATCGAAATCCTCAAGGGTCTCAAGCCGTATTTCGAGGAATATCACAAGCTCAAATACACCGGCGAGGCGATCAAGGCGGCGGTTGAGTTGTCCGCGCGCTACATCCACGACCGCAAGCTGCCGGACAAGGCGATCGACGTGATCGACGAGTCGGGCGCCGCGCAGATGCTGCTGCCCGAAAGCCGCCGCAAGAAGACGATCGGCCTCAAGGAAATCGAGACGACGATCGCGACGATGGCGCGGATTCCGCCGAAGACGGTGTCGAAGGACGATGCCGCGGTGATGGAAAACCTGGAGCAGACGCTCAAGACCGTCGTCTACGGCCAGGACAAGGCGATCACGTCGCTCGCGTCGGCGATCAAGCTCGCGCGTGCGGGTCTGCGCGAGCCGGAGAAACCGATCGGCAGTTACCTGTTCTCCGGCCCGACTGGCGTCGGCAAGACCGAAGTAGCCCGCCAGCTCGCGGCGTCGCTCGGCGTCGAGCTGATCCGCTTCGACATGTCGGAATACATGGAACGGCACACCGTATCGCGCCTCATCGGCGCGCCTCCGGGTTATGTCGGCTTCGATCAAGGAGGCTTGCTCACCGACCAAGTCGATCAGCATCCGCACAGCGTGCTGCTGCTCGATGAGATCGAGAAGGCGCATCCCGATCTGTTCAACGTGCTGCTGCAGATCATGGACCACGGCAAATTGACCGACCACAACGGCAAGCAGGTCGATTTCCGCAACGTCATCTTGATCATGACGACGAATGCCGGCGCCTCCGACATGGCGAAGTCGGCGTTCGGCTTCACGCGCACCAAGCGGGAAGGCGACGACGCCGAAGCGATCAACCGGCTGTTCTCGCCGGAATTCCGCAACCGCCTCGACGCCACGATCACCTTCGCGCATCTTTCGCAGGAAGTGATCGCCAAAGTGGTCGAGAAGTTCGTGCTGCAGCTCGAGGCGCAGCTTGGCGACCGCAATGTCACCATTGAGCTTTCGGAGGAAGCCTCGCGCTGGCTCATCGCGAACGGCTATGACGAGCTCATGGGCGCGCGGCCAATGGCGCGCGTCATCCAGGAGCACATCAAGAAGCCGCTCGCCGATGAGGTTCTGTTCGGTAAACTCAAGGGCGGCGGGCATGTCAGGGTGATCGTCACCAAGGACGAGAACGGCCGCGACAAGCTCGGCTTTGAGTTCCTCGAGGGCCCGGTCACGCCAAAGCCCGACAAGCTGCCGGCGGCGAAAGCGAAGAAGCCGCGCGCGCCCCGCAAGCCAGCGGCGAAAGCCCCGCCGCGCGGTGGGTCGGTGCCCAAAGTGCCGCTCATCACCAAGAGCTAAGCTCAACCCTAAAGGCCGGGCCTTAAGCCCGGCCTTTGCTTTTGTGCATGCGGCTTGCGCGCGTGGCGCGATTGCATGCGCGCGAGCAGTGTGACACCAAACGCGCGATGTCGGCTTCCACCACCGGACACGTTCCGCACTCCCCATCCCGCGCATTTTTCGCCGGCTTTCGTTCCGCCTGGAACTCGGTTTTCGCGCTGGTGTTGGCGGGCACTTATGTCGGGATTGGCGCGATCGCGCATGATCTCGGGTTTTCGTCGTGGTGGCTGGCGCTGTCGAGCCTGCTGGTCTGGGCCGCGCCGGCGCAACTCATCCTCATCACCGCGCTCGGCACCGGCGCCGCGCTGTTTGAAGCGGCGATCGCTGTGACCTTGTCGGCGATCCGGCTGATGCCGATGGTCGTCGCCTTGCTGCCGATCATTCGTCCCGCCGACGGGCGGCTCAAGCCGCTTCTCCTGCCGACCCATTTCACGTCGGTGAGCATGTGGGTGGAATCGCTGCGGCTGCTCCCCGCTCTTCCGCGCGAGGAGCGCATTCCGTTCTGCAACGGACTTTCGATCGGCTATATGAGCGTCGCCGTAATATTCGGCTTTGTCGGTTTTTACCTTGTCGCCGGTTTGCCGCCGATCTTCGCGGCGGCCTTGCTGTTCTTGACGCCGATCTCCTTCCTGATCACGACCGCGCGGAACTGCCGGATGCTTTTTGAATACGTCGCGATGATCGCGGGTCTGATCATCGGACCGCTGCTCGCCTGGTATCAGGTCAATCTCGACCTGATGTGGACTGGCGTAATCGGCGGCGCCATCGGCTATGCGGTCTACAAGGTGCGCCGGTTCGCAACATGACATCGATCGGCAGCGAGCTCTGGCCCTATGTGGTCCTCGTCGTCGCCGGCTTTTTGCCGAACGAGGTGTGGCGCATCGTTGGCCTCGCCGTCGGGCGGGGACTGGATGAGGAATCCGAAGTGGTGATCGTTGCCCGCGCGGTCGCGATCGCGATTCTCGCCGGCGTCGTCGCCAAGCTCATTCTTTTTCCGAGCGGTGCGCTCGCCATGGTCCCCGTTATGGTCCGCGTTGCAGCCGCGACGGGAGGCTTCCTGGTTTACTGGTTCGCGCGGCGGTCGGTGTTCGCCGGAGTGGCGGCGGCCGAGCTGATCATTTTGGCCGGCGCGGGATTTTTCGTCCGCTAGGCGAGGGCGGCCGCGAGCTTTTTGGCGTGCTCGGCAAGAACTTCGGGTTTTTCCTTGGCGCTCGCCGGAGGCTTGAGCGCCTCGCCGGTCTTGCGGGGGATGACGTGGACGTGGAGGTGAAACACCACTTGTCCGCCCGCACTCTCGTTGAACTGCTGGATCGTGATGCCATCGGCGCCAAATGTCTTCATCGCCGCCTTGGCGACCTTTTGCGCAACCGACATGACATGAGCGAGGTCGTCCGATGATACGTCGAGCATGTTGCGTGCCGGCGATTTCGGCAGGACAAGCGTATGGCCCGGCGCGCGCGGCATGATGTCGAGAAAGGCGAGGGCCTTGTCGTCCTCGTAAACCTTGTGACAGGGAAGCTCGCCGCGCAGGATCTTGCCGAAGATGTTGTTGGGGTCGTAAGCGACCATAGGCGCTACTCCGTCTCGGCCAAATCTTTGCGGAACGGTGCGGCCGCCGCAAGCTCGGCGCCGGCTGCGTCCACATAGGCCCGCTCGCGTTTGAGATAGTCGGCGACCGCTTTTCGCAAAGCCGGATTGGCAAGATAATGGGCCGAATAGGTCGTGACGGGCAGATAGCCGCGCGCCAGCTTGTGTTCGCCTTGGGCGCCGGCCTCGACGCGTTTCAAGCCTTGGCGGATCGCGTAGTCGATTGCCTGGTAGTAGCAGAGCTCGAAATGCAGAAAGGGATGATGTTCGATGGCACCCCAATTGCGGCCGTAAAGCGCATCGGTACCGATAAAATTGATGGCCCCCGCGATCCAGCGCCCGGCGCGCTTCGCCATGACAAGCAGGATACGCTCCCCCATCGACGCGCCGATCAGCGAGAAGAATTCGCGCGTCAGGTAGGGACGCCCCCATTTCCTTGAGCCGGTCTCCATATAGAAAGCGAAGAAACTGTCCCATACGCTTTCTGTCAGATCGCGGCCGGTCAGCCATACGACCTCGATGCCCGCGGCCAGCGCTTCTTTCCGCTCGCGGCGGATGGCTTTGCGCTTGCGCGACGACAGTGCGCCAAGAAAGTCATCGAATGTGCCGTAATGCGCATTCTCCCAGTGGAATTGCTGGTCGGTGCGCAACAAATAGCCTTGCGCGGTCAGTTCGCGCGTCTCGTTTTCCGGGGCAAAAGTGACGTGGGCGGATGAAAGCCCGGCCCGGTCCGTTACCTCGACCAGAGCCGTTCCGAGCGCGGCACGAACCGCGGGGGCGTGGGGGCCCACCGCCAGCAGACGTGGGCCGGTCACGGGCGTGAAAGGGACTGCGACCTGAAGCTTGGGGTAATACT
>JAFBAG010000185.1 GCA_019247925.1 Pseudolabrys sp.
GCTGCTTGGCGACTTCTTCGTGCCCGGCAGCGCTACCTTAGGCGCGCTCGCCGATATCTATGGCTTGCAGATTTCGCCCGAGCACCAGGACTACACCTTGGCCGCCGAATTCGCCGAGCGGCTCGGCCGGCCGCCGAAGCGGGGCGACATCGTTCATATTGGGCCGATCGCGCTGCTCGCCGAGAAGGTCGACAAGGGCAAAGTGACGACGATCGGCCTGCAGCTTGCCGAGCCGGACCAGCCGCCGGATGGCGACTGGCGCGGCAAGCTCAAATATTTTCTGGAGAAAGTCCGGCGCTTCTTCGACTAGGCCGAGCGCGCGATACGCGGCGCCAGATTCCACAACGCGGCGGCGCCGAACAGCGCGCCGAGCCACAGCAGGTCGCCAAGGATGGTGCGGTCGAGGAACGGCAGCGCCAGCGCGAAGCATTGCGTGAGACCCGCGGCGGTGCGCGGATAAAGATCACCGAACGCCCAGACCGCGAAATTGGTGACGGCGAAGAACACGAGCGAGCTCGCCACCATCGCGCCGATCACCGGCAGCGCGCCGCGACGGCGCGACCAAATGCCGAGCAGCACCGGCACAGCCATCGCCGCATAGACCGACAGCGCGATGCCCCAATTATCGGGCGGCAGGAAAATGTTGCTCACCGTCACCGCCACGAGCGGCACCGCGAAGGCGAGGCGAGGATCGTTCAGGGCGCGGCCGGCAAACAGCGCGCTCGCCGCGATCGGCCACACGCCCGGTGCATGCGGCATCAGCCGCGCGGCGACGTCGAGCGCGATCAGAAGCGCGAGCAGGATAAGGTCATTGCGTAAAGCGGTGCGGTCGGTGCGGTTGTGCATGCGCCGTATATCCTCCCGCAGCCCGCCAAAGGCAAGGGCTGCCGGTTGTGCCCGCCTTTCCGCAACGATCGCAGCGGGAACACCGCGGTGGACAGCGGGGCGGCGTCTGTTAGGCTTTGCGCCAGGCCGCCGTAAGCGGCTTCGCAAGATCCCGGTCGATGGCCCGGGCTTCCTGACAAGCCGGAATGCTCACCGCGCTCGCGCGCCATCGGTGCCCCATGTTTGATACCGCCAGTTATCTGCTTGCGCTGTGCATGTTCGGCGGCGCAGTGCTCTACACCTCTGTCGGTCATGCCGGGGCGTCGTTTTATATCGCCGCCATGGCGTTGTTCGCCGTCCCGACCGCGGTGATGCGGCTGACCGCGCTCGCCCTCAACATTCTCGCCGCCACTTTCGGCACATTGCGCTACATCCGCGCAGGCTATTTCCGGTGGCGCACGGTGTGGCCGTTTCTCGCAGGCTCGGTGCCGTTCGCCTTTCTCGGCGGCGGCATTCATCTGCCGGGCGAATTCTACCGCCCCTTGGTCGGCTGCGTGCTGCTGCTCGCCGGCGCGCGATTGTTGTGGAAGCCGAACATCAAGGCGCAGGATACCATTCACGATCCTCCGGTCTGGCTCGCGGTCGTGATGGGCGTCGGCGTCGGATTTTTGTCCGGCCTCACGGGAACGGGGGGCGGGATATTTTTATCGCCGGTCGTCATCTTCATGGGCTGGGCCGATCTGCGCACCGCCTCGGGCTGCGCCGCGATCTTCATTCTCGGCAATTCGGTCGCCGGGTTGGCCGGCAATTACGCGGCGGTGAAGGCGCTGCCGCCCGAACTGCCGCTCTACGCAGCCGCGGTGCTTGCCGGCGCGCTGGTCGGGACCACCTTCGGCATCAAATTCAGCACCGTCTATATCCAGCGCGCTCTCGGCGTCGTTCTGATGATCGCCGGCGCGAAGCTGATCGGGGTCTATTGACACCGGCGGCGCATAGACATATATTCCTAATGCAGTCTCTACGAGGGGGCGTTCCTGCAGGACGCTTCGGGAATGGGAGCCGGTGGCGGGGCCCCGGGCGCATTTTGGCTTACGTCAGCCTCGCCGCGGGCGGCGCCTGGACCTGTCCAGGGCCGAGAAAATCCGCCGAATGGAGCGCCGTGAGGCGCCTCACCCCGATCGCAAGGGGTGAACGCGCCCTCGCAAGGCGCGGCGGCCGGATCGCAACGGCCGCGAGGGCCTCGCAAGCCCTGCGCCTCCCGGCGCTCCATCCCCCTCATGGGGGTGTGAAGAGGGACACCGGCGCCCCCGCGCCGCAAAGAACAGGGGCGATGGACCGCGCCTGATTTTTTGTCATCACCGGGTTCGTCCCGGTGATCCCGCTCAGGAAGGCCGTGCCTCTGCAATCGGGATGGCCGGGACAAGCCCGGCCATGACAAGATAGGGCGAGAGTCAATGACCGAAACCAATCCACTCGAAGGCGAATTCGATTACATCGTGGTGGGCGCGGGCTCGGCCGGCTGCGTGCTTGCCAATCGCCTGTCGGCTGATCCGAATAATCGCGTCCTGCTTTTGGAAGCGGGCGGCCGCGACAACTGGATCTGGTTTCACATTCCCGTCGGCTAT
The DNA here is from genome assembly GCA_019247925.1 of Pseudolabrys sp. GTDB lineage: Bacteria > Pseudomonadota > Alphaproteobacteria > Rhizobiales > Xanthobacteraceae > Pseudolabrys. The sequence goes on from JAFBAG010000185.1 coordinate 2,451, forward strand.
CTGTTCGCGATCGGCAATCCGCGCTCCGACTGGATGTTCAAGACCGAGCCGCAGCCGGGCCTCAACGGCCGCGCGTTGAGCTATCCGCGCGGCAAAGTGATCGGCGGGTCGTCGGCGATCAACGCCATGGTCTATATGCGCGGCCAGGCCGGCGATTACGACCACTGGCGCCAGCTCGGCCT
>JAFBAG010000206.1 GCA_019247925.1 Pseudolabrys sp.
CACATTGGGCGCCATGGCGGCTTATGCGAAAGGCGCGCCCGTGCGCATCGTGGGCGCGCAAGCGACCGGTGCCGCGGACTATTGGTACGCGAAAAATCCGGCGATCAAGACTCTCAAGGACACCAACGACAAGACCATCGCCTTCTCGACCAATGGCTCTTCGACCCAATCGATCGTCCGTGCCTTCGTCGACGAGTACAAATTGACGGCCAAGCCGCAAGCGACCGGGAATCCGAGCGCGACGCTGACCGCGGTCATGACCGACCAGGTCGATGTCGGCTGGGCATCGCCGCCCTTCGGCCTCAAGGAGCTCGAGGAGAACAAGATTCACATCGTCGCCAAGGCGACCGATGCCGCGCTGGTGCGCGGCCAGACGATCCGCGTAATTGTCGCGAATACCGACTCGCTGAAGACCAAAAAGGTAGCGATCGAGCGCTTCATGGCCGCGTATCGCGAAGCGATCGACTATATGTATTCGTCCAATCCGCAGGTCATCAAGGATTACGCCGAATTCGTTCGGGTCGGCGAACCGCTCGCGAAACGCGTGCGCGACGAGTTTTTTCCAAAGAGCTTGATCGATCCGGACAAGATATCCGGAGTCGACTCACTGATGGCCGAGGCGGTCAATCTCAAGTTCATCCCGGCACCGCTGAGCAAAGAGCAGCTCGCCGACTTGATCCAGATCCCGCCGCGGAAATGACCTTCAGGCTGGGGGCGGATCGAAGCCGCCCTTGGTCCAGACGGACCGGTTCTTTGCATTGGTCATAAAGGCAATGAAGGCGGCGCCCGCTTCCGGCGCGGCGCTCGCTATCGTTACCGCCGCGCCATAGATCGTGGAGAGCTGGATCGGCGCCGGCAGCGGCCCGGCAATATCGAGACCATCAGCGATGACCTCGCTCTTGGGATAAAAGCCGATCTCGGCTTCCCCGCTTGCAACCAACTGCACGCCACCCTCGAGCGCCGGGCGGTGAATGATCCTACCTTTCATCTGCTCAGCGATGCCGAGCTGCTCGACCAGTTTGCCCATATGGGTGCCGCTCGGCGTGGCACCTGGTGAGGCAAAGGCGATGGCGCGGGCCTGCAACATCGCGGCCTTCACCGCGTCTGGTGACGACAGATCGGGCTTCTGGCGTCCGGCTTTCACGACAGCACTGATGCTGACCATACCAAGCACGGCGCGGTGCTGCGCGAGCGCCACGCCATCCTTCTGATAGCCGTCGAGAATATTGGTCGGCATGATCAACACATCGGGCTTTTCGCCCGCCGCAAGCTTGTCCTTCAGCGCCGACATCACCGCAAAAACATAATCGACCTTGTGGCCGGTCTGCTTTTCGAAGGATGGGGTCAGCGCCAGAAAAACTTCCTTGGGCGCGCCGCCGCTGAAAACACGCAGTGTTGTCATGGGCCTACAGCTTGAACGATTCCAGGGTCGAAGGATGAAACAGCTCTTCGGGTTTCACCATGCGCTGTGACAGGCCTTGCGCATGGTGATGTTTGAGGAAGACCTCCAGAGTCCGGCGGTTGGGTTCGAGCCCGTAGGGCCAAAAATCATCGCCCATCAGCTCACGCGTCTCTTTCAACCGCTCTTCGACGAATGGCAGCGTGACTTTGGTCGCGGACGTGTCGTTCAACTGCTCGAGCGCCATGGTCTTGGCTTGCGTGAAAGCCTTCAGCACCGCTCCCGGCAGCCACGGGTGCTTGTCGGTAAGCTCGCGCCGAACGCCGACCAGATGCATGATCGGGAAAATTTTCGTGCGTTGATACCAGTCCTTCGCCGCGGCCGTGGGATCGGGAAACAGCCAGCCGACATTCGGATTGCCCCCCGGAATATGCGGCGGCCGCGGCGCAATGAAACCGTCAATAGCGCCTTCATCGATAAGCTGGGAAATGGATTTGCCCGGCGGCCCATTGTCGAGCTTCACATCCGACGGAAGTTTGATCGTGATTTTCTCCGGACGGTCCGCACTTTCGATTCCGGCGCGCACCCAGGAAATATCCGCAGGCTTCACGCCATATTCGTCTTCCAGGATGGCGCGCGCCCAGACGTTCGCGGTCAGCTGATATTCCGGCAGCCCAACCTTTTTGCCCTTTAAGTCGGCGGGCTTCTTGATGCGATCGGTGCGCACATAAATCGAGGTGTGCCGGAAGGCGCGCGACACGAACGCCGGCACGCCAACATAAGGCCCACCCCCGCCAGCCGTCTTGACCGTAAAGCTCGACAACGACAGCTCGCATATGTCGAATTCCGCGTTGCGGAAGGCACGGAAGAAGATTTCTTCCGGCGACAGGGTCATCGGAACGACGTCAACCCCGTCGATTTTCACAGTGCCATCGACCAGGGCGCGCGTGCGGTCATAGGGACCGACGGCGACCGATAATTTCAGCTTCGCCATAGGGATTGTCTAGGCGAAATGCCGGGTGGAATCAAAACGGCAACGACCACCGCAATTGGTCAATCCGCGCCCTTGGCTTTCTCGCCGGGGGTAACATCGACCGCCCGTGCCCGGCCGGTCACGGCGAGAGGCGGCGCGCAATTGGTCATGCAGGGTTTGGGATTCCAGAAAGATTTTTCGGCCGTTTCGCGGTCGTCGCCATAAAATCCGCCCGCGTTGGGCATCCGCACTTTCGACCAGGTCTCTTTCGACAGCACGAAATCGTCAGGCACGATGTCGTTGAGATTGAGAACGTAAGCCGTCACCGCGTATAGCTCGTCGTTTGTCAGCGACTGCGCATCGCCGAACGGCATGGAGCGGCGAATATAGTCGAACACACTGGACAAATGCGGAAAATACGAGCCGACGGTTTTCACTGGATCGTCGGTCGCCAGGGTGCCCTTGCCCTGCGCGAGTTGCGGCCAGCGCCCGGCGCTTTCGCCGAATTCGCCATGGCAGGCGGCGCATTTCGCCATGTAGACTTCCTCGCCCGTCTTGACCGAACCGGAGCCGGGAGGCGCGCCTGAACCGTCCGGCCGCACATCGATGTCCCAGCCGGCGAGCGCTTTTGGATCGAGAGGTGTACCGATTCCGTAACGCTTGGCCTCGCTGGTCTTGTGCTGCGCCCATGCCGGCGACACGAGCAGCGCAGAAAGCACGAGCGCGCTAGCCCACTTCGACATTCTCGACCTCGCCGCCAGGCTTCAACTCGTAAGTCTGGATGCCGTTATTGTGATAGATTGAATTGACCCCGCGGATCTTGCGCAAAGCCTGCTTGGTCGGCTGCACATAGCCGGTGTCATCGATGGCGCGCGACTGCAGCAGCAGCGCTTCGCCTTTCCAGTCGAATTCGTAATAGAAACGCACGCAAGCTTTGTCCAGGATCGGCCCGTCGATCCCTGCGGCTCGCCAGTTGCGGCCACCGTCGAGCGAGACGTCGACGCGCGCCACCTTGCCCCGGCCGGACCACGCGAGCCCTGAAATGACGTTGAAGCCTTTGTTCAATGGCGCAAGCTGCGGCGACGGGGCGGTGATGATCGATTTCGCGTCCATCACGAAGGTGAATTGCCGCGCTTTTCCGTTTTCGAGCAGGTCGGTGTATTTCGAGGTTTCCTCGCGCGTATGCCAAGGCTGGTCGCCGACTTTCAGCCGCCGGAGCCATTTGATCCAGATATTGCCTTCCCAGCCCGGCACGACAAGGCGTACCGGATAGCCCTGCTCGGGCCGCAGCATTTCGCCATTCGAGCGATAAGCGACGAGGCAGTCGTCCACGGCCTTAGCAAGCGGCAGCGAGCGGTTCATGGCGGCGGCGTCAGCGCCTTCCGCCATGATCCATTGCGCCCCGCTCTTCACGCCCGCTTCATCGAGCAGCGCCTTCAACGGCACGCCGGTGTACTGCACGCAATGGACCATGCCATGCGTGTACTGGCAGCCATTGAGTTGCGCGCCGCGCCATTCCATCCCTGAATTGGCGGCGCATTCGAGGAAATAGACCTTGTTCACGCGGGGAAAGCGCTTGAGATCGTCGAGGGTAAAACTCAGCGGCCGGTCCACCATGCCGTGCAGCATGAGCCGGTAGTCGGCCGGGTCGATCTCGGCGATGCCGGAATGGTGTCGTTCAAAGCACAACCCGTTCGGGGTGATGATGCCATCGAGCTCATGCAGCGGCGTAAAGCTGACCGACGATTCCGGCGTCGCTGTGAGCCATTCGACCGTGCGCCGGATGACCTTCTTCTCATATTTGGATGGCTGGCCGTAGGCGCGCACACCCACGCCGTCTCCCAGCGAGCGCGTCCATTCCGGCACATTGGGCGGCTGATTTTTTGGATTGTCGGCGCGGGCTTTCCCCGACGCCCCCGCAACAGCAATGCCGGCCGCGCCGGCTAAAAAGCTGCGGCGTGACGCTTTTTTCTGATCGCGATCGCCCGGCACGGTCATCGCAAGCTCCCGCAAGATTGTTGTCCTGCGGCCGAGCAGAGTCAAAGCACGCGCCCGATTAAATTCCGGATATTTTCACACTGCTGTTCGGAGCGATCCTGACGGCCTTCTGGCCGGCAATGTGGCGTTCGACCAATTCCCAGACCGGCGGGCCTTGCGTTCCCTCGTTCACGCTGGCCCAGCCGGCGACGACGTATTCCTTATCGGCCTCGATCGGCTTTCGTGTCTTGAGCTGGGTCAGATTGCTGATGCGTTGACCCATCGGTTTGGCCACGTCGATCGCGTAACCAAGACCGCCACAACGCACCATATCGCCGCCCTGCTGATAGTACGGATCGGGATTGAAAAGATTGTCGGCGACATCCTCCAGAATTTCTTTGAGACGCGCCCCGGTCATCCCCATGCGATAGACCTGCGGATAGGTGATCGCGGTCGCATTGTGAATGTCCTCGACTGTGATCGGCTGGCCCGGCAACACGCTCGTGCCCCAACGGAAGCCCGGTGACAGCGCGATCTCGGCATCACGCTCGCTGAGCAATGCGTCGCAGATCAGGTCGTCGAACGAGCCGTTGAAATTGCCGCGCCGGTACAGTAGCGACTCCGACCGGGCGACGATCCGGGTTAATTCCTTTTCGTGCGGTGCCCGCGCCTGCGCGACAGCCGCCGCCATGGCCGGATCCGGGGCGATCGCATCGGCGAACAACGGAATGAGCTTGTAACGGAAATTGCGCACCTCGACGCCGCGCACATCAAGATCCAGCCTCGAGACGAATTTGCCGTGACTGCCCGATGCGATCAGCAGCGTCTTGCCCACTTTGACAGCTTCCGGCAGCGCGTCATGAGTATGGCTAGTGAGGATGACGTCGATGCCGCTCACCCGCGCCGCCATCTTGCGGTCGACGTCGAACCCGTTGTG
>JAFBAG010000256.1 GCA_019247925.1 Pseudolabrys sp.
GGTCGAGCTGATCCGCGGCATCGCCACCGACGATTCGACCTTCGAGGCGGCCAAGGAGTTCGTCAGCCGGCTTGGCAAGCAGGTCGCGGTGTCAGAGGATTTCCCGGCCTTCATCGTCAATCGCATCCTGCTGCCGATGATCAACGAGGCCATCTACACGCTCTATGAGGGCGTCGGAAACGTCGAGGCGATCGATGCGGCGATGAAGCTCGGCGCCCATCACCCGATGGGCCCGCTCGAGCTCGCCGACTTCATCGGCCTCGATACGTGTCTCGCGGTCATGCAGGTGCTGCATGAAGGGCTCGCCGACACCAAATATCGGCCGTGCCCGCTGCTGGTGAAATATGTCGAGGCCGGTTGGCTCGGTCGCAAGACGCAGCGCGGGTTTTACGACTACCGGGGCGAGAAGCCCGTGCCGACGCGCTAAGGCGTGCTTTGGGCGTTCGCCTAACGCTTGTTTAACGGCGCGCTTTTAGTCTCGGGCCATGGCTTGGGGCGAGATTCGCAAATTCGGCTGGGTGAAGCAGAGGTCCGCCTGGGCGGATATCGAGTACCATCGCGCCCGCCGTGCTGAGGTCGCATCTAACGATCAATCATCGATGGATGCGATCAACAATGCCGTCACGTCGGCGCTCCAAAGCAAGATCAGCGGCAAAGCCAATCTTGCCGGCAATGCGGCGCTCAAGCGCGTGCAAGCGGCGGCAAAGGCCAAGGCGGCGGAGACTCAGAAGCAGATCGATCAGACGATCAAGAAGCTGGACACCGCCCAAACTGCGGCAGATGCCGCGGGCGTGTTGAACGATCCGATCGAAACGCCCGGCACGACGCTCGATACCACCGTTTAACGCGGAGCGAGCGCCGCCTCGATGAGGGCCGTCGCATCCTTGCTCGCCCAGTCGGCGGGCCCAGCGATCGTCGCCAGTTCGCAGCCTTGCGGATCGATCAGCACGGTCGTCGGCATGCCGAAGGCGCGGCCGATCGTCTTCAAATCCTGAAAAATCTTCGCCTGGGAATCCGCGTAATAAGCGAGGGTCTTGATCCCCACCTCGGCGAGCCAGGTCTTCGGCCGGTCCAGATTGCGCGTGTCGATATTGACCGAAACGACCTCGAACGACGCGCTGCCGAGTTTTTGCTGCAAAGCGTCGAGCGCGGGCATTTCCTCGCGACAGGGCACGCACCAGGTCGCCCACAAATTCAGAAGTACCGTACGCCCGCGCCAATCGGTCAGCGTTCGGATTTTGCCGGCTGCGTCTGCATAGGCGAGGTTGGGAAGGGCGAGAGGTTTGCTCGCGACATTGACCGCGGCGACCTCACCGCGCGCCAATGGCTTCAGTTTTTGCGCCAGATCGACGGCTTTTTCGCAGGCGCCACCGCTATTGTTGCGCTGGAACCCCGCCATCCCGTATATCCCCGCGAGACCAACGGCCAACCCGGCAGCGGCTGCCGCTGCAATCAGCGTAAAACGGCGTGACGGGCGTGTTGCGGCCGGGCTGGATCGTTTTGTCATAGCTGTTGTTTTTGCGCCTTGGGTTTAAGCCGATCAGGACCGCGGTGAACGTGTCATGAGCAACAAGATGTGGGGCGGCCGGTTCTCATCCGGTCCCGACGCCATCATGGAGGAAATCAACGCCTCGATCGCGTTCGACCGCCATCTTTACCGCCAGGACATCGCCGCGTCCAAGGCTCATGCCGCCATGCTGGCCAAGCAGCAATTTATCACGGCTGCCGACGCCAAAAAGATCGGGCAGGGGCTCGACTCCATTCTCAAGGAGATCGAGAGCGGCAAGTTCAAGTTCAAGCGCGCGTTGGAAGACATTCACATGAATGTCGAAAGCCGGCTCACCGAGCTGATCGGCGAACCGGCGGGCCGCTTGCATACCGCGCGTTCGCGGAACGACCAGGTCGCGACCGATTTCAAGCTCTGGGTCCGGGATACGATCGAGGCGCTCGACGCTGCGCTCGTGGATTATCAACGCGCGCTGGCAGAGCGCGCCCTGCAGCATGCCGCAACCGTAATGCCGGGCCTTACCCACCTGCAAACCGCGCAGCCGGTCACCTTTGGCCATCATCTTCTGGCTTACGTCGAGATGGCGGCGCGTGACCGGGGTCGGTTCGCCGACGCCCGCAAGCGGCTCAATGAAAGTCCGCTCGGCTCCGGAGCG
>JAFBAG010000100.1 GCA_019247925.1 Pseudolabrys sp.
GCTCGATCGCGTTATCAAGGTGCGGTTCGATTCAAATGTTGTCGCCGGCCTGCCATGGCGGTTCGAGCCCGAGCGCGCGGAAATCACTGCGCGAATCGGCGAGGTGGTCACCGCTTTCTACAAGGTCACGAACGAAGCGGCGCGGCCCACTCTCGGCCAGGCTTCATACAATGTGTCGCCGCCGACCACAGGCGCCTATTTCCAGAAGATCAATTGCTTTTGCTTCACCGAGCAGCGCCTGCGCGCGGGTGAGACGCGGGAAATGGCGGTCGTGTTCTATATCGACCCTGCTTTGGCGAAAGACGCGGAGCACGACCAGCTCGGCACCATCACCTTATCGTATACTTTCTATCCGTTGCGCGAGCAGACGGCGCCCGTCGCCGCCGCCCGCGACGGACAATCGAAACTTTAGCGAGACAATGCCGCGGTGGCGCGGTAGGGGTTCGAACGGAGACGACAATGGCTGAGGCTCACACGAAGCAGCACGACTACCACCTGGTCGATCCAAGTCCGTGGCCGGCGGTCGGCTCGGTCTCGGCCTTTCTCGCCGCGTTCGGCGGCATCATGTGGCTGCATCACAAATTCGCTGCCGCGCCGCTCGTCTTTGCCGCCGGCATGATCGGTATTCTCTACACCTTCGTCGCCTGGTGGCGCGACGTCATCAACGAGGCGCAATACCGGGGCGACCATACCCGCGTGGTCCAGATATCGCACCGCTACGGGATGATCCTGTTCATCGCGTCGGAAGTGATGTTTTTCGTCGCGTGGTTCTGGGCTTACTTCAATGTGGCGCTGTTCCCCGGCGAAGCCCACGATGTCAGCCGGCTCGCGTTCACGGGCGGCGTGTGGCCGCCGAAAGGGATCGAGACGTTCGATCCCTGGCATCTGCCGCTGCTCAATACCCTGATCCTGCTGACGTCGGGCACCACGGTGACCTGGGCACATCACGCGCTGCTCGAGAATGATCGTCAGGGCCTCAAATGGGGTCTGATCCTCACCATCGCGCTCGGCGCGTTGTTCACCTGCGTCCAGGCCTACGAATACGCTCACGCGGCATTCAACTTCCGGGGCAACATTTACGGCGCCAGCTTCTTTATGGCGACCGGCTTCCATGGTGCGCACGTCCTGATCGGTACCGCATTCCTGATTGTTTGCTTGGCGCGGGCGCTGCGCGGTCATTTCACGCCGCAGCAGCATCTCGGCTTCGAATTTGCCGCCTGGTACTGGCATTTCGTCGACGTCGTATGGCTGTTCCTGTTCGCCTGCATCTATGTATGGGGCGGGGGTGCCGGCCACGCGGCGCACTAAAGCCGCCATCATTTGTCTGCAGAAGGGCGGCGGCAGAGCCGCCCTTTTGTTTTTGTGAGCCGCCGATGAGTGACATTGAGACTGCCGGGAGACCCTTGCCGATCGTGCGCGGCCTGCGCGGCCGTTGCCCGCGCTGCGGCGAGGGCGGTCTGTTCGAGGGCTTCCTCACCGTGCGCCCGCGCTGTGCCAGTTGCGGCCTCGATTTCGGCTTTGCGGATTCTGGCGACGGTCCGATGGTCTTCGTTATCCTGCTTGGCGGAGGCATCGTGGTTTTTGCCGCGCTGATGACGGAAATTCTGTTTCAGCCGCCTTATTGGCTGCATGCCTTGCTATGGCTGCCGCTCGTTCTGCTCGTCACTTTGGCGCCGCTGCGCATGCTCAAAGGGTTGCTGATCGCCTTGCAGTATCATCACAAGGCAGCGGAAGGCCGCCTCGGCGGCTCCGGCGGAGGAGCCGCCTGATGGCACGGCGCGGCGTTCTGGACGCGACCGTTACGGTCGCTGCGGGCCTGGCCATTCTTGTTGGCCTTGGTGTCTGGCAGCTCGACCGCAGAGCCTGGAAGGAAGACCTCATCGCGCGCACTGCCGCGCGGCTGAACACCAAGTCAGAAAATCTTCCGCCCCGCGTCCAGTGGGACAAGCTCACCGCCGCAGAGTCAGAATTCCAGCGCGTCGAATTTCCTGCCGAGCTGATCCCCGATCAGGAAGCATTGGTATATACGGCCGGCTCCGCATTTCGCCCGGATGTTTCCGGTGCCGGCTACTGGGTGCTCGCGCCTGTCCGGCTGGCTGGAGGAAGCGTGGTCGTGATCAATCGTGGCTTCGTGCCGCTCGAGCGCCGCGATCCGGCGAACCGGCCCGCGCCGTCATCGGCGGGCGTCACCGAGTTCACCGGGGTGCTGCGCTGGCCCGATGCCCGCGGCCTCTTCACGCCGGCTGATGAGCCCGCGCGCAATGTCTGGTATGTGCGCGACGCCAAGCTGATTGCCGCGGCAAAAGGGTGGGGCGATGTCGCGCCGTTCCTCGTCGATCAAGAAGCGCCGCAGAATCCCGGCGGCGTGCCGCGCGTCGGGCCTCTGTCCGTGCGCCTGAGCAACAATCATCTGCAATATGCGCTGACGTGGTTCGGCTTGGCGCTCGGCCTTGCCGGCATCTATGTCACATGGCTCGTGACACGGCTGCGGCGCTATTAGCGGGCTTTCTTGTGAATGGATGGCGCGGCGGCTAGGGTGGCGCTCCGGCCGCCGCCGATGATTAAAGCATAGCGAACTCAATGCGTTACGTATCCACCCGGGGCGACGCCCCGCCGCTCGATTTTGTCTCGGTGATGCTCGCGGGGCTCGCTCGCGACGGCGGCCTCTATGTGCCCGAGACCTGGCCGCAATTGTCGCGCGAGATGATCGCGGGATTTGCCGGCAAGCCCTACGCCGAGGTCGCGTGCGAAGTAATCCGGCCGTTCGTTGCGGGTTCGCTTGCGGATGCCGATCTCGGCCGGCTGACGCGTGAAGCCTATGGCGTGTTTCGTCATCCGGCCACCGCCCCCTTGCATGAACTCACAGCCGACACTTTTGTGCTCGAGCTTTTCCACGGGCCGACGCTCGCCTTCAAGGACCTGGCGATGCAGTTCCTGGCGCGGCTGATGGACCATGTGCTGCGCGAGCGCGGCGAGCGCACCACGATCGTTGTGGCGACGTCCGGCGACACGGGCGGTGCGGCGGTCGAGGCGTTTCGCGGGCGCACGCAAGTCGATCTGGTCGTGCTGTTTCCGCGCGGCCGTATCTCGGAAGTCCAGCAGCGCATGATAACGACCGCGCCGGACAGCAATGTTCACGCGCTGGCGATCGAAGGCACGTTTGACGATTGTCAGGCGCTGGTGAAGGCGATGTTCAACCATTTGAGCTTTCGCGACAGTGTGCACTTGTCGGGCGTCAATTCGATCAATTGGGCTCGCATCGTGGCGCAGGCGGTCTATTACTTTACGGCGGCCGTCGCGCTCGGCGCTCCGGCGCGCAAGGTGTCCTTCACCGTTCCGACCGGCAATTTCGGCGACATTTACGCCGGCTATGTCGCAAAGCGCATGGGCTTGCCGATTGATCGGCTGGTGATTGCGACGAACGTCAATGACATTCTGACGCGCACCCTCAGCACCGGAAATTATGAAATCCGCGGCGTCGTCGCGACCACGTCGCCGTCCATGGATATTCAGGTGTCGTCGAATTTCGAACGACTGCTCTTCGAAGCCTGCGGGCGCGATCCTGTCGCCATCAAGAACCTCATGGGTTCGCTGGCGCAATCCGGCCGTTTCACCATTCCGGCGCCCGCGCTCGCGGCGATACGCGCGGTTTTCTCCGCCGGCCGCGCCGATGAGGAAGAGGTCGCCGCCACGATGCGCGCGACCATGAAAGAGGCGGACTATTGCGTCGATCCGCACACCGCTGTCGCGCTCGCCGTTGCGGAAAAAGAAACCCGCGATCCCGCGGTTCCCACGGTCGTGCTGTCGACCGCGCATCCGGCGAAGTTTCCCGATGCGGTCGAGGCTGCGGCGGGCGTGCGTCCCGTCTTGCCCGCATGGCTCGGCGATCTGCTTTCGCGCAAGGAGCGTGTTACCGTACTGCCCGCCGATCAGGCGGCGGTCGAGAAATTTGTGCGCGTCGCATCGCGCGCCGCGCAAGAAGGAATCAAGGCATGAGCGTTGAAGTCACCAAGCTGCCGTCCGGGCTGTCGATCGTTACCGACAGCATGCCGCATCTTGAGACGGCCTCGCTTGGTGTCTGGGTCGGGGCCGGCAGCCGTGACGAAAGGCCCGATGAGCACGGCATTTCGCACCTGCTCGAACATATGGCTTTCAAGGGCACAAAGCGGCGCAGCGCGCGGCAGATTGCCGAGGAAATCGAAGCGGTCGGCGGCGATCTCAATGCCGCGACCAGCGTCGAGACCACCGCCTATTATGCCCGGGTGCTCAAGGCCGACGTGCCGCTCGCACTTGACGTGCTGTCCGACATTCTCTCGGAGCCTGCTTTCGACGCGGACGAGTTGCAGCGCGAGCAAAACGTGATCGTGCAGGAGATCGGCGCCACCGAAGACAATCCTTCGGACCTGGTGTTCGACCGGTTGCAGGAAACAGCATTTCCGAAGCAGCCGATCGGCCGCTCTATCCTCGGCACGCCCGAGACAGTGCGCTCGTTCGGTCCGAACAAGTTGCGGACCTATCTCGATCGTAATTACCGCGCTCCCGATATGGTGGTCGCGGCCGCCGGCGCCGTGAATCATGCCGCCATTGTCGAGGATGTGAAGCGTCACTTCGGCAAATTTGCCGAACCGCAAGCGCCAAAGCCCGAGCCGGCGACGTTTGGCGGCGGCACCCGCGTGGAGGCCCGCGAGCTCGAGCAGGTGCATCTCGCGCTAGCTCTGCAAGGCCTGGGCGTCCGCGACCCGGAGCTCTACAGCCTGCTGGTCTTCACCAATGTGCTCGGCGGGGGAATGTCGTCGCGGTTGTTCCAGGAAGTGCGCGAAAAACGCGGCCTCTGCTATTCGATTCACAGTTTTCACGTGCCCTTTTCCGACACCGGCATGTTCGGCCTTTACGCGGGCACCGACGAAACCGACGCCCCCGAACTGATGCGCGTCGTCATCGAGGAGATCCGCAGCGCCACCGAAACCCTGGATGAGGCCGAAGTGAACCGCGCCAAAGCGCAAATGAAAGCCGGCCTCCTAATGGCGCTCGAAAGCTCGGGCGCCCGCGCCGAACAGATCGCCCGCCAGATGCTGATCTACGGCCGCCCAATACCGCTCGCCGAGATCGTCGCGAAGGTCGATGGCGTGACGGTCGACAGTGCGCGCGCCGCGGGCCGTTCCCTCATTCGCCGCGGCAAGCCGGCGATCGCCGCGCTCGGCCCCGGCACCCGTCTTGAAAGCACGGCTGCAATCGCGGAAAGTCTACGGGCCGCCTGAGCGGCGAGAGTCGCCAAATGGCCTTGTTTCGCGCGAGCTCAGATTCCGCCTCTATCGAAGGCCGTGTCGTCACTCTGCGTGCGCCGGAGATGACGGATTTTCCGGCCTGGGCGCAATTGCGCGAACAGAGCCGCGACTTCCTCACGCCTTGGGAGCCGATTTGGCCGTCCGATGACCTCACCCGCGGGGCCTTCCGGCGGCGGCTGAAACGCTATTTTGAAGAACAGCGCGCCGACCAATCCTACGCGTTCCTGATTTTCCGCCGTGAGGACCAGGGCCTGCTGGGCGGCATCACCATCGCCAATGTGCGGCGGGGGGTCGCCCAGACCGGCAGCGTCGGCTATTGGATCGGCGCGCCGTTCGCCCGCAAGGGCTATATGACCGATGCGGTGCGCACTTTGGCGCTATTCGCCTTCGACCAGATGCGGCTACATCGGCTTGAAGCCGCGTGTATTCCCACCAACGCCGCGTCGATAGCACTTCTTGAAAAGTCCGGATTTCGGCGCGAGGGCTATGCGCGCGAATATCTATGCATCAATGGCGCGTGGGCTGACCACTTCCTTTATGCCCGGCTACGCGGGGACCGGGTTTGAGGATCCGCCTTTCGATTGCCATGCTTTGACGGCTATAAGACCGGCCAAGGCACGCGGATTTGACTTGTCATGACGAGATACGCACTCAGCGCATTGATGGTGGTGTCGGTCCTTGCGACCGGCTGCTCCTCCATGTCCAACCTGTTCGATTCCAAATCCGCGGATAAGCCGGCTGCGGCCGGAACCGACCCCAACCTCGCGCTGCGTGACGACGACGTCGAATGTCCGCCGGTCACCGTGCGCACCGGGGCCTCGACGCTTCCCATCACGGTAAAACAAGCGGGCGGTGATCCTAACGCCCTGACCTTGCGCTATCAGGGCACGATTGTGCGGACTGCGCGCGAATGCGCGGTGCGCACCGGCGCCATGCATATGAAAGTTGGCATCGAGGGCCGCGTCATTCTCGGCCCAGCCGGCGGCCCGGGGCAGCTCGACGTTCCCCTGCGGCTTGCCGTGGTGCAGGAAGGCACCCAGAGCCGGGCGGTCTTTTCCAAACTCATCCGTATAGCGGTGACCGTGCCCGACGGCGTGCCTTTTGCAAATTTCGAGTATGTCGAGCCGGAAATTACCTTCCCGCTGCCTCGTCCGGCCGCCGACATCGATAATTACGTGGTCTATGTCGGCTTTGACCCATCGGCGCTGACGCCGGAAAAGCCGTCGCGGCCGCGGGCGCGGACGCCGAAACGCAACTGATCACCAGCCGCGCAGCTCGACGACGGTCCCTTTGAGCGCGCGCATGTCGGCGATCACGGTTCGCGCGCCGGCATTGGCCAACTTCGCGCCGAGATCATTTGCAGCATGTGAGCCGCCGACAAAACCGATTGCGGTCATGCCGGCCGCGACGGCGGCGCGCACGCCGACCGCGGAATCCTCCACCACGATGCAGTCCTTGGCCCGCATCCGCATGCGTTCCGCCGCATGGAGAAACAAATCCGGAGCGGGCTTGCCGTGTTTGACGTCACCGGCCGAGAACAGGAACGGTTCGAAGAAGCGGATGAGGTTGGTGGTCTCGAGGCTCAAGCGGATCCGATCAATGCTCGAGGACGACGCCACGCATTTGGGACCGCGTAACCACGTCAGCGCATAGGCGGTGTGCGCGGTGGCGCGCAATTCCTGCCGGAAGCGCTTCAAAGTAGCGGCGGCGAGCGTGGCGGCAAAGTTCGGCGGCAATTTACGTCCGACCGCCGTTTCCACGGTCGTGATCATGTCCGCGGGGCGGCGCCCGGCGAAGTAGCGGGCGATAACCTCCGGGGTCAGCGCGAAACCGGCGCGCGCAAACTCCTGCGACGCGACAGCCGTCGCCAGCTGTTCGCCGTCGACCAAGACACCATTGCAGTCAAAAATGACCAAGTGGTTCGAACGCCTCCAAAGGAATGCGCGAACGCGGGGACGCAACCTTACAAATGGGGGCGAATCAGTGCGGTAGGAGGATAGTGCCGGCGCTGCTTCTGGCAATGCGCCCAGCGCGCATGGGCGGCGGATGAATTATGGATTGAGGCTGCGGGCTTGAGCCCTGACGGCGGGCCTGGCTCAGTTGAGCTTTTTGCGCACGTCCTCGATGCCCTTGGCCACCAGATCGGCGGCGAGACGGCCTTTAGCCTGGTCGGCAAGGATTTTCTCGGCTGCGGCAACGGCGGCCTCCGCTGCAGCGCTGCGCACGTCGGCCACGGCCTGCTGTTCGGCCTGAGCGATCTTGGTCTCGGCCATTTTGGTCCGGCGGGCGACAAAATCCTCGGCCTTGGCCTTGGCTTCGACGGCGAGCCGGTCAGCTTCCGCCTTGGCGGCGGCGACAATGGACTGGGCTTCCGTCTCGGCCTGCTGGCGTTTGCGCTGATATTGCTCGAGGACCGCTTTGGCTTCGTCCTTCAGGCGCCGGGCCTCGTCGAGCTCCGCCTTGATGCGCTCGGCGCGGTCGTCGAGCGACTTCGTGATCATGCGGTGAACGCCGAGATAGCCGAGACCGCCGACGAAGATGACGAAGGCGATGGCAACCCAGGTTTCCGGATCGTTGAGCAGATGCAACATCGCAGCCTCAGCGTTTCAAGGCGTCAGCCACGGCGGCTGACACGGCCTGATCGTCCGGGGCGCTGCCGATAAGACGTTCGACAATCGCCTTGGCGGTATCTGCGGCGATCACGCGGACGTTGCCCATCGCAGCCTGCTTGGTCGCGGCGATGGTCTTTTCCGCGCCCGCGAGGCGCGTGTTGAGCTGGTCCTCGAGGGATTTGCGCTGGGCTTCGGCGGCCGCGGCCTGCTTGTCGCGGGTTTCGTTGGCGATGGCTTGTGCGCGATTGCGGGCGTCGGCGAGCGCCTTCTCGTAAGCCGCGATCGCATCATCGGACTGCTTCTTGAGCGCCTCGGCGGCGCCAAGATCGTCGTCGATCTTCTTCTGGCGGGTGTCGACGATCGCGCCGATCCGCGGCAGCGCGACCTTCCACATCATAACGAACAGGAAGACGAAGCACAGGACGAGCCAGAACAACTGCGACGCAAAGGTCTCCCCGTTGAATGGCGGGAAGGGCGCCTTGTGTCCGGGCTGCTCGGTATGGGCTGTCGTCGTCGCCATCGCGATGCGCCGTGCCTCTTAGAGAGCGAACAGGAGCAGCAGCGCGATCAGCAGCGAGAAGATGCCGAGCGCTTCGGTGACCGCGAACCCGAAGATCAGGTTGCCGAACTGGCCCTGCGCGGCCGAGGGATTGCGCAGCGCGGCTGCGAGATAGTGGCCGAAGATCGCGCCGACGCCGACGCCCGCTCCGCCCATGCCGATGCAGGCGATACCGGCACCGATGTACTTGGCTGCAACTGGATCCATAACGAACTCCTTTTCTAACTGTGTGGCCTAGTGGCCGGGATGGATTGCATCGTTGAGATAGATGCAGGTGAGGATTGCGAACACGTAAGCCTGCAGGAATGCGACCAGCAGTTCGAGCGCGGTCAGCGCGACGACAAGCGCCAGCGGCAGCACCGCGCCGGCCATGCCGGCAATGCCGAGCCCGCCGAGCAGTGTGATGAAGCTTGCGAACACTTTGAGCGTGATGTGGCCCGCCAGCATGTTGGCGAACAGACGCACCGAATGCGAGATCGGGCGCGACAGGAACGACAGCACCTCGATGAACACGATCAGCGGCAGGATGTAGATCGGAATGCCCTTCGGCACGAATAGATTGAAGAAATGCAGACCGTTCTTCCAGAAGCCGTAGACCAGCACCGTGAAAAACACCGAAAGCGCCAGCGCGGCGGTGACGATGATGTGGGAGGTGATGGTGAAGGTGTAAGGAATGAGCCCGACGAGGTTCGCGACCAGGATGAACATGAACAGCGAGAACACGAAGGGGAAGAACTTCATCCCTTCTTTGCCAGCCGTGCTGTTGATTGTGTTGGCGACGAACTCGTAGGACAGCTCGGCGACCGATTGCAGCCGCCCCGGCACCAGCGAGCGCCGCGCCGTCGATGCCAGCAGGAACGCGGTGATGCCGCCTGCGGCCAGCACCATGAAGGCGGCCGAATTGGTGAAGGCGATGTCGTGGTTGCCGATCTTGATGACCGGAAACAGATTCACGATCTGGAATTGGTGGATCGGGTCGGCCATTAGCGCGCGCAGTCCTATCGATTCTCACGCACGACGCCGGCCGCGCGCATCACATTCAAGACCCCGGCGGTGAAGCCGAGTAGCAGAAACACGATCAACCCCCACGGCGAAATGCCCAACCACTTGTCGAGCAGCCAGCCGATGCCTCCGCCGACCAGCACGCCTGCGACCAGCTCGCTGGAAAGCCGCAGCCCGCGTGCCATCGCCGACATGTCGGCGGGGGGACGAGGACCAGGTCCTGTTTCGGAAGTCCGGCTCACTTGACCGAGCCGTGTGCCGAGACGTTGGAGCCTCGCGGAGAGGGCAGCTTCGTCGTCCGGTTTGTCGCCGTCGCCCTGTTCGCGCTTGCCGTCAGCCATGCCTACGCACTTGCTTTCGACCCGCGCTGCGCAAAACGTTGCAATTCCGCCCGCGAAACCGCGCGGACCATACTGACCACGTTTTGGTGAGTCAAGAAACGCGGCCCCGACTTAACGCCTTGAAAAGAGGGGACAATGGCCGAATTTTCCCGCTGCAATTTTCACACCGAGTGCGTCGCACACGGCCTTTCGTGGTAGCGTTTTCGAGTCGGTCTGGAAGCACTGGAAGTTCCGTCATGCGCCTCATGCTCGGCACCGTGACCCTTGTGACGCTTGCTCTCACGGCAGAGGCGGCCGCCCAGGATGCCACGCCGACGCCGCCACCGGTGACATCGCAGGAGCTCGGCGCCGCGCTGCCGCCGGCGAGTGGGAAGCAGCGCTTTCAGTTCAGCCGGGTCGGCGACAGCGTGCTGCGGCTCGACAGCGAAACCGGACAAATGGCGATCTGCGGCCCGCGCGCGGTCGGCTGGGCGTGCCAGGCGGTGCCGGAAGACCGCGCCGCGCTCGAGAGCGAGATCGCGCGCCTGCAAACGGAAAATGCCGAGCTGACGAAGCGGCTCGCGTCGCGCTTACCGCAGTCCTCACCGCCAGCCGGGCCGGTACAGCCCGAGATGAAGCTTCCCAGCAAGGCCGAGCTCGAGCGTGCCCGGGTGTTCCTGGAACAGGCGTGGCGGCGGTTCGTTGAGATGATCGAGCATTTGCAAAAAGATCTGCGCGATAAAGGCTGAGCCACGTGGCGGGACGGCTTTCCGAAATCGCGAGAACGACGCCGCAGCTTCTGGCCTCGGCGACATTGACGGTCGAAACGCCGGGCGCCGGCTTCACTGACATCACCCAGGATGCCAAGGAATTCCTGCGCGGCCTCGCGGCGACCGAAGGCGTACTGTTCATCTATCTGCGGCACACTTCGGCGTCATTGACGATCCAGGAGAATGCAGATCCCGACGTGCAGCGCGATCTTTCTACTGCGCTCGACCGGCTGGCGCCGGAAAACGCGCCATGGGAGCACGACACCGAAGGCCCCGATGACATGCCGGCGCACGTCAAAGCCATGCTCAACGGCGTGACGCTCCATGTGCCGGTGAAAGCCGGCGCCCTCAAGCTCGGCACATGGCAGGGCATTTATCTGGTCGAGCACCGCCGCGCCCCGCACACGCGCACAGTCCTGCTGCAGTTCATCGGCAATTCGCGTTAAGCGACGCTAAAAAAGGAAACGCCCCGCTTTCGCGGGGCGTTTTTTTCTTAAGGCGTACCGACTAGCGCTTCTGAAGCGCGATGCCGGAGCCTGTGCGGATATCCACGTCCTTGGTTTCCCGCAGGAAGATCGCACCAATGACCAAGGTCATTGCCGCAACAATGATGGGATACCAAAGGCCCGCATAGATATCGCCGGTGCTGGCGACAATCGCCGTTGCCAGCAAGGGCAACATGCCGCCGAACCAGCCGTTACCGATGTGATAGGGCAATGACATCGATGTGTAGCGAATACTGGTCGGGAACAGCTCGACCAGGAATGCCGCGATCGGCCCGTACACCATGGTCACATAGATCACCATGATGACCAGGAGCAGCTCGGCCATGAACCAGTTGACCTTGGCCGGGTCCGCCTTGGCCGGATAGCCGTGCTTGTTGAACGCGGCTTGCCAATTCTGGGCATTCCAGCCGCTCACGGTGTCGTTGCCGACCTTGAGGACCGGCGCCGAGCCTGCCGCACCGTTCTCAGACTTGAACGACACGCCGAGCTTCGTCACGAAGTCCTTGGCGCGGTCGCAGTCGGAGAATTTCGACCAGGGGCCCACGAAGATGTGGAAGTTGCACGTCGCCGGGTCGGCGGTCACCGTCACCGGGGTCTTGGCGAGGAACGTTGCCAGGTCCGGATTGACGGCGCTTGTCAGGCCATTGAACAGCGGGAAGTAAGTCACGATCGCGATCGCGCACCCCGCCAGGATGATCTTCAGACGGCCGATGCGATCCGACAGCCAGCCGAAGAAAATGAAGAACGGCGTGCCGATCAGGAGCGAAAGGCCGATCAACATGTACGCGGACACGTAATCGAGCTTCAGGAAGATCAGGAGGAAGAACAGCGCGTAGAACTGTCCGGTGTACCAAACCACGCCCTGGCCGGCGGTGGCGCCAAGCAGAGCGAGCAGCACATACTTGTTATTCGGATAGCGGAAGAAGCTATCGGTCAGCGGTTGCTTGGAGCCTTTGCCCTCTTCCTTCATCTTCTGGAAGATCGGCGTCTCATTCAGCTTGAGGCGGATCCAGACCGAGAAGACCAGCAGGATGATGGATACGAGGAACGGAATGCGCCAGCCGTAGGACGAGAAGTCGGCCGCCGACATTGCGCCGCGGGTGATGGCGATAACCACGAGCGCCATGAACAGACCCAGCGTTGCCGTGGTCTGAATCCAGCTCGTTGCATAGCCGCGTTCGCCCGGACGGGCGTGCTCGGCAACGTAGGTCGCCGCGCCGCCATACTCGCCACCGAGCGCGAGGCCCTGCAGCAGGCGGAGGCTGACCAGCAGGATCGGCGCGAGCCAGCCGATCGTGTTGAAGGTTGGCAGCAGGCCGACTGCGAAGGTGGAGGCGCCCATGAAAAGAATGGTGACGAGAAAGGTGTATTTGCGGCCGACGAGGTCGCCGATGCGTCCGAACAGAAGCGCACCGAACGGACGGACCAGGAAGCCCGCCGCGTAGGTAGCGAAGGCCGAAAGCAGCGCGGCCGTGTCGTTGCCGGCCGGGAAGAACAGTGCCGCGAAGAACGGCGCGAGCACCGCATAGAGATAGAAGTCGTACCACTCGAACACAGTGCCGGTGGACGAAGCGAAGATGACGAATTTCTCTTCGCTGGTCATGCCGGCGCCGCGCGCAGACGTATGAGCCGTCGTTGCCATGGAGCCCCCTTATGCGCCGGTTTGCGACCGGCTTTGTTAAACCCGATACAGTCCTTGGCGTGCGGCGGCAGGGCCGCCGCAAACCCTCCCTGCGGGCAAAAAGGATTCTATGGCGGGGGTAAGGACCGCCCTATACGACTTTTGGCTAGAACGTGCCGCTAGGACCTTGCAGCGCCACGGTTTTTGGTTGCGGCTGTTCGAAAAATCGAGACGGTGGAAAGGCTTGCGCGGGTCTGCCGGAGGGGTGAAAACCAACACTCGCTTGGGATATGTCGTGGTGCAGCAAACCGCAAAATTTCACCTGGTGATTGCCGACGATCACCCTTTATTCCGCGGCGCCATGCGCGAAGCGGTGGCGGGCCTCTATACCGAAGCGAAGGTCGACGAGGCCGGCTCATTTGACGCCGTCGCGGAATTGCTCGAGCGCGACAGCGACGTCGATCTCATTCTTCTCGATTTGGCGATGCCGGGCGCGCGCGGCTTTTCCGGGTTGATCTACCTGCGGGCGCAATATCCCGGTGTGCCGGTCATTGTTGTTTCGGCAAACGATGAGCCGACCGCAATCCGCCGCTGCATGGAGGTCGGTGCGTCCGGCTTCATTCCCAAGACGCTCGGTGTCGAAACAATGCGCGTCGCGATTTCGAACGTCCTCAAAGGCGGGATCTGGACGCCGCCGGACATTGATCTCCACGCGGGCGCGGCAAACGACACCACCGAATTGATGACCCGGATGTCGACCCTGACGCCGCAACAAGTGCGGGTGCTCATGATGTTGTCGGAGGGCCTGCTCAACAAGCAGATTGCGTTCCAGCTCGGCGTTTCGGAAGCCACCGTGAAGGCGCATGTCTCGGCGATCTTGCAGAAACTCGGCGTCGAAAGCCGCACTCAGGCGGTGATCGCGGCGGCCAAGATCGAAGCGGGTCAGTGGCCGCAAAACGCAGCCGCCGACAACTAGACATTACTCGGCGGCGGCCACTCGCATGACGCGCCATTGCGCCAGCAGCGCGCGTAACGCGGCGGGCTTGATCGGCTTGTGCAACAGTTGAATACCGGCGGCGCGCGCTTCGTCGCGGACGCGCCGGCTGCGATCAGCTGTAATAAGGATCGCCGGCAGATTTTCATTGAGCCGCAGTCGCAAGGCCTTGATGACTTCCACGCCGTTGCTTTCATCGAGGTGATAATCGACCAGGAGCCCATTCGGGGTTCGCTCGCCGTGCTCAAGGACGGCGAGGGCGGTCGCCAAGTCGGGGGCCTTGAGCACCTCGCAGCCCCAGCCCCGCAGCATTGTTTCCATGCCATCGAGAATTGTGGGCTCATTGTCGATACAGAGCGCCGTGACGCCGACAAGCTGAGACGGGTGAACGGCAACCTGCCGCTCTTGCGGGACTACGCTCGGCGCGGCGTCCGATCGCGGCGTGATGACCGAAAATCGCGAGCCGCGGCCCGGCATGGAGTCGACGAGGATATCGTGCTCGAGCACGCGCGCGATGCGCTCGACGATCGAAAGCCCGAGGCCGAGACCGCGCGCGATTTTGGCGCCCTGATCCAGGCGGTGAAATTCGATGAAAATGTCGTGTTGCTTCGCCTTCGGAATGCCGAGCCCGGTGTCGTAAACGTCCACCCGCAGATTGCCGTTCTGACGGCGGCAGCCCACCAATACGCGGCCCGCGACGGTATATTTGACGGCGTTGGAGACGAAGTTCTGGAGCAGCCGGCGCAACAGCCTGCGGTCCGATCGCACCATCAGCGAGCAGGGCATGAAGATCAGTTCAAGATTCTTCGCCGCGGCCATTGGCTTGAATTCGACCTCGATCTGGCGCAGCAGATCGTTGACCGGGAACGTCGTGAACTCGGGACGCAGCGCTCCGGCGTCGAGGCGCGAAATGTCGAGCAGAGCCAGGAAGATTTCCTCCACCGCCTCCAGCGAGGCGTCGATATTGCCGATCAGCGGCGCATCGTCCTGCGCGCTGCGCCGCTCGATCAGACTGGTGAGATAAAGGCGCGCCGCATTCAGCGGCTGCAGCACGTCGTGGCTCGCGGCCGCCAGAAACTTGGTTTTCGAGATGTTTGCCGCGTCCGCCTGGCCTTTGGCATTTGCGAGCGCGATGTTGAGCCGGGTCAATTCTTCGGTGCGCTCGCGCACGCGCCG
Organism: Pseudolabrys sp.; assembly: GCA_019247925.1. Lineage (GTDB taxonomy): Bacteria > Pseudomonadota > Alphaproteobacteria > Rhizobiales > Xanthobacteraceae > Pseudolabrys. The sequence goes on from JAFBAG010000100.1 coordinate 14,846, forward strand.
CTCGAGCGTTTCATTCGCACGTTCCAGCGCCTCGGCGGCTTCGACGCTGGGGGTAATGTCGGTGAAGGTCGTGACCAGGCCGCCATCCGGCATGCTGTTGGCCCGCACCTCGATCACCATGCCACGCTCGTCGAAGCGCTCCTGGATGGGTTCGCCGCCCGCCGCATAGCCTTCCATGCGCAAAGCGACGAACTGGTCGATGTGCTCCGGCGCGACATCCGCCCGCCGCGCGTTGAACCGCAGGATTTCCTGCAACCGGATGCCGCTACGGGTGAGGCTTGGGGGCAGATCGAGCACCTCGCCAAACTGCCGGTTCCAGCAGATCAGTTGCAAATCCTTGTCGAAAACGGCAATGCCCTGCCGGACGTGATCCAGCGCGGTTTGCAGGATTTCGCGGTTGTACTGGATCGCGGTGCTCGCCTCGTCGAGCAGCTTCAATGCGGCTTTCGAGGAAACCGTGCGCTGGCGCAGCAGTAGCGACATCACCAGGCGGGATGACGCCGCGCCGATCGCCGAGGCGAGCAAATGCTCGCCGTAGCGCACCAGACGAACATCCGCCTCGTCCTTAGGCTCCAGAGCCATGCGCTGGCTGGTCGCGTAGCTCGCAAAGGACTGACGGGTGCGTTCCTCGCCAAGATAGCGCGCCACCGTCGCGGTCAATTCCTCGACCGTGATCGACGACCGCCACAGCCGGAAGGCGGGCGTGATCGGCGTGAGATCGGTCGGCACGAAGATGCTGGCCTGCAGCTGTTCGATCGGTGAGGCGGCGCGGCGCAGCGAGAACCCGAAATAGCAGGCGATGTTGGCCAGCAAGCTGACGAGGACGCCGTGGACGAGCGGCGCGAGGTCGATCCCAAGGAGGTGCTGCGGCCGCAACCAGGACATTCCAAACGGTCCTTCAGTCAGTAGATTACGGCCGAGAAATCCGAAATCGGCAAAGGTCGGTAGCAACAGCGTATAGGCCCACGCGAGAATACCGACCGTCATACCTGCAATCGCGCCACGCGCGGTACCCCGCCGCCAGAACAGGCCGCCGAAGAAAGCCGGCGCGAGCTGAGCGATCGCGGCAAACGCTAGGATACCGATCGATGCGAGCTGTGCGTCACCCGCGGTGCGGTAATACATGTAGGCGAGCAGCAGAATCGCGAAGATCGCGAGACGCCGCACGATCAATAACAACGAACCGATATTGTCGCGCCCCTGCAATAAGGCCTCGCGCCGCTGCAGGACAAAAGGCATGACGAGGTCGTTCGAGATCATGATCGACAGCGCCACCGATTCGACGATGACCATGGCGGTCGCGGCCGAGAGACCGCCCACGAAGGCGATCATCGTCAGCACGCTCGAGCCGCTGTGCAACGGCAAGGCCAGCACGAACATGTCGCTGTCCACGACGCCCGGGGCGAACGTCACCATGCCGGCGATGGCGATCGGCACCACGAACAGATTGATGAGGACGAGGTAGAGCGGGAAGAGCCACGCGGCGCGCTTGATCTCCTGCTCGTTATGATTTTCGACGACCGCGACGTGGAATTGCCGTGGCAACAGCACAATCGCGACGAACGAC
>JAFBAG010000234.1 GCA_019247925.1 Pseudolabrys sp.
AGCACAAGCACTCGACCAGGACGACGCCGATTCCTTCATCAGGTTTGGCGATGCGTCGACCGAAGCGTTCAGGAAGTTCGGGGATTCGGCGCTTGGCGCGATCAAGCGCAGCGAGTACCGCGAAGATTTCAAGGGCATCGGCAACAAGTATCAGGACTATCAGGCGATGCGCCGCGCCGAGCGCGTCATGGAGACTGGCCGCAACGCCGTCCGGGGTGCCAAAGGCAGTCTGAGCTACGCGGTGCTGCCGAGCGCCTTCCTGATCGCCGACGAGGGCATGGAGTTCGCCGGCGCGGCTGCCGGCGGTGATATGCCAACCGCGGTCGGCACCGCCGTCAGTGTCGCCGCCGAGATGAAGGCCGTCGCAGGCACGGCCGCGCTGTTCGGCGCCTGGGGCGCGGCGGCGGGCTCGTTCCTGCCGGTGGTCGGCACCACCATCGGCGGCGTGATCGGTGGCGCCGTCGGGGTTGCGGCGGGCGGCTTCACCGCCTCCTACGCCTACGACAAATACCTCAAGAAGATGGTGGTGAACGGCGTCGCCGGCATGGCCGGCGTCTTCGACGAAACCCCGCTGCACAAGGCGATGATGGCGCGCGATGAGCTCCTGCGCGAGCAGGCGGCGGGCGACCTGAGAGCCGAGTGGGAGAAGCTGCGCATGGTCAGCGCCGACTTCAACCCGGAAGGCGCCGAGCTGATCGGCCCCGGCACTACGCCTTACATCGTCGTGCCGAAAGCACCCTCACCGCCAACCTCTGCCTCTACGCCCGCCCCGGAGCAGCAGTCGGCGCTCACCACCGGCAATGTGCTCGCTGGTGTACGCAAGTTCAGCATCGGGACGCTGGAGTGGGAAATCAACGGCGACGTTGCGACGCATCGGCATGTCTATCCGGGTGGCGCAACCAGCGTGGTGACAGCGCGCGGAACCGTCTCGCCCAATCGCATCGAAGGAACCATGGTCTGGAATTTTCCCGGCGACCCCTGCCACATCAGGCAAAGCGAACATTTCGTCTACGTCTTCGATGCCGAAAACGTCGTCGGCCACAACGATCCGGGGCCTGTCGAGGTCCGCGCGGGCTGCAAGGGCTGGGACAAGATGACTCGCGGCATGAATTTTACCGCGCCGTGGAAGAAGCTCCAATGATGAAGGTGATGTTATGAAATACTGGGTAATTACCATTGCGCTTGCGTTGCTCATGTCGTCAGGCGCAACGCTTCCGTTGCGCGCCGACCCGCTCAAGCCGACCCTCGCTGAAGTGAACGCCGTCGAGGACGTGCTGCGCTTCCGCACCGACATGATCGCCGATCCCGACAAGGCGATCCGGACTTTCGGTGCGAGGAGCGGCCGCACGCAGCTCGACACCATCGCCAAGGAGATGGCGAATGCCGGCAGCGGCAAGGCGGGCTGGCGCTACCTGCTCGGCTCATCGGTATTCACGTTCGCCGGGCTCAACGCCAATCGCACACTGGTGACGTTCTATAATCCCTGGGCCGACACCGCCCTGTTCACCGTCTGGGAAGGCCAGAGCGGCGGCCGCCAGATCGTCGAGGCCGAATGGGTGCCGGGCGACATGGTGCGCCAGGAGCGCGCCGAGATCGAATTGCTGCCGCTGTGGCTGCGTGGCCAGAAATACCGGCCAGCGGCCGTGACCGACGCCGTGGTCGAAACGGTCAAGGCTATCGAGACGCGGTTTGCCGAGCCTCAGATCGGGGCGTGGCGCGAGACCCTCGGCATCCAGGACGGCCGCACCTATCACCGCGCCGTCACCCCGATCATCGCCCACCGGCTGTTCGAGATGCAGCTACGGCTCAAGATGTTCGCCATTCCAAGCGAAGGCGAAGAGCCGAGCACCAATGCGCTGCGCGTCGCCGTCGCGGGCCTGATCAAGACCGCGCGCACCGAGGGCTTCAAGAAGCCGCTCGCCGAGGCCAGAGGCACGACCGCGCCGATGCGCGGCGCGCTCTCGCGGATCAACCCCTACACGATGCGCTATCTCGCGCCGGTCGCCTATGTGGCGGGGGACGGCCACGCCACAGTGTTCCTGCAATCCGCAGCGACCGCCGATTTCATGATCTCGGCGCGCTACATCGAGCGGGTCGGGGGCTATGCCTTGCAGCGGCTCGAATACGTGCCCTACGCCGCGACCTATCAGTCGGCCATCAGCATGGCGGCCGCGGGACGCCAATAAAATCGGCATTTCCGCCGAATCGCGGTTTGACCTGCATCAAGGCGGCACACCTCCCCCCTGCCAAAATGTGTCGAACAGGAGGACACCATGCAGGCACCGGCCGAACACCCCTACCCGCGCGTCGAACGCGCGCTCGAGGCGATCGCCGACTGGGTCAACCGCTACCGGCGCACCCAGGCCGACCAGCAATTCCTGACGGAATGCAGCCCGCAGGAAGTCGAACATATGGCCCGCGATCTGGGCGTGTCGCATGACGATCTGGTGCGGCTCGTCCCGACCAATCCCAATGCCGCGGCGCTGCTCGACAAGCTTCTCAAGGCGCTGGGGGTCGAAAACATCGCGCAGCAGAATCCGGCGGTGCTGAACGATCTCAAGCGGCTCTGCGTGTTCTGCGGCGAGAAGGAACGCTGCGCGCATGAGCTCGAGGTCGGCGCGGCGACCGCGCATTACAAAGAATACTGCCCCAACGCCTACACGCTCGATTCTCTGGTCGTCGAAAAGGGCGTGCAGCACAAAAGCCGGCGCTGACGCGACCGGGTTTTACTGCCGGACCAGGGTGAAGGGATTGGCGCCTTCCGGGACGCGCCGCCACGTTTTCTCGTCGACCGCCTCGAAGCGCCAGGGATTTCCGCGCGCGGGGACTAACAAGATTTCCGCGCGATCCATGCGCCACTGATTGAAGTTCTGCCGCGCGACCGAGGCGTCGCACGGCGTGCGCACCGTCACCGCAAACCCATCGGCGGCGGAATCCGCGCTCAGGGCCAGCGAACATAAAATCTTGCCGCCCCGCATCACGGCATAGTCGCCCGCGACCTCGTCGGGCTGGCGCGGGGCCGGGCCCGCATCCGCGGCGTTCTGGAGGAACAGCACGCCAAGGCCGGGCGTCGGCGCTTCGAAGATGCCGCTCTCCACCTCGCTGAACTCGACCAGCGGCTTGCCGGCGCGGTCGAGCAGAAACAGATTGTCGTTGTCCTGGAAGCGCCAGGCGACCACATCGCGCACCACGGGGAAAAGCTCGGCACACTTGGCGTCGAATTCGACCTTGAGCCCGGGGGCGGCGCGTTCGGCCTTGAAGGTGACGGTGCAGGTGCGGTCGCGGTCGGCGTTCGAGAATTCCCAATTGCCGACCATGCCGCGCGCCGACTCGTTGAGCGCGGGCGCCGGCTGTTGCTGGGCGAAGCCGAGCGCTGGCCAGAGCAACAACGCGGCGATGCAGGCGGCGCGGCGGGGCAAAGTCATTGGCGATTCTTGGCCGGCGAATCCGGCAATTTTCGGAGCTCGTCCATCCCCGCGATCGCCCCCGGATCGCCGAAGGGAACATAGCGGTTATCCGGGGTTTCGAAGCGGATCACGGTTTTGCGCAGCGGATCGATCAGATCGATGGTCCAGTTTTCAAGGAGGCGCCAACCGGCGATATCGGCCATGACCGGAAAGGCCTTGGCGCAGTCCGGGGCGACGTCGACCGCCATGCCCCCGATGGCCGGCTCGCGGCCGAGCACGATCCGGCAACGCTTGCGGCCGGACTTGTCGCGGATCTCGTAAGCGCCGAACGCGTCGTTCGCCAATGCCGGATCGACCTCCTTGAGATCGAGCGGCTTGAGCGGCGCGAAATCGAACGCCGCCGCGCCGCCGGCGACGACCAGCATCGCTAGGGCCGCGAGAATGCGCGTCATTTCCTTTTCGGAGGATAGGGCGTTTCGGCAACGGGGGTAAGCGGCGGCTTGCCGCCGGCCCAGGCGAGAATGTTGTCGACGACGAGCTGGTCCATCGCCGCGCGGGTGTGCTCGGTCGAAGACCCGACATGGGGGAACAGCACGATGTGCTCCATCTCGATCAGCGCCTGCGGTACCTTCGGCTCTTCCGCGAACACGTCGAGGCCGGCGGAAAAAATCGTCTTGTTCTTGAGCGCCTCGATCAAGGCCGGCTCATCGACCACCGACCCGCGCGCCATGTTGATGAGGATGCCGCGGGGACCGAGCGCCTCCAGCACTTGGTTGTTGATCATGTTCTTGGTCTCGGCACCGCCCGGCACGATCACCATCAGAGTGTCGACGTCGCGCGCCATGTCGAGGAGCTTCGGGTAGTACTTGTATTTAACGCCCTTGGCCTCGCGGCGGCTGTGATAGACGACCGGCACGCCGAACGCTTCGAGCCGCCGGCCGATCGCCTTGCCGATGCGGCCCATGCCGACAATGCCGACCGTGCGGTCGCGCAACGTCGCCTTGGCGAGCGGATAATGCGCCGACGGCCATTTGCCGGCGCGTAGATAGCGCTCGCTCTGCGGCAATTCGCGCACGGTGTTGAGGAGCAAGCCGAGCGCGGTGTCGGCGACTTCCTCGTCGAGCACGCCCGGCGTGTTGGTGACGATGATGCCGTTCTCGCCGGCCCATTTTGCGTCGATATGGTCGTAGCCGACGCCGAAGCTGGAGATCTGCTCGAGCTTCGGAAATTGCCTGAGGAAATTGGCGTCGACCTTGTTCGCCGTATAGGCGATGGCGATGGCGCGGATTTTCGGGCCGACTTCCTTGGCGTAGGCGTCCTTGTCCTTGGCATCGAGCCAGTGGTGCAGGTTCACCTTGCCTTCCAGGCCCTTCATCAGGACGGGCTTCTTCGCCCCGACCACCAGCACATCCGCCTTCTCGCCCGCCATTTCCACTCTCCTTACGAATTCCGACGCTCTTTTAGCGATTGATCCAGGCGAGCACCACGCCCATCAGCACGACTCGGATGCCGTCGAACACCACCTGCTTGACGAGCACGGCGAAGGGCACCGGCGTCACCACGTAATAGATCAGATACATCGGGATCACCGTGACGGCGGCCATGGCAAGGCCGAACCGGATGCCCTGCCCCATCCAGGCGCTGTCATCCTTGCCCTGGAAATAAATCCAGGCAAAGGCCGCGCCGAACAAAGCGTGCGCCAGGATCATGAAAGGAATAAGCGGATGCGTGTCCGCGGGTGCGCGCATGCCCTGCATCGTCGCGTAGTCGGGCGCGAGGAGGACGCCGTGCACGAAAAAGCTGACGCCCCACGCCATGATGAAC
>JAFBAG010000241.1 GCA_019247925.1 Pseudolabrys sp.
CGTCGGCAAGATCGAGCGCGACCAGGCCGAAGACTATGCCAGGCGCAAGGGCTGGACATTGGCCGAGGCCGAGAAGTGGCTGGCGCCGATCCTAAACTATGATCCAAATGCCGTGGCCGCCGCATAAACAGGCAACGATCCCAGTACGTTGCGGACATGGCTGCTGCGGGGACGCTTCCATGCCCACAGCGTCGGCGGCCGCATCGAAGGCGGCTATCGCATCGCCGCCCTGATCCCGGTCGACGTGATCCCCTACGCGGCGGCGCAAGTGCAACGCTTTTCCACGCCGGCCTATGGCGAGGCCGCGGTGTCGGGTTCGGCGCAGTTCGCGCTCAACTACGCCGCGCAGTCCTCGACCGCGACGCGCCTCGAGCTCGGCACCTGGCTCGACAAGCGGTTCGCGCTTTCATCCGGCAGCGCCTTGGCCTTGCGGGGCCGCGTCGCATGGGCTCATGACCATTCCAGTTCCGGCGCGCTCAATGCCGGCTTCCAGACGCTTCCCGGCGCGAGCTTCACCGTCAACGGCGCGCGGCCTCCGAGCGATCTCGCTTTGCTGACCGGCGGCGCGGAATTGATCCTGCCGAACCGCGTCTCGTTCGGCTTCAAGCTGGACAGCGAACTCGCGTCGCGCGCCCAGAGCTATGCCGGCACCGCGACGGCGCGCTACGCGTGGTGAGGCGGACAGGAAAACACCGGAGAGCTTTTGCTCCCCGGTGTGAACTCGTCGGAATTCTTGTCGTCGTCTTGTCTTTCGTCTCTCAGAACGCTCCGAGCAGCACGGCGCCGACGAACGCAAATACGGCGCACACCGCAAGGACATCGAGTCTCAAGGCAAGGGCCACGGCAGTCCTCCCTTCACGATGTGTATGGGTGAAGTCTAGCCGAGCGAGATGACGGCTAAAGCGCTATCGCCGACTCCGGCGATCACAATTTCCAAAACCGCCATGCGGCGCGGGTATGCCGCAGCCAAGCACCTGACCAAGGCCGATAAAATCCCGATCGCTGCAAATTTATGCAGTGCATAACCCGGTTACGGCAACGATCACGCCCGCAGAATCCGCGGCACGCGTTTTGCGCATTGCAGTCGCCGGGAAAGAAAATTCTCTCGCGCGGCAAATCTGCATAAGGCGCTGGGGCGAATGGTTATGGTCCAGAACCCGAGTAGGGGCGGCTAGTTTTCGATAAATGCGACAATTGCCGCGGTTGCCTTGCGCGCCAGGGGAATGGCGAAGAACGCCACCACGATCGCGACCGGCCAGCCGACGATGAAGGCCTTGAGCCAGCGCGGCACGAAGTCCGGATGGAAGCCGATATTGCTGAAGGTCACCACCGCCGAAACGATGAAGACGATGATCGCGGTGATGACCGCCGGAAAGATGCAGCGCGTCAAAAGATCAGACTTGCCTCGCATCGGGCCTCGCAGGCGTGGACTAACACTTCCTTATCCTTAACAAATTCCGCGCCGACTGCATCAAATCCCCATTAAAGATGCAGGCTGCATTTTCCCCGAATGCGGCGGGAAATCCCGGTCTATCTCATCGTCTTCGCTTCGCTGGCGACGCTCGCCGGCTGCGGCAAGAGCATCATGAATTTCGCCGGCGAGCGCGCGCCCTGGCGCGCGCAGGCGGAAGCCGAATGCATGGGCTCGGGGGCGGTGAAGGAGAGCGCCACCGTGGTGCGCATCGCGCCGATTGAAGGTCCCGGCATGTGCGGCGCCGAGATGCCGCTCAAGGTCGCCGCGCTGGGCGACAGCGCCCAGGCTTTTGGTTACGCCGAAGAGCTGCGGCCGCCCGGCAGCATTCCCGGAGCGGCGCCTCGTTTCCCGATTGCCGAGCCGCGCTATGCGCCGGCGCCGCAGATGAGCGCCCCCGCGCCGCGTTACATCCCGAACGATCCGGTCGATCCCGGCGGCCCGCCGGTCTCGTTGTCGCCGCCCGCTGGCGCGCAATATTCCGCGCCGCGCGCTTACGAGCCGCCTCGGGCATATGACCCGGTCCAGACGCGCCCGGCCTATGATCCGCGCGAGGCGACCGTGCAGCCGCTGCGCGCGCCGGAGCAGCGCAGCGCGCCGCAATATCAGCCGCCGCGCGCACCGCAATACGCGCCGCCCGTGCAAGACCTCGAGGCCGATGACATCCCCGACGACGCGGTGCTGCCCGACCCCGGCCGCGCGCGGCCGCGCAGCGAGGAAATGCAGCAGTACCGGCCGGCGCCTGCGCTCGGTCCGCAGCGCTTTCCCATGACGACGGGCTCTGCGAAGGCCGCGGTGTCGCCCGCCGCGACGCTCGCCTGTCCGATGGTCTCGGCGCTGGACCAGTGGGTGATGCAAGGCGTGCAGCCGGCGGCGCTGAAATGGTTCAAGCAGCCGGTGGTCGAGATCAAGCAGATCTCCGCCTATTCGTGCCGCGGCATGGTCGGCTCCGGCACTCACAACATTTCGGAACACGCCTTCGGCAACGCGCTCGACGTCGCCGCGTTCGTGCTGGCGGACGGACGCCGCGTCACGGTCAAGAGCGGCTGGTGGGACGCCACGCCCGAGGAATCCGGCTTCCTTCATGATGTCCAGCTCGCAGCTTGCGAGCGTTTCAGCACCGTTCTGGCACCCGGCTACAATGCCGCGCACGCCGACCACTTGCATCTCGATCTGATGCGCCGGAGCAGCGGACGGCGGGCCTGCAAGCCCTTCGCGATGCAGGGCGAGGTCGCGGCGGCACGCCAGCTCGAGCGCACCAAGTTCGCCTCGCGCCGCGGCGAGCCGATGTACACGTCATCGGTCGCCAAGCCGAAGGGCAAGCCTATGATCGCGGGTGAGGATGGCGATTTCGACGATGCCGACGACGTCGGTCCGACCGGGTCGATTACGAAAGCGCCGCCGAAAGCGAAACCGGCCAGGAAAGCTCCGCCGAAGCCGCTGATGGCCGGCGAGGACGGCGACTTCGACGACGAGGATTAGGGCTTCTTCGAGCGCGCGCGCTGCAAGAGCCACGCCTTCATGTAGCGGTAGAACGTGCCGTGCGCCGCGGTCACCGCCACGAGATAACCCTCCGCCCCATCGAGAAATCCCGCGCGAAAAATATAGTGGCGCAGAAACGCCCACACGCCGCGGGTGATGCCGGAGATGAACCAGACGCGGCGTCCCGCTTCCATCATCATCTGCGCGCCGGCGGTTGAGTAGCGGTCGATGCGGTCGATCGCGTCGCTCAAGTTATCGACCGCATAATGGATCAGCGGCTCCTTGAGCCGTCCCACCGGCCCCTCGCAAATGATCTGCTCGTGCACCAGACGTTCCGAGAACCGGGCGCGGCCGCGCCTGACCAGCCGCAACACATAATCGGGAGCCCAGCCGGAGTGCCGGATCACGCGGCCACAGAAGATCGAACTGCGCGGCATCTCGTAGCCATTCATCGTGCTGGCCGCGATCGCCTGCCTGATTTCTGCAGCGAGCGCGGGACTGACGCGCTCGTCGGCATCGATCGACAGAACCCAGTCCTTCGCCGCCAGCGAGAGTGCGTGCTGTTTCTGCGCGCCGAATCCATCGAAGGCCCGCTGCTCGACACGGGCGCCCTTCGCTCGCGCAAGCTCGACCGTGTTGTCGCTGGAGAATGAATCGACGACGATGACCTCGTCGCAAAAATCCAAGGTGGCGATGCAATCGCCGATATTGGCGGCCTCATCGCGGGTAATGATGACGGCGCTGAGCGTCGGCACGGGAGCCCCTTTACGGCGGTTTTTCAGCACAATTCGCGCAGGCGCGCCAGTTTCAGCGCGTGGCCGCGTCGAGAGCCATCGCGGCGAAAAGGATAAGCCCGGCGTCGCGGTTTGACTTGAACAGGCGCAGGCACTGCGCGGGCTCGGCAATATCGAGACTGCGCACCTGCCAGACCAGATGCGCCGCGAAAGCCGCGACGCCGATGAGGAAAACCGCGCCGCCACCGGCCAACAATCCGGCCTTGGCGATCAGCAGCACCGCGGCGGTATAAAAAAACACCAGCATGACGGCTGTGTTCTGGCCAAACAGCAGCGCGGTCGACTTGATGCCGATCATCATGTCGTCTTCGCGATCCTGATGCGCATAGATCGTGTCATAGGCGATCACCCAGCAGATCGAGCCGGCATAAAGCACCAAAGGCGCGAGTTCGAGCGCGCCGAACACCGCCGGCCAGCCCATGAGTGCGCCCCATGAAAAGGCGAGGCCGAGAAAAATCTGCGGCCAATAGGTGAAGCGCTTCATGAAGGGATAGATCGCGACGACGGCGAGCGAGGCGAGGCCGCACAGCACGGTGAAGCGATTGAATTGCAGCAGGACGATCAGGCCTACGAGCGCCTGCGCGCCCAGAAAAATAGCGGCTTGTGTCGGCGTGACCTGGCCGGACGGAATGGGCCGGGAGCGGGTGCGCTCCACCCGCCCGTCGAGATCGCGGTCGACGAGATCGTTCCAGGTGCAGCCGGCGCCGCGCATCGCGAACGCGCCGATGAAAAACAGGACGACGTGGGCAAGCCGCGGCGTTTGACCCGCGCGCATCGCGGCGAGGCCGAGCGACCACCAGCACGGTATCAAGAGGAGCCAGGAGCCGATCGGACGATCGAGGCGGGCGAGGCGCAGATAGGGGCGAGTGACAGGCGGCGCGAAAGTGTCGACCCAGTTGCCGGTGGCATCGGCGACGCGTCCGGCACTCTCGCTCATCGCGCTCCGCCGAGCGGCGTTCCGGTCAATGTGTCGAACGTGCCGCGGCCCGGCTTGATATTGCTTGCATCGGGCGCGCGGCTTGCGCCCAGCGCGTCCCCGAGCGACGGACCGGTCGGACGGTTTTTCATCTGCGCCGCGGCATCGCAGACCCGCGCGCGCACCTCGACGGTCTGCTGATGATTTTTCTTGAGCTGGCTGACCGCGTCGGGCGGAATGCCGCAGCTCGACGCGACGGATTCAGCGAATTTCACCATCTTGGCTTCGGCCGCGACGAAGTTGTTGAACAGCGGGCAGGCCTCGATGGGGGTTGCCTTACGCTTCCCCGCCGCCTGGATGGCTTCAGCCTTCTTCTGGGCTTCGCCGCGAAGCGCGACGAATTCCTTGATGCAAGGCGGCTCCTGTTGCGGGGCATTCATAGGCGACATCGGCGCCGCGGGCATCATGGGCGCTTGCGGAGCTTGCTGTGGCGGTCCTTCGCCCGGCCAGCCCCCGGGACCCGGCGCCTGCTGGCGCGGCGTGTCACCCGGCCAAGCCGGCGCGGCCGCTTGCTGGGCCGCCGCCGCGCCGACCAGCAGCGGCAGCAGCGCAAGCGCGGTCCTGATGGTTCGAAGCGTTCTCATGCCAAGCGTTTTGCCAACCCTTTTGGGCCGCCTTTATACCGGTGGCGGTAAAAATATGCCCTAATAACAACGTGTCGAATGCGTCGGGAAGGCGGCAAATCGCCGGCCCCGGCAAATTTCATCAACCCCGCCCAGGCGCCATGGCCCGCTACGATTTCCGCACCCCCCGGCTGTTCGTCGATGCCCGCCTGCAAAGCGGCGCCCAGGTGCCCTTGGCCCGCGAAGCGGCCAACTACCTCGGCAACGTGCTGCGGCTCAAGGCCGGCGATGCGGTGCTGCTCTTCAACGGCAAGGACGGTGAATGGCGGGCCACCCTGACCGCCGACGGCAAGCGGAGTTTGGGCGCTGCGGTCGAGGCGGAGGCCCGCCCGCAGCCCCCGGCCGGCGACCTGCATTATCTGTTCGCGCCGCTCAAGCACGCCCGGCTCGATTACGTCGTGCAAAAAGCGGTAGAGTTGGGCGCGAGCCGTTTGCAGCCGGTCATCACACGGCACACCCAGGTCGCGCGCGTCAACACCGAGCGCATGAAAGCGAACGTGATCGAGGCGGCGCAGCAATGCGGCGTGCTCGCGATTCCGGATGTCGCGGAGCCAGTCGAGCTATTGCCGCTTCTGCAACGCTTCAATCCGGCGCGCACGATGGTGTTCTGCGACGAGGGTGCGGACATAGCGGATCCCGTTGCCGCGCTGGCCAAGGTCAAAAGCCCGCCGAGCGCTCTGCTGCCGGTCGATGCGCCGCCGGAAACGACGCCGCTCGCCGTTCTGATCGGGCCCGAGGGCGGCTTTGCGCAGGATGAGCGTGCGGCCGTGCTCAAACTGAAAAATGTCGTGCGGCTCGCGCTCGGCCCGCGCGTGCTGCGCGCCGACACGGCGGCGGTCGCAGCGCTTGCGCTGGTGCAGGCCGTGCTCGGCGACTGGACGGCGCCTCGGCAGAACGCCGCGAACACCGCGGACTAGATGCGGCGGTTCGGATCGAAACGGCAGGCGAAGCTGTAATAGCCGCCATATTGGCGATCGACGCCCGTCGCGCGCGGAAACTTGCCATAGAGGGCGCAATGCTGGATCGCCAGGTCACGCGCTTGCTCGGGATCGGCCGCGGCGTAGGGGATAATGCCGCCGGTATCATTTCCGGTGACGCCCGGGCCGGGGCCGGCGC
>JAFBAG010000226.1 GCA_019247925.1 Pseudolabrys sp.
CTTGTCGGCAGGCCATGACGTCCTCTTCGACATCGATTGGCAAGGCGCAAAGCAGCTTTACGAAAAGATGCGCGCCGATGTCGTCAGCGTTTTTGTCCTGCCGCCCTCGGCGCGCGAGCTGAAGTCGCGCCTGGAGCGACGCGCCGAAGACAATCGCGACGTGATCCGCCGGCGGCTCAAGAATGCCGCGACCGAAATACCGCATTGGGCCGAATATGATTACGTGCTGATCAACCGCGATCTCGACCGGTCCTTCCGGGATTTGCGTCACATTCTCGCGGCCGAACGCGCCAAACGCCGGGGCCGCGCCAAGTTCGAGAAGGCGACGCGCCGCCTATTGGCCGAGCTGAGGCAGATCAGCGCGTAGCCGCGAAGGCGCGCGCCATCTTCACGAAGCCCTCAACGGGCACCCGCTCGGCCCGCTCGGTCGGCGCAATGTCCGCGGCCGCCAGCAGCAGCGCCGGATCCACCCCGAGCGACTTCAGGCTTTGCCGCAGCATCTTGCGGCGCTGCCCGAAAGCGGCCTCGGTGACCTTCTGCAAGGCGAGCGCATCGCACGACAGAGGCGTCTCGCGAGGCACCAAACGCACGATTGACGACGTCACTTTCGGCGGGGGCACAAAGGCCTTGGGCGACACGTCGAACAGAATTTTGGCCTCCGTGCGCCAGCCGGCCAGCACGGCGAGGCGTCCGTAGGATTCTCCGCCCGGCGCCGCCACGATACGCTCGGCGACTTCGCGCTGAAACATCAGCACCATCTGCTCGTACCATGGCGGCCACGGCTCGACCGTAAGCCAGCGCACCAGCAGCGCCGTTGCGATGTTGTAGGGCAGGTTGGCGACGATCGCTGTGCGCTTGCCGTTCAGGAGCGGCGTCGGGTCGAAATCGAGCGCGTCGGCGGCCACAATCGTCAGCCGGCCGGGGGCCGCCGCCGCAATCTCTTCCTGCGGGCCCAGCGCGCGCTCGTCCCTTTCCACGGCAACCACATGTGCGGCGCCGTTCGCCAAGAGCGCGCGCGTGAGGCCGCCGGGGCCGGCGCCGATCTCGACCACCGTCAAATCTTCGAGCGGCGCTGCAGCGCGGGCAATGCGACCCGTCAGATTGAAATCGAGCAGGAAATTCTGTCCGAGGGACTTCTTGGCGCGGAGCCCGTGTCGCGCGATCACGTCGCGCAGGGGGGGCAGGTCGGCGAGATCCGCCATCGGCTTGGTCAGGGCACCAGCGCCGCAGCGACCGGGCTCGGCACCGGGCTCACCGCAGCAATGCGATCGGCGAGCTTGATGGCTTCGATCAAGCTCGTCGGGTTTCCGCGCGGCGTGCCGGCCACGGCGAAGGCCGTGCCGTGGTCCGGCGACGTTCGGATGAATGGCAGACCCAAAGTCACATTGACGGCGCGGTCGAAAGCCAGGGTCTTCACCGGGATCAGCGCCTGGTCGTGATACATGCACAGCGCGGCGTCATAGAGGGCGCGCGCCGCCGCGTGAAACATCGTATCTGCCGGCTGTGGTCCTTCGACGAGGATGCCTTCCGCTCGCAACTGATCGATCGCCGGCACGATCACCGCTTTGTCGTCGCCGCCGATCGTGCCGTCCTCGCCGGCATGCGGGTTAAGGCCCGCCACCGCGAGACGGGGATTGGCAATGCCGAAGCGCTCCTTGAGATCGCGGGCGACAATGAGTGCCGTCTTGACGATCAGCGGCGTGGTGAGCCCCGCCGCGACATCGCGCAGCGGAAGGTGCACGGTCACCGGCACCACGGCGAGCTCCGGCGACCAGATCATCATGACCGGGTAAACAGCATTGCCGGTTCGTCGCTGGGCGAGCCGCGCCAGATATTCGGTGTGGCCAGGGTCGGGAAAGCCCGCGCGATAGAGCACATTTTTGGCGACAGGGTTGGTGACCACCGCGGCGGCGCGGCGCTCGAACACGTGCGCGACCGCAAGATCGATTGAAGCAATTGCGGCCGGCGCACTCGTTGCGTCCGGCTTTCCCGGCGCGGCCGTTACTGGAAGATCGAGCGGCACAACCGGCAAGGCCTGCGGGAAATGGCTTGCCGCCTGCTCCGGCGTGCTAGGCGTGATGGCCGCCGGGATACTGAGCTGTTTGGCACGGCGGGCGAGAAATTCAACGTCGCCGATAATGTAAAACGGCGGCAGGCCATGCTCAAAGCGGCGAGCCCAAGCCCGGAGCGTGATGTCCGGTCCGATACCGGCAGGTTCGCCGAGCGTGAGCGCGAGAGGCAGCCTTTTGGCCAGCCCGCTCATCTGTATTCGATCATCGCCTGGCGGCGTTCCTGCTCGAGATATTTTTTGGCTTCCACCTCGTAGCGCTTGTTGAAAAGCTCGTCGCGCACCTGGCGCTTGGCCGGACTGTCCTGGGTGGTCTGCTTCTTGTCGCAGAGCGCAAACATTTGCAGTCCCTGCGGCGTCATTTCCGGAGCGGTGAGCTGACCGACCTGCATCTGGGACAGCAGCTCGCGTAATTGCTGATTGAGATCCGCTGAACTGCGGCGGATCGGCTCCCGTACCGCCACTTCGCGCAACGCGCGCGCCAGGCGCAAGCCTTCGCCACATTCCTGGAAACGGCTGCGCAAGGCTTCGGCTTCGCGCCGTTTGGCGTCGAGCATGGGTGCCGGTGAGCCGCGCGGCACGACGTAAACGATCGGATAGAGCGTGTAGGTGTAACCGATCTCATCTTTGTCATCGACGTTGCGGCTGCGTAGCGCGAGCGACACTTCAGAGTCCGGGATCGTTAGCGATGACGCGAACTTGCCGCGGATGATTTGATTCCAGGTGATTTCCGCTTTGATGCGGGCCTTCATCGCGCTTGTCTGTATCCCGCGCGCGTTAAGCTGCTGCGCCATCTGTTCGGGGGTGACCCGACCATTGCGCGCCATATTGCCGAAAGCCTCGTCGATTTCGGCGCTTGTCACCTCGAAACCGTAGCGTCGCGCCACCGAAAGCTTGATTTGGTCGTTGACCAAATCGTCGAGGATTTGCTGGCGCGTGGGTGCCTTGCCCGTGGTGAGCTGCGTCAGCTTGGTGCGCTGCTCGATATCGAGCGCGGTGATCGGCGCGCCGTTGACGATCGCCACGACCTGGGCGTGCGCCGGGCCGCTCAAGACGGCGAAGAATAGCCCCGCCGCTAGGGCGCCGCCAAAACATCGCGGCCGAAACGAAACAGCCATAATTCTCGCCACCTTGCTCACACGCCCTAATTTCATCGCGGCCCAAGGAGTCAAATGTTTGACGCTCAATACGAGGTCGCCGAGCGCCCCGCCAAATCGGCGTCGGAGCTGCGCGAGATGGTGCTGCCACCCAGGGTGCGGAGCGACCATTGCAACATGATCGTATCCACTTTTCGCGGGTTGAGGCCATTGGTGTCGTAGCTGTAACTGCGCGCGTAATTCAATGCCAGGATGAAACAATCGTCGATATAGCCGATGCCGATGCTGGAGCCGAAAATGCGGTGCGCATCGAGGTCGTAGGTCGTCGAGCCGAAGACTTTCCAGTTGGCGTTGAGCGAATATCCAGCCGAGCCGGTGATGCCTTCGCGCCGCGCAAAGACGCCGAGATTGGATTGGGGCGCGTAGTTGCCGTAGAGGACACCGAAATTCCAGCGGTCGAAGTTGACGTTGCTGCCGATCTCGGTGCGTTTCGTTTCGAAAGTGTCCTTGTCGAAGCGGAAGCGAGACGTAAAGGTCAGGCTGCGGTTGGGCGCGTAGCTAAAGCGCGAGACATAGTCCGAGCGGTTCGTGTCGAGCCCGCTATCCGCGCCGGTTCGCGCCGGGCCCTGGCCGGCGAACGAGTTCGTGCCGAACAGCTGGAAGGACTGTCCGAACAGCGCATTGAAAGTGCCGTACTCATTGAGCTGGAGCGTGTACTGCGCGCCGACGTTGGCGCGGCCGCCGCCTTCGACGCGATCCCAGCCGCTGAATTTATCGGTCTTGAACAGGTTGGTGTCGTCGAAGATCAGGCTTTGCGCGTCTTCGTTCGGCCAACGCCCGATCTGCATTTCATTGGGCCTGACGACGATCTGGGCGATCGGCTCGATAATCTGGGTGCCCCACGGCTGCACATTGATGAGCGGGTAGCGGTATTCGACGCCTACCGTCGGCATCACCCGCGCCAGGTCGCTGTTGCCATTGGGAAGATACGAGGGAATGACTGGGTCATTCTTGATCGACAGCGTCGCGGCATCGACCCGCACCGACGCGAAAGGCGTGAACTGCTGGCCGAGACTGTCCGTATAGGTCGTGCGCCACTGCCCCAAAGTCGAGAAGCGGTTGTAATTGCCAGGGATGCCGCGCAAGAGGCAGTTGGCCGGGTTGTTGCGCGCGGGATCCAGCGTCTGCTGGCAGTTGCCGCTCATCTGCGCGAGCTGCGTCACCGCGTTGTACTCGGCGGTATTGCGGCTCAGACTCACGAAGTTCGTCTTCAGGCTGACTTCGCCGCCGAGGACGGTGCGGTCGAATGTGTAGTCATAGTCAATCACCGGGTGGATGACCGGAATTTGATTTTGCTGATCGGCGTTTGAGAAGCCGTAGTAATAGATCGAGCGTGCGTCGAAATAGCTGCGGCTGCCTTTGCCGGAAATATAGGCGTTAGAGACCGCTTCGGCGGTGGCAAGGCCCCCGACGCGCTCGGCTTCAGCGTTGTAGCCGGCTTGATAGGCCGAGAGGCGAGGCCGGTAGTCCTGGATAAACGAGCGGTCCGACATCAAAATTCCGCTCCAGCCCCAGACCCAACGATCATTGAGCGCGAACTGGCCGTGGGATTCGATGCTGCCGCGGTTTTCGCGGTTACCCGGCGCGCCCGGTGCGAATGTATTCGGATCGAGCTGATGGATGCCGGCCGCGCGGATCGCGTAATAGCCGTCGGTCAGCCGGTGACGGAATTCGCCCTGCAGCAGCGGACCCTGCTTGGTGGTGATGAGCGGAGCGAAGGTGGCGTCGTAGTTAGGCGCCAGCGCCCAGTAGTAAGGAATTCCAGCACCCACGCCGTACAGGTTGCTGGACTGAAAATACGGCATCAAAAATCCGCTCTTGCGCTTGACCGTCGGATCCGGCGTCGAAAAATACGGCAGGAACGCAGAGGGCACGCCGAAGAACTCGAGCTGCGCGTCCTCGAAATAAATCATCTTCTCGTTTTTATCGTGGATGACGCGCGCGGCTTTGACCTGCCACAGCGGCGGCTTCTTCGGATCGTCCTTGCAAGGCAGGCAGGCGGTGTAGACGCCGCTCTCGAAGACCGTGAAATTTCCGCCGCTGCGATTGGCGCGCGCGGCCGCCATGCGCGTGCGGTCGGCCGTGTCGACATGCAGCGAGTCGACGAAGCCATCACGATAGTCATCCGACAGATCCATCACCTCGCCATAGGTGACGCTGCCGTCCTCATCGGTCAGGCGAACATTGCCCTCGGCGTGGAGGCGTTTCGTCTTCTGGTCGTAGATCACCCGGTTGGCTTCGAGGCTCGCGCCGCGATAGTGAATCTGCACGTTGCCGACCGCCGCGACGCGCTGATTGTTGTAATCGTAGTCCATGCGCTCGGCCTGGACGAGCATCTGATCCTTGCCGTCGCGCGAGGGGACCATCGCGCGTTTTTCTTTCGGCGGGGTCTTGGGGAAGGCCAGCAATTGCTGCGCATCGGCGTGGCCAGCCGTCAGCGCGCACGCGAGGAGAGCGGCGAACAGTGCGCACAACAACGCGCGGCCGCGACGGCGGCCGTGCATCGGCAAGGCAGGAGTGGCCGCCTTGTCAGGCATCAGCCATCCTCCTGATAGAGCAACACAACAACACCAATCAGCCCGCCATAGGTCACTTGCAGCCATGCTGCGCCGAACGGCGACAAGAGCTCGGCTGTGCTCATGTCGTCCGTCACCTTCGACAGGACGTAAAGCAAAAACCCAGCGACCACGCCACCGAGGATCATGTTCTGGACGCCGCCGAAGCGGAAAAACCGCAGGCTGACCGCGGCGGCCAGCAGAACCATCGAAGCGAGTAGAAACGGCTGCGCCAGCAGCTTTTGGAACTGCAAGCGGTAGCTCGCCGCCGCAAGATCGGACAGTTCCGCCACCTTTATGTATTGGGGCAGTTCCCAGAACGGCACGGTTTCGGGTGTCGAGAAGCTCTCGCGCACTTGTTCACGCGTCAGGCTCGTCCGCAGCGCCAGCGACGCGTTTTCGGTCGGCAGGCCGTTCAGCGGAAAGGTCTTGGCGTTGGTGAGCCGCCACGTCCCGTCGCCAAGCGTCGCGGTCGCGGCCTCGATGCGTTCGCGAAACTGACCCTGCAGATCGAACGTAAAGATGGTCACACCGCTGAGCTCGGCGCCTTGGTCGCGGCTGGATTTCGCATTTATGATCGACAAGCCTTCATCGGTGCGCTGCCGGCCCCAATAGGCGGTGCTGGTTTCGGTCGAGGCGTGCCGAAAAAGATCGTCTTCGAGCTTCCTGGATGTTTCCTGCAGCGAGGCAGAAATCGGATTGTAAATCGTCGTGCCGATGACGCCGATGATGAATGCGACGATGACACCCGGCATGATGAACTGCCATGCCGACATGCCAGCGGAGCGGGCGATGACGAATTCCAGCCGCCGCGAGAGGTTCAAGAACGCCCACATCGCGCCGATCAGCACGCAGAACGGCAACAGGCGTTCCGCGACCTGGGGCACCCGGAAAATGGACGTCTTGAAAACAAGCAGCGCCGTGGCCTGCGGAATATCCGACAGTCGCCGCATCATTTCGACGTAGTCGACCACCGCGATCAGCACGATCATGCCGCCGAAAACGGTGAGCATCGATCGCAGACACTGCATTCCGAAATAACGGGCGAGCGTGCCGCCTATCACGGTCATAATGCCCTCACGACGTCGCAAAGCGCCGGGTCAGGCGCTCGGTTTGGGCATTGATCCAGTTTGTGATCAGCGCGGGCGGCTCGAGAATGATGCCGTGGTAGATCACGTAAAGTCCGCCACCCATGAAAACGGCGGCAGCGATGAACTGCACGGCAAGCACGAGCGGAATGCGCGCGCCGATGACCGTCGAGGCGAAGCCGATCAGGCGCAGCACCAGGACGCTCATGATGGTGCCCGCGATCGGCAGGGAGCGATTTTGTCGAGTGGTGCGCGGCGCCCCCAAGAAGGCGAAGGCAATAACCGTGAACACGACCGGATAGAACGGCGCCATCAGCCGATCGAACATTTCGGCGCGAAAGCGTCCGGGCCGATCGATGTATTCGTTGTCCTTGGGATCAGGCCACAGCAGTTCCCACAAATAACGCTCGCGCAGCGAATACCGCACTTCCAAAGGTCCGCCGGCGAAGCGGGAGAGGTCGATCGCGTAAGTGTCGAACGTCACGATATTGGGCGCGCGCGCCGCGCTGTCGTAGCGATGCACGGTGCCGTTGCGGAGCAGCAAAAACGTGCCCCGGTCGTTCTGCATCACCTCGCCGACATCGGCCAGGATGGTGTTGCGTTCTTGCGGATTGCGGCGATCGTCCAGGAAAACGCCAACCAACTGGCCGTTCGTCTGCCGGGCACGGATATGGATCGTCACGCCGGATTCTACGGTCAGAAAGCGCCCGGGCTGGACGATGTTGTTGACGAGATTGGCGCGCACCTCCGCGATCCAGTGGCGCAGCATCCGGTAGCCTTTGGGCGCGAAATAGGCGGCGATGGCGGTCACGAGCACCGTCGCCACCAAGGCCACGGGGATCATGGCGCGGAACAAATGCCAGGGCGAAATGCCCGCGGCATTCATCACGATGATCTCGGAATCGTTGGTGAGCTTGTGGAGCGTATGCGCGACCGCGATCACCAGCGCGATCGGCGCAATCACCATGACAAGCAACGGGATAACGAGGCTGGTAATGCCGAAGAAGACCAGAACGGATTGGCCCTGGCTTGTGACAAGGTCGATCTCGCGCAACGCCTGGGTGATCCAGATCACCGCCGTGAGGCTGATCAGGACGACAGCGAACGCGCCACCCGCAGTGCGGAAGATGTAGCGGTTAAGCGACCCCATCCAGCCGTCCCCCAAGGCTGACCGTCCGGCTTCCGCCGGACCCGCCACCCCGCATGCCCAATATCGTCCCCGACCTTCGGACTGGGCCGAAAGCCGCGTCAGGTATAGCGTGATCGCCCCACAAAATGGCTGCGGGAAGGCAAACCCATTGAACATGCACAATAAAAAGTTAATTGCGGCAACGCAAAAAAACGGAGTTCCGACCGATTCTGCGCCTCTGACGCCCTTCAACACCCCCGCGGCGTGACGCTGTGGTTTTCGGGCGGGATTTCGCTGCTTTTCGGCTTTTCAGCCTCGCCCTGGCGGTCCATATGGGCGACCGGCCTCTTTGAACGGGTTTCCCCATGGCAGCTCCAGTCAAAATCGAATTTTCGCGATTCAGCGCCCCGAAAGAGGGCGTCCTGGTCGTGCTTTGCGGCGAGGGCCTTGAGTTCGGGTCGTTCACGCGCAAGGCGCTCGGGGATACGCGGAATTACGTGCTGCGCGCGGCCAAACTCGAGCGCTTTACGGGGAAAAGCGGTGCGGCGCTGTCGCTGATCCTGCCGGAAGGCCGCGGGCCGTCACGGCTCATCGTCCTGGGCACCGGAAAACCCGACAAGTTCTCGCAGAAGGATGCCCTCAAGACCGGCGGCCTCGCTCTGGGCAAGGTGCCGGCGGCCGCCGGCGAGCTCACGGTCATCGCTGAGCTACCGAATGGTGCGCTCAAGCCTGAGCAGGCAGCAGACCTCGCGCTCGGCGCGGTACTGCGCGGTTATGAGTTCGATCGTTACAAGACCAAGCGCAAGGACGGCGAAGACAAACCGGCCGCAAAGACGGTCACGGTCGCGGTGGCCGATCCGTCGGCCGCAACGGCAGCTTACAAATCGCGCGCCGCGATCGCTCAGGGCGTCATCACCGCGCGCGATCTCGTCAACGAGCCCGCCAATGTTCTCTACCCTCTCGAGTTCGCACGCCGCGCGCGCGAACTAAAAAAACACGGCGTCGAGGTCGAAGTGCTTGACGTCAAAGCCATGAGGAAGCTTGGCATGAATGCCTTGCTTGGCGTCGGCCAAGGCTCGGCGCATGACAGCGCCATGGTCATCATGCGCTGGCAGGGTGGCAAGAAGGGCGACGAGCCTGTTGCCTTCGTTGGAAAAGGCGTTTGCTTCGATACCGGCGGGATTTCGATCAAGCCGGCGGCAGGCATGGAGGACATGAAGGGCGATATGGCCGGCGCTGCCTGCGTTGTCGGCCTTATGCAGGCGCTTGCGGGACGCAAGGCGCGCGTGAACGCCGTTGGTGTCATCGCTCTTGTCGAGAACATGCCGAGCGGCACGGCGCAGCGTCCGGGCGATATCGTGACCTCGATGTCGGGCCAGACCATCGAGATCATCAACACGGACGCCGAAGGCCGGCTCATTCTTGCCGACGCGCTTTGGTACACGGCGAAGAAATTCAAGCCGAAGTTCATGGTCGATCTGGCGACGTTGACAGGCGCAATCATCATCGCGCTGGGTCATGAGCATGCGGGCCTGTTCGCCAACGACGACAAGCTGGCTTCGCGGCTCACCGAAGCGGGATTGGCGACCGGAGAACTTGTCTGGCGCATGCCGCTTGCGCCGGAATACGACAAGCTGATCGATTCCAAATTCGCGGACGTGAAGAACACCGGTGGCAGCCGCTGGGCCGGCGCCATCACAGCAGCGCAATTCCTCGGCCGGTTCATCGCCGACAAGACGCCCTGGGCCCATCTCGACATCGCCGGCGCAGGCTTTGACTCCCGGCAAACCGATATCAATAAAAGCTGGGGCTCGGGCTGGGGCGTGCGGCTGCTCGATCGTCTCGTCGCGGATTACTACGAGCGCTGAACCTGCAATGACCGAAATCTTGTTCTACCAACTGCAGCGGCAATCGGTCGAACAGGTCTTGCCGTCCCTGCTGGAAAAATCCCTCGAGCGGGGCTGGAAGGTGGTCGTTCAAAGCGCGTCCGATGAAAGGCTCGACGCGTTGGATGCCTATCTTTGGACCTATCGCGACGATGCTTTCCTTCCTCACGGCAGTGCCCGCGAGCCGGAAGCGCCGCGCCAGCCCATCCTGCTGACCGCGACGGACAGCAATCCCAATGGGGCGTCGGTCCGGTTTTTGATCGACGGAGCGGAGATACCCCCGGACCTCGATCGCTATCAGCGCATCGTGCTGTTGTTCGACGGGGAGGATGAAGAGGCAGTGGCACGCGCCCGGGGCCACTGGAATGATGCCAAAGCACGCGGTTTGGAGGCGACCTACTGGCAAGCCGACGAAAATGGCCGATGGCAGCGAAAAGCGTGACTAGGCCGTTGGCCTATGTCGTTCAATGGCCGAGCAGCCTTGTGAGACACCCTTTTTCTGACGCAAAATCCTGGCATAGGTGCCCTCAATGGCGGGGATCCTCGTGTCGCGTTTATTTTTGTCTTTCGCTCTGATCGTGACGGCCGGCGTGCTTGGCGCCTGCTCCAGCGATACGTTCAACAAAGACATGGGCGGCTTTCAGGGCTTCAAGTTTTTCACCGAACGCGAGGATACGCGCGTCGCGGCGACCAAAGATGCGGGTCTCGACGGGGCGCGTGCCTTGACCCCGGAAGACTTTGTCGATGCTGAGGGCCGCTGTGCGGGAGTGACGCCCGTTGCTGAGACGGGCGGTGCGGATTCCGTCGCCACCGCGCCTCCGGTCTTGCTGGGCGGCGTCGCGCTCGGCATGAGCGAATGCGACGTCGTCCGCCGCGCAGGAGCGGCCGGAAAGGTCGAAATGGGAGCAGGCGCCGCAAACGAGCGCACCGTGGCGCTGACTTATCTGACCGGACCTGCGCCAGGAATTTACCGGTTCTCCGAGGGCCGCCTTAGGGAGATCGAGCGTGTGGCCGCGCCGCCGCCTCCGCCCAAAGTGGCCAAGCAAAAACGGCCGGCCAAAAAGCCTGCGCGCCCGCCGGCCTAGCGCGTTTCACAAATTCGCCGCGTCAAACGCGGTGCTTGCCTGCAGCCATTCCTCTTCCGCGGCACTCAGCGCCTTGGCTGCCGCGGCGCGCTCTTGCGCCAGCGCAGCACCCCGGCGCGGCTCGCGGGTAAACAAACCCGCTTCCGCCAGCGAACGGTCGAGCCGCTCGATCTCCGAGGCGAGCCGCTTCATGGCCGCCTCGGCGCGCTGGACGCGCTGGCGCAGCGGCGCGGTTTCGGCGCGCCGCTCAGCCGACATCTTGCGCTTCTCGCTGCGGGCGCCCGGCGAGTTCTTGGCCGAGCCGCTTGCGCCACGCTCGCGGTCTTGCAGGATCGCCCGGCGATAGTCGTCGAGGTCGCCGTCGAAGGGATGGACCTCGCCGCCGGAAACCAGCCAGAGGCGATCGACACAGGCGGCAAGCAGATGCCGATCGTGCGAAACAAGGATCACAGCACCGGGAAAATCGTTCAGCGCCTCGATGAGTGCGGCGCGGCTGTCGATATCGAGGTGGTTGGTCGGCTCGTCGAGAATGAGCAGGTGAGGCCCCTGAAACGTGGCAAGGCCTAACATCAGGCGCGCTTTTTCCCCGCCGGATAATTTCGCGATCTTGGTATCCGCCGTTTGGCCGGAAAATCCGATCGCGCCCACCCGCGCGCGCACCTTGGCCTCGGCTTCGTCCGGCACGAGTTCGCGGATGTGACTATAGGGCGATCCGTCGGGATCGAGCTCGTCGAGCTGATGCTGCGCGAAATAGGCAACCTTGAGTTTTTCGGCGCGGGTGATGGTGCCGCTGAAGGGTTTGAGACGCGAGGCGATGAGTTTCACCAGGGTGGATTTGCCGTTGCCGTTGGAGCCGAGCAGGGCGATGCGGTCGTCATTGTCGATGCGCAGCGCGAGGTCATGCAGGATCGGACGGCCCGGCTCGTAGCCCACGTCGACATCGTCGATGGCTATGATCGGCGGCGAAAGCAATTTGTCCGGCTCGGGAATGACGATCGGCTGCACGTCATCGATCACCAGCGCGGTGATCGGCTTCATCTTCTCGAGCATTTTGACGCGCGACTGGGCTTGGGTCGCTTTCGAGGCCTTGGCTTTGAACCGGTCGACAAAGGCTTGCAGGTGCTTGCGTTGCGCGTCCTGCTTCTTGATCATTTTCTGGTCGAGCTGGATGCGGTCGTCGCGCGCCTTTTCAAAAGCGGAGTAGTTGCCGCGATAGAGCGTCAACTTTGTCGCCTCGAGCGACAGGATGAAATTGACCGAGCTATCGAGCAGGTCGCGGTCGTGGCTGATGATGACGAGGGTGTGCGGGTATTTCGCGAGGTGGTCCTGAAGCCACAGCGTGCCTTCGAGGTCTAGATAGTTCGTGGGCTCGTCGAGGAGTAGGAGATCGGGCTGCATGAAAAGAACGGCCGCCAGCGCCACGCGCATGCGCCAGCCGCCGGAAAATTCCGAACACGGACGCTGCTGGTCGGCGGCGGAAAAGCCGAGCCCGGCGAGGATGGACGCGGCACGGGCCGGAGCGGCATAGGCGCCGATATCGGCAAGCCGGGTCTGAATGTCGGCAATGCGTTGCGGGTCTTGCGCCGTTTCGGCTTCCGCCAGCAGCGCCGCGCGCTCGCTATCGGCTTTCAGCACGACTTCGACGAGACTTTCGGGGCCGTCCGGCGCTTCCTGCGCGAGCCGACCGATCCGCCAGCGCGGAGGAATTTCTATGTTGCCGGTCTCGGCGGAAAAATCTCCAGTAATGACGTTGAAGAGCGTGCTCTTGCCGCTTCCATTGCGCCCGACCATGCCGACCCGGGAACCGGGCGCGATGCGCGCGCTGGCATGGTCCAGAAGCAGGCGGCCGGCGACGCGGACCGATAGATCGTCAATCGCTAACATGCGGGCGTTTTGGCTGAGCGCGGCGGCCGACGCAACCGCGCACGTTTCCAGGACGGCATAGCGCCGCGCGGCGTGGCCGCGCGCTTGCCGCAATAACGGCCCGCAGCTATAAGCCGCCGACCAGTTTTGTGATGCGGGACAATTCCATGGCGGTCGAGCGCACTTTTTCCATCCTCAAACCTGACGCGACCGCCCGCAATATCACAGGCGCCATCAACGCGATCATCGAGAAAGCCGGACTGCGCATCGTCGCGCAAAAGCGCATTCGCATGTCGCGCGCGCAAGCCGAGAAATTCTACGAGATTCACAAAGCGCGCCCATTTTATGGCGAGCTTGTCGACTTCATGACCTCGGGCCCGGTCGTCGTCCAGGTGCTGGAAGGCGAAAACGCGGTCGCCAAGTATCGCGACGTGATGGGCGCCACGGACCCCGCCAAGGCCGCGGACGGCACGATCCGCAAGGTGCATGCCAAATCGGTCGGGGAGAATTCGGTCCACGGTTCGGATTCGTCCGACAACGCCAAGATCGAAATCGCTCAATTTTTCACTGACAAAGATATCGTCGGCTAGCCAATAGCCGCTCTGCGGGGAGGCACGCGTGGATTTCCTAGTCCAGGACATGATGCATGCGCCGTTTTGGATCGCGGCGCTGCAGATCATCGGCGTCAACGTGATCCTGTCCGGCGACAATGCGGTCGTCATCGCGCTGGCCTGCATGACACTGCCGCCACGCCAGCGGCTTTGGGGCATGATCCTCGGCGCCGGCGTGGCCGTGTTGCTGCGCATTCTTTTCACCTTGGTCGTCGCGCAGGCGATGTCCTATCCGTTCCTCAAGCTGGTCGGCGGTGCGCTCCTCTTCTGGGTGGCGATCAAGCTGGTGATCGAGGACGCTGACGGCGACGATAAGGGCATCGAGGCGGCGGAGAATCTGTGGCGCGCGGTGCGGATCGTCGCCATTGCCGACATCGTCATGAGCCTCGACAACGTGATTGCGATCGCGGCCTCCGCCGAAATCGCCGCGGCCGCAGTCGACGGCCAACATGCGATGGCCATCAAGACGACGTTGATCATCTTCGGCCTCGCCACGTCGATCCCGCTGATCATCGCGGGCAGCGCGATCCTGATGGCGCTGCTTGAGCGCTACCGCGTCCTGGTGTGGGCGGGCGGAGCGCTGCTGGGGTGGGTCGCGGGCGACATCATGGCGACCGACCCGTTTCTGGCCGGCCGGCTCAGTCCTGCCACGGTTGAAATGCTGCACACCTGGGGCGGCCCGGTTGGCGCGCTGATCGTGGTCGGCGCCGGTTACTTGATGGTCGGGCGCAATCGCTCGCTCAAGTTCGACGAGCTGTTCGCCGGCGTGGCGCTGGTGATCTGGATCATCGCCGATCTCGTGAGCGCGGCGTTTTTCAGTCACGGCAGCGCGGCAACGACGTGGTCGGTGCGCGGCGCGGTGCTGGTCGTGCTGATCGCGGCCTATTTCGCGCTTCGCGGCAATCGCGCCGAGGCCGGGAAACACGCGTAAATCCACGGCGCGACAAAGTAGGGTTGCTGCGCTAGTTTAGCGTCGCAGCCATGAATCAGACCGCCCGCATCAGAGAAGCCGTGCGCATCGGCGCTTCGGCCTGTCCGCACGATTGCCCCTCGACCTGCGCTCTCGAAGTCGAGCTCAATGCGGACGGCACGATCGGGCGCATCCACGGCGCCAAGGACAATTCCTATACCGCTGGCGTCATCTGCGCGAAGGTCGCGCGTTACGCGGAACGCGAGCACCATCCCGACCGCGTGATGCGGCCGCTGTTGCGGGTCGGCGCCAAGGGCGGCGGCAAGTTCGAAGCGGTGTCATGGGACAAGGCGCTCGACGCCGTCGCGGAAAAGTTTCTCGACGCCGAAGCGCGCCACGGCGCCGAGGCGGTCTGGCCGTATTACTACGCGGGTACGATGGGGCTGGTGATGCGCGACGGCATCAATCGGCTGCGCCACGCCAAGAAATATTCGGGCTTCCATTCCACGATCTGCGTGAACGCCTCCTATACCGGCTTCGCCGCCGGGACCGGCCGTATTGCGGGACCGGATCCGCGCGAAATGGCGAAGTCCGATCTCGTCGTGATCTGGGGCACCAATCCGGTCAACACCCAGGTCAACGTGATGACCCACGCGACGCGGGCGCGGAAGGAACGCGGCGCCAAGATCGCCGCCGTCGATGTCTACATGAACGGCACCATGGCGCAGGCCGACCTGGCCGTACTGGTCAAGCCGGGCACCGACGCCGCGCTCGCTTGCGCGGTGATGCATTGCCTGTTTCGCGACGGCAAAGCCGACCGGGACTATCTCGAGAAATTCACAGACGCGCCGGGCGAGCTGGAAGCGCACCTGCAAAGCCGCACCCCACAATGGGCATCGGCGATCTGCGGCACGCCGGTCGAGACCATCGAGGCATTCGCGCGGCTCGTCGGCGAGCGCAAACGCGCCTATTTCCGCCTTGGCTATGGTTTCGCGCGCTCGCGCAACGGGCCGGCCAGCATGCACGCCGCGAGCTGCATTCCCGCGGTGACCGGCGCGTGGCGTCACGAAGGCGGGGGCGCGTTTCACAACAACGCGGCGATCTACCACTGGAACAAGACGATGATCGAAGGCCAGGACGTCCTCGACCCGAAAGTCCGCATGCTCGATCAATCGCGCATCGGCGCGATCCTGCTGGGCGAGCGCGACGCGCTGGGCGAGGGCCCGCCGGTGACCGCGCTGTTGATCCAGAACACCAATCCGCTGTCGGTCGCGCCGGATCAGACCAAGGTCAAGGCAGGCTTTGCCCGCGACGATCTGTTCGTCTGCGTCCACGAGCAGTTCATGACCGAAACCGCGCGCGTCGCCGATGTCGTGTTGCCGGCCACGACTTTTCTGGAACATGATGACGTCTATCAAGGCGGCGGCCACCAGCACATTCTGCTTGGTCCGAAATTGGTCGAGCCTCCGGGCGAATGCCACTCCAATCATGAAGTTATTTGCGCTCTGGCGCGGCGCGTCGGCGCATCGCATCCGGGCTTCGGCATGACGCCGCGCCAGCTGATCGACTGGACCTTGCAGAAGTCCGGGTGGGGCACGCTCGACAATCTGGAGCGGCAGAAATGGATCGATTGCCAGCCGCCGTTCGAAGAGGCGCATTACCTCAACGGGTTCAACTGGCCGGACAAGAAATTCCGCTTCAAGCCGGATTGGCCGACAGTGCCATTCCGCAGTCCCTATCATTGCGGGCCGGTCGATAAGCTGCCGGTGCTGCCAGATTATGTACCGCTGATCGAAGTGGCCGATGCCGAGCACCCCTTCCGGCTGACCACGTCACCGGCGCGCGGCTTCCTGAATTCGACTTTCAACGAGACGCCGACGTCGCTGACGCAGGAGAAGCGCCCCAACGTCATCATTCATCCGGAAGATGCTGCGGCGCTCGGCATTCGTGACGGCGATCGCGTGGTTCTCGGCAATTCCCGTGGCGAAGTGCGGCTGCACGCGCGGCTGTTCGATGGCGTGCACCGCGGCGTGCTGGTCGCGGAATCGATCTGGCCCAACAGCGCTTACGAGGACGGGCGCGGCATCAATACATTGACCGGCGCCGATCCGATCGCGCCCTATGGCGGCGCGGCTTTCCACGACAACAAAGTGTGGGTGCGCAAAGAAAAAGCGCGGGCCTGACGCCCGCGCTTCGTTCTGTTGAGGTCTCCGCTTAGAGTTCTTTCGGCAGCTTGGCATCCACCGAATAAGGACCGCCGCCGCGGATCGCGATGGCGAAGCACACCAGCCCGAGGAACAAGACGAACTCGTAGCCGCCCTGGCCGACCGCAAACCCCTTCGCCCAATGCGCTGCCATCATGGCGATCAACAGCTCGATCGCCAGCGCCGCTGCGAAGAAACGCGTGAAAAGGCCGATGATAAGCGCCGCGCCGCCAATGAGCTCGAGATAAATCGCGATGCCGCCGAATGCACTCGGCAAGCCGTAATTCGTCGCGAACGCATTGCCGACTGCGGCAGCGCCCCGATTATATTTCGGCAGCGCATGCATGATCATGATCCACCCGAACACGACCCGTACGATCGTGTAGGCAATTGGATTCATCGTCTCATAGAACCCGGCCAGCCCGGGGAAGATCAACTTGGTGCGTGTAGCCATTAAATGCCCCTTGTTATGCCCGGCCACCTCCCAGTGGCGGTCAAAATGTTAACACCTGTCTCGTCCAAAAATTCATGGGAACACGCGTCCTTCGGCCAATAGTTTGAGGGCCAAGGGATAAATCCGGTGTTCCACGTCCAGCACGCGCGCGGCGAGCGTTTGCTCGGTATCGTCCGGCCGCACCTCGACCGCTTCCTGCGCGACGATCGGCCCGGAATCCATCTCGGGCACGACGAAATGCACGGTGGCGCCGTGCTGCTTGACCTTGGCCTCGAGCGCACGGCGGTGGGTGTGCAAGCCCTTGAACTGCGGCAGCAGGGCAGGGTGAATGTTGAGCATGCGGCCCTGCCACTGGCCGACAAAGTCGGCGGTCAAAATGCGCATGAAGCCGGCGAGGCAGACGATTTCGATGCGGTGCGCCAGAAGCATGCGCTGCAATTCTTGCTCGAAGCCAGCGCGATCCTTGCCGAAGGTCCGATGGTCGACGACTTCGGTCGCAATCCCGTTCGCGCGCGCGAAATCGAGGCCTGCGGCATCCGGCACGTTGGAGAGGACGAGCACGATCTCCGCCGGATATTTTGGGTCTTTCGCGGCTTCGACCAGCGCCATCATGTTGGAGCCACGGCCGGAGATGAGCACGGCGACGCGCTTGCGCATCATCACTCCAGAGCGAGGCGGCCCTCATAGGCGACGCCGGCCATTTTCGTGATCTCGCCGATCGCGAAGGCCGTTTCGCCGGCCTGCTTGAAAGCAGCGACAACCTTCGCGGCATCGCCGGCGGCACAAACGGCGATCATGCCGACGCCGCAATTGAAGGTGCGCAGCATTTCGTTTTGCGCGATGCCGCCTTCCTTGGCGAGCCACGTAAAGATCGGCGGGACGGCAATCTTGGCGAGGTCGAGGCGCGCGCCGAAACCGTTCGGCAAAACGCGAGGGATATTGTCGGGAAAGCCGCCGCCCGTAATATGGCACAGCGCCTTGATGGCTTTGGTCTCGCGGATCGCGGCAAGGCAGGCTTTCACATAAATCCGGGTCGGCGTCAGAACGGCTTCGGCGAGTATTTTGCCCGGCGCGAATGGGGCGGGCGCATCCCATTTCAAGCCGGACTTCTCGACGACTTTCCTGACCAGCGAATAGCCGTTCGAGTGCACCCCGGACGAGGCGAGCGCGACCAGCACATCGCCCGCCGCGATGTCCTTGCGCGGCAGAATTTCGTCCCGCTCGACCGCACCAACCGCGAAGCCGGCGAGGTCGTAATCTTCGCCGTGATAGAGCCCCGGCATTTCCGCGGTCTCGCCGCCGATCAGCGCGCAACCCGCCTGACGGCATCCGTCAGCGATGCCTCTTACGACCTCTGCGCCCAAATCGGGGTCGAGTTTGCCGGTCGCGAAATAATCGAGGAAGAAGAGCGGCTCGGCGCCCTGCACCACGAGATCATTGACGGACATCGCGACCAGATCGATGCCAACCGTTCCGTGAATTCCGGTATCGATCGCAACTTTGACCTTCGTGCCGACGCCATCGTTGGCGGCGACCAACACCGGGTCCTTGAAGCCGCAGCGCTTGAGGTCGAACAGCCCGCCGAATCCCCCGATTTCCGCATCGGCGCCGCGGCGTGCCGTCGCCCGCACCATTGGCTTGATCAGTTCGACCATGCGGTTGCCGGCGTCGATATCGACACCGGCCTGTGCATAAGTCAGGCCGCGCTTTTCTTCAGCCATTCCACGCCCTCGAAGGCCGGTTCGTAAGGTGGAATCGAGAAGCGCGCAATGGCGCGGCGAGCGTGATGCCCGCTATAATCGGGGGCGATACGTTGCGAAACCCGGGGCGCCTGTCGCGTGAGTATTCCGAACCTTATTACGCTTGGCCGTATCCTTTTGGTGCCGGTCGTGGTCTGGGCCATCGCCCAGAACCTTTTGTGGCTGGCTTTCCTGTTCTTCCTGGTCGCTGGCATGAGCGATGCGGTCGACGGCTATCTCGCCAAGCGCTTCAACATGACCACGGAACTGGGGGCTTATCTCGATCCCCTGGCCGACAAGGCGTTGATCGTTTCGATCTACGTAACTCTGGGGATTTCAGGGACTATTCCACGCTGGCTGGTCATTCTCGTTGTCTCGCGTGACATCATGATCATCGGCGCCGTCATGCTGTCCTGGCTGGTCGGCAGCCCGCTCAAGGTGAAGCCGT
This sequence comes from Pseudolabrys sp., assembly GCA_019247925.1. Lineage (GTDB taxonomy): Bacteria > Pseudomonadota > Alphaproteobacteria > Rhizobiales > Xanthobacteraceae > Pseudolabrys. The sequence continues at coordinate 19,198 of JAFBAG010000226.1, forward strand.
TGCTTGTTTCGAAACTCAATACGGTGGCGCAGATCGTATTCGCCGGCACGGTGCTGGCGACGCTCGGCCTCGGCTTCAAGGCCGATATCGTGATTACGGTGTTGATGGGATTGGTGGCTGCGCTGACGCTTCTGTCCGTCGGGGCCTATGTGCGCGAATGGATCCGGCACATGAATTCCGCAGTGGTGCCATAAAGGCGAGCACGAGAACCTCCCCGTGAAACAGCGCCGCGTCCGTACCGTCCCGGCACCGGTTTTTCAGCGCCAGGTCGTTTTCTGGACCGGCGTCGTGGTTCTGCTCGGCGTGCTGCTGTGGCTGCTGAGCGAAATCCTGCTCCCCTTCGTCGCCGGCATGGCGATCGCCTATTTGTTGACGCCTTTCGTCGATCGCATCGAAC
>JAFBAG010000068.1 GCA_019247925.1 Pseudolabrys sp.
CTGACCGAAGCCGCTACCGCGCAGCTGCCGGTGATCGACGAGATACTGATGGCGCTGATGGCGGAGCCGGGGTGCCGCGTGGCGCGCATGAGCGGGTCCGGCGCGACATGTTTCGGCCTGTTCGAGACCCAACCCGGCGCGCAAGCCGCGGCGGACAAAATCCGCGCCGCGCAGCCGCAATGGTGGGTTTATGCCGGAGTGGTTCGCTAAAGGCTCAGTGCGAGCGCGCGACGCAGAAATCGACTGCTTCGAGTAGAGCCGACTTGATCCGCGATTGCGGCGCCAGCGCCAGCGCATCCTTGGCGATGCCGGCATAGTGCCGGGCGCGGGCGATCGTCTCTTCGATGGCGCGGTGCTTTGTGAGATAGGCAATCGCTGTTTCGAGATCCGCTTCTTCGATCTCGCCTTTTTGCAAGGTCCGGTCCCAGAAAGCGCGCTCGCTGTCGGAGCCGCGCCGGAACGCGAGCAATACGGGCAGCGTGATCTTGCCCTCGCGGAAATCGTCGCCGACATTTTTGCCGAGCTTCGCCGAGGTGCCGCCGTAGTCCAACGCGTCGTCGATCAGTTGGAAGGCGATGCCGAGATTCATGCCATAGGACCGACAGGCGGCCTGCTCGGCCTTGGATTTATTGGCGAGCGCGGGCCCAACCTCGCAAGCGGACGCGAACAGCTCGGCGGTCTTGGCACGGATCACTGCGAGATATTCATCCTCGTTGGTGGCGGTATTTTTCGCCGCGGCGAGCTGCATGACTTCGCCCTCGGCGATCACGGCGGCGGCGGAAGAAAGAATGTCGAGCGCGTGCAGATTGCCGACCTCGACCATCATCTTGAAGGCCTGCCCAAGCAGGAAATCGCCGACCAGCACGCTGGCCTCGTTCCCCCAAACCAGCCGCGCCGCGGTCTTGCCGCGCCGCATGTCGCTTTCGTCGACCACGTCGTCGTGGAGCAGCGTCGCGGTGTGCATGAACTCGACCGCGGCGGCGAGTTTGAGATGGCCGTCGCCCGCATAGCCGGCCATTTGCGCCATCGCCAAAGTCAGCATGGGCCGCATGCGCTTGCCGCCCGATGAAATCAGATGATTGGCGACTTCGGGGATCATCGCCACGTCAGAGCCGGTGCGCGCCAGGATCACGGCATTGACCCGCTCCATATCGGCCGCGACCAGATCGGCAAGCGGCTTGATCGAGGCTTGGGACGGGCTTTCGAACGGAACGATGACGGCCAACGCGCGGCTCCTTTACGGGACGGCTGAGGGCAGCATAGAAACGCTGGATTGACGCGGCAAGATTAATCGCGATGGGAGCGGCGATGCGCGAACTGGTGCGCACCAATGACCCGGTACTCGTCTCCGCCGTGGGCGCGCTGCTCGACGGCGCGGCGATCCCGCACATGGTGCTGGATCAGAACATGAGCGTGCTCGAAGGTTCGATCGGCATGTTGCCGCGCCGCATCGTCGTTGCCGACGAGCACGCCGCCGCGGCGCGGCGCCTGCTCATGGACGCGGGGCTTGGTCACGAGCTGCGGCCCGATGGCAAATAAGGCTGCGGGTTCCGCGATTAGCGAAGATGCCGTGCTCGGCGGGCGGGTCCGCCTGCGTCAGCCCTTACGCGGGCATCGGGTCGGCCATGACGCGATCCTGCTGGCCGCGGCGAGCGGCGGGCGGGCAGGCGAGCATGCCGTCGAATTCGGCAGCGGCGTGGGCGCCGCCGGGCTCGCTTTGGCGGCGCGCGTGCCGGGCTTGACCGTTACTTTGCTCGAAATCGATCCGGCGCTGTGTGACCTTGCCGCCCAGAACGCGACGCTCAACGGGCTGCGAGACCGCGTCGACGTGCGGTGCCTTGATGTCACCGACAGCAACGCGGTCTCGCGACTGCCTGCCGCGGAGCGCGTGCTGATGAATCCGCCCTTCAATGATCCCGCGCTTGCCCAGATGTCGCCGCACAGCGGCAAACGGTTGGCGCATGCCGGCGGGGCTGCGCTTTTAGCGGCATGGGTAGGAGCGGCGGCGCAGGTTCTCAAGCCGCAGGGCGTTCTCACGCTGATCTGGCGCGCCGAAGCGGCGGCGGACGTGCGCGAGGCGTTCGCTGGCCGCTTCGGCGACGTCGTTACGCTTCCGGTTTATCCCCGCGACGGCGCGGCGCCGATCCGCGTCCTGGTGCGGGGCGTCAAAGGCGCTCCGCCGCGCGAGAGCGAACTTCCCGGCCTGGTGCTCAACGATGCGGCGGGTAAACCGACCGCCGCTGCCGAGGAGATCCTGCGGGCGGGGAGGACTTTGCCGATTGCCGAATTTACGGGCAGCGGATAGCGCGCGGGGCGCGCTGCCTAGGCCTTGCGCCGTTGCGGTCCAATTGGGCGCCAATGCCGCATGGCGATGTGGCGCTTGAGGCGCGCGATCAAGTCCTCATTGAGATGGGACATGGCGATGATAGAGCCGATCAGAACGACAAAAAAAGCAAGTTTGGGGTCCATTTTCTTCTTTAATCCTGGTCTTGTGACTCGAACTGGTGAGCCGGCGACATGCCGTGAATTGCAACAAGCATGCCAATCGTAAAACCCTTCTAAACGGAATTAGTGGCGCGACATTTTGACTCCGTCGATCACGATCGCCTGATTCCGAATCACGGCGCGGCCACAAAAGGAATCACGATGCCGGTTTTTTCAGCGGCTGAAGCGGCACTCAATTACCGGCTCGAAGGTGCGCGCGGGGACTGGCTCGTTCTGGTGCACGAGATAGGCGGCAGTCTCGAGACCTGGACCGCGGTTGTTCCGGCCTTGGCACGCCGCTTTCGCGTTCTGCGCTACGACCAGCGCGGCGCGGGCGGCTCGGCGCGCATTGCCGGAGATTTCAGAATCGAAACGCAGGTCGACGATCTGCGCGCGCTCATCACGCAAGTCGCGGCGTCGCCATGTCACATCGCCGGCGTTGCGATAGGCGCGGCGATCGCCGTGCGGCTTGCGGCGACGGAGCTCGAACTGGTGAAGAGCCTGGTCCTCGCATGCCCGGCCCCAGGCGTCAGCGCGGCGCGCATCGACTATCTGGAGCAACGCGCGGCCGGGGTCGAACGCGACGGCATGGCGGCCGTGGCTGAAAACTCTCTGGCAAATTCCTATCCTGAGGAGTTGCGCGAACCTGAAATCTTCCGCGCCTATCGCGAGCGGTTTCTCGCCAATCATCCAAGAAGCTACGCAGCGATCAACCGGGGCTTCGCCAGATTCGACGCCACGCCCGATCTCGCGCGTCTCCGCTGTCCGGCGCTGGTGCTCGCCGGCACGAAGGACCGGCTGCGGCCGCCCGATTTCGTCCGTGGCGTTGCTGCGCAAATTCCCGGCGCGAATTATGCCGAGATCGAAAGCGGCCATATCATGCCGGTGCAGAAGCCCGACGCGATGATTGAGGCTATGCTCGAGTTCTACGATTCGCAGGCTGGAGCGACCGCCGCGAAAACGCCTTGATTGAAGCGAGACTACGAGCCGATAATGCCCGCTAAACGACGAGGCTCCGCCATGCCGCCGATCTTGTTATCCCCGCTCCTGAAGTGGACGCTCGCCGCGGTCGGCGGGGCCGTCGTCATTCATTGGGCCGTGAAAGAATTCCGGCGCATCAATGAGGAGCTGGACGCGCAGCGGCGCACCGTTCGCGTGCCGAGCAACGAGCAGCGCAAGACGCTGCGGCGTGACCCTGCGAGCGGCGAATACCGGCTTTGATCTGAAGCGGCACGCAAGCGTTAGTGGATCTCGCGCTGGGCGCTGATCATGGGGCCGAAAAACAACGCGGCCATCGCGATACCGATAATCTGAAACGTGATCATTTGAGCCTCCGGTTCGGGACGTTTTCCCTCTTCTCCCGTTGGTCGCCTGAGTACCAAAACAGGTTCAAACTCCTGTAAATCCCTGCCGCTTGACCCCCCGCCAAGGGGGTGAATAGTTCCCAATTCATCGCCTGTGCTTGATGATTCCTTACACAGGACGCGAAAGTTGAATCCATCCGGCAGCCATTCACCCCCGGCTAACCGCTCGCCCGCGCAATCGTTCCAAGGCCTCATTCTGGCCCTGCAGCAGTATTGGGCGGATTGGGGCTGCGTGATCTTGCAGCCCTATGACATGGAGGTCGGGGCCGGGACGTTTCATCCGGCGACCACATTGCGCGCGCTAGGGCCGAAGCCGTGGAACGCGGCCTACGTGCAGCCCTCGCGCCGGCCCAAAGATGGACGCTACGGCGAGAACCCGAACCGGCTGCAGCATTACTACCAATTCCAGGTGATCCTGAAGCCGTCGCCGCCGGACATTCAGGAGCTTTACCTGAAGTCGCTCGCGGCGATCGGCATCGACAGCAAGCTGCACGACAT
>JAFBAG010000172.1 GCA_019247925.1 Pseudolabrys sp.
ATTTACGTCCCCCATGTCCCCACAATCCGAGAATTCCAACGGGCCGGGCTGGCACGTTACGACCATCCTGTCCTTCCGCAAGGCGGCCCAGGTGGTGATGGCGCGCGACGGCCAGGTGTCGATGGGCCAGACCATCGTCAAGGCCAATGCCAAAAAGGTGCGCCGCCTCGGCAAGGACGGAGCGGTCATCGGCGGCTTCGCCGGCGCCACCGCCGATGCGTTCACACTGTTCGAGCGGCTCGAAGGGAAGCTCGAGCAGTATCCGGGACAATTGACCCGCGCCGCGGTCGAGCTCGCCAAGGACTGGCGCACCGACCGCTACCTGCGCCGCCTCGAAGCCATGATGATCGTCGCCGACAGGCAGGTCTCGCTGGTGCTCACCGGCACCGGGGACGTGCTCGAGCCGGAAGCCGGCGTCATGGGCATCGGCTCCGGCGGCAACTACGCGCTCGCCGCGGCCCGCGCCATGCTCGACGGCCCGCAGGATGCGGAAGCCATCGTGCGCAAATCACTCGACATCGCCGCCGACATTTGCGTCTTCACCAATCGTAACGTGACGCTGGAATCGATCTGATCCATGTTGAATCCCAAGCCTATCGCAAGCGATAGCTCATTCTCTCCGCGCGAGATTGTCTCCGAGCTCGACCGCTACATCGTCGGCCAGGGCGACGCCAAGCGTGCCGTCGCGATCGCGCTGCGCAACCGCTGGCGGCGCCTGCAGCTCGACGACCGGCTGCGCGAGGAAGTGCTGCCGAAGAACATCTTGATGATCGGGCCGACCGGGGTCGGCAAGACCGAGATTTCTCGCCGCCTGGCGCGGCTCGCCGGCGCGCCGTTCCTCAAGGTCGAGGCGACGAAATTCACCGAAGTCGGCTATGTCGGCCGCGACGTCGAGCAGATCGTGCGCGACCTCGTCGAGATCGGCATCGCCATGACGCGCGACAAGAAACGCAAGGACGTGCAGGCCCGCGCCGAGCAGGCGGCCGAAGATCGGGTCCTGTCGGCGCTGGTCGGCCCCGGCGCCAGTCCGGCGACGCGCGAAAGCTTCCGCAAGAAATTGCGCGCCGGCGAGCTCGACGACAAGGAAATCGAGATCGAGGTGCAGGCCGGCGGTGGTGGCATGCCGACCATCGAAATTCCCGGCATGCCGGGCGCGCAAATCGGCGCCATCTCGATCGGCGATATTTTCGGCAAGATGGGCGGCGGCCGCACCAGGACGCGGCGCCTCACGGTTGCGGATTCGCATCCGATCCTCATCAGCGAGGAATCCGACAAGCTGCTCGACAGCGAGCAGCTGGTGCAGGAATCGATCCGCGCCGTCGAGCAGAATGGCATCGTGTTTCTCGACGAAGTCGACAAGATCTGCGCGCGCGAAGGCCGCTACGGCGGCGACGTGTCGCGCGAAGGCGTGCAGCGCGATTTGCTGCCGCTGATCGAAGGCACCACGGTCAACACCAAGCACGGCCCGGTGAAGACCGACCACATACTCTTCATCGCTTCCGGCGCGTTCCATATCGCCAAGCCGTCCGACCTGCTGCCCGAGTTGCAGGGCCGGCTTCCGATCCGGGTCGAATTGCGCGCGCTCACCCGCGACGACTTCCGCCGCATCCTGACCGAACCCGAAGCCTCGCTGATCAAGCAATATGTCGCGCTGCTCAAGACCGAAGGCGTCAACTTGGAATTCACCGAGGACGCCATCGACGCCCTCGCCGACATCGCGGTTGCGGTCAATTCGGCGATCGAAAATATCGGCGCGCGGCGGCTGCAGACGGTGATGGAGCGCGTGCTCGACGAGATTTCGTTTGCCGCGTCGGACCGCTCCGGCGATACCGTGAAAATCGATGCCGCCTATGTGCATAAGCACATTGGCGACCTTGCCAAAAATGCCGATCTATCGCGCTTTATTCTCTAAGAAATACAAAAGGGGGAAATCTTCATGTCGATGTCATCAGCCGCCATTGCGACCTTCGAGATCACGCTCAAGGCCTTGTCTGGCCTGCTCGATAAGGCCGAAGCCTTCGCCGCGGCGAAGAAAATCGATCCGGCGGTGCTGCTCAATGCCCGGCTCGCGCCCGATATGTTCGCGCTGACGCGCCAGATTCAGGTTGCTTGCGATCAGGCCAAGAACGGGTCGGCGCGTCTCGCCGGCATCGACCCTCCGAAATTCGAGGACAATGAGACGACGGTCGCGCAGCTCAAGGAGCGCATCGCCAAGACCATTGCGTTCGTGAAATCCCTCGACGCCAAGGCAATCGACGGCGCGGGCGGCCGCGCCATCACCTTCCCGCTCGGCCCGAAAAAGGGCGAGATGAAGGGCGCGGATTACTTCAACCACTTCGTGCTGCCGAATTTCTATTTTCACGCCGCGATGGCCTATGCCATCCTGCGTCACAACGGCGTCGAGATCGGCAAGCAGAGCTTCCTCGCCGGCATCCCGATCCAGATCAGCTAGTCGCGGTCGCGGCGCAAACGCACGTAAAGCGCGCCCTCGCCGCCGTGGCGAACGCCGGCGGGTTCGGCGGCGATCACCATTGAGCGGAATTCAGGCTTGCCCAGCCACAGCGGCACCTGCCGGCGCAGCACGCCGGATTTGCCGGTGATGACGAGGACCAGTTTCCTGCCGCTGCCGCTGGAGCGGTGGAGGAAGCGCAAAAGCGCGCCGTGCGCCTCGTCCTGGGTGTGGCCGTGGAGATCGAGACGTCCTTCGATTTCGATCTTGCCCCGCGCGACGCGTAGCTTCTCGCGCCGCTCGAGCGGCACCAGCGGCGGCGCTTCACGCTTGACCGGCGGTTTTACAATCGGTTGGGGCGCGGGTTTCGCCGGTTTGGCAGCCTTCGGTGCGGGCTGCGGATAAGCTGGCGCGATTTCCTTTGCCAAGGCGCGCGCCGCATTACGCAGCTTGCCGCTCAGCGGCGCGATCTTCTTGGTGAAGGCGGTCCACTCCGCGCGCTCCGTCTCGGAGAGGTCGCGGCGGCCTTTGCCGCTCATGTTCCCGGCCGCGGCCGCGGCAATGGGACATTCGCCGCGTGCTGGGCCGCCTCGGACGCCGCTTCGGCAACTTGCTGGACCGGGATCACCGGTTTTTTCTTCGGCAGCGGCACATGGCCGGGTTCTTCGCCGACCGCGATCGTGCGCGGCACCAGCATGACGAAGCGGCCATTCTGCTTGATGCGTCCGGCGACGCTCCCGATCGCCTCGCCCGAACCGAAATAAATGTCGCCGCGCGCCGGACCAACAATCGCGGAGCCCGTGTCCTGCGCAATGACCAAACGGCGGAAAGGCGCTTCGCCGTTTTCATTGTCGGTCGGCAACTCGGCCTCGAGCCAGAACGGCGTGCCATAAGTGTGCAGGTTGCGGTCGACCGCGAGCGAGCGTCCCGCGGTCAGCGGAATCCCCTGCGCGCCGATGCCCTCCTGATGGTCGCCGAGCTCGACTTCGCGGAAGAACACGAACGAGCGGTTCTTGCGGCGGAGCGCTTTGCCTTCCTCGGGATTGGCCTCCATGAACTGCCGGATCTTGTCCATGGACATTTCTTCCTTGGTGACGATGCCGCGCTCGATCAGGAATTTGCCGACCGGCGTGTAGGGCATGCCGTTATGCGCCGCGTAATTGAGCCGCAGGGTTTCGCCGCTCGTCAGCCGCACGCGGGTCGAACCCTGGATCTGTGCGAAGAAATGATCGACCGGGTTTTTCACCCAGCAGATCTCAAGATCGCGCCCGGCGAGCGCGCCATCCTCGATTTCGGTGCGGTCGTAGTAAGGCGCGGTGCCCTTGCGCCCGACGCGACGGCCGGGCCGCGCCTTCGAGCGCGGCGGCGGCATCACCAGGTTCGAGGGCTTGCGATAGATCGGGACGTTGAATTCTTCGGTCCAGGTCCGCGAGCCTTCGAACTCGGTCTCGTAATAGCCGGTGAGAAAGCCCTGGGATTCGCCGATCGGCGCGATCCGCACCGGTCGGAAATTGGCCTCGAAAAATTTGCGGGCCTGATCGCGGTCGAGCTTGTCGGCCGACGCATTGGCGGCTTTGGCGCGCTGGCAGACCTGATAGAGCCCTTCGTAAATCGCGCCGCGTGACGCGCGGATCTTCGCCGTGGCGTTGAGGATCGCGCCGCAGCTCTGCAGGTAGGTTTGAAAAGCTGCCGCATGGTCGTCGCCGGCCCAGCCGTCGAGGGCCGCGAACTGCAGCGGCTCGATCGTGGCGTTACGAATCTTGACGCTGTGCTCTGCGCCGGCCGCAGAGCCCGCCGCGAGCGCAAGCGCGGCTGCAAGCCAAAGCGCGCGCACCCGCTCCCCTCGCATCGCGTCAGTGCCCGGCTTCGGTTGCGACCAGCTTCCAGTTGGGGTCGCGGGAGGAGATGTCGCGCGCGAAGGTCCACACATCGGTGACGTCGGTCACCTTGTCGGGGCTGCCGTCAACGACTTTGCCTTCCTTGTCGCGCGTCACGGAAATGAGCTGCGAAACCATCCGCACGGTCACCTGCGCGGTCCGGCCGCGCAGCTCGGCGCCGATAATTTCCGCGCTGTCGATGGAGACAAACCGGTTCTCGACCTTGTGGCCCTGCGCCTCGCGCGCTGAGATCGCCGCATCGAAGCCTTCATAAACTTCGCGCGACAGCAGATTTTTCAGCGCGCGGCGGTCGCCTTCGGCAAACGCCGTGACGATCATCTCATAAGCGGCGCGCGCGCCGGTGATGAAATGCTGCGCGTCAAATCTGGGATCGGCGCCTACGATAGCATCAAGCCCGGAAGCCAGCGCCGAGCCGGTCGGCGCGACACCCTTCCAGCGCTCGGCGGGAGCCGTCTCGGCATCGATCACAGGCGGCTTCGGGGCGTCGGCCGGGCGCGGCAGCGTCACGACCTTCTCGGTTGCCGGCCGCACCTGCTCGCGCGCGGAATACGGATCGTAAGGCGGGCGTTCGCGCCCGGTGCGCTGACCGAGCACGCTGCGCAGCCGCAGGAAAATGAACACGGCGAGCGCGAGAAATATGATGGTGTAGATGTCGAACACGTCTCGCAGGCTCTAGCGATGCCCGTTGATTTGTTCATGTCGCGGCTGGGCCGCCCGCGGCACGATCGTGACGGCGCTTCTTATGTATGCGCCAGACCCCGGTGTTCCATAGTTACAGATCGCCGCGGGCCGCCTCTTGCGCGGGAATTTAGCCCCATTGCATCCCAAACGCCACCGCATGATCGCGCCGCCACACGCCGCGCAGGCGAGATTATGGCGATTTCCGGCACGCTCCGGGACGTTTAGGACCGCCGGAAATTCGCGTCTGCTCGGCGGTCCGGCCGCGCCGTATGCATAACTTGTTCGCACCGGACCTGCGTGTTAGCCAACCGCGCCGCTGCAAGCGGCGTCGAGTGAAGGAGCGATCATGGCGAACGGTAACGGCGGCACTGCGGCCCAAGGCAATGGCGGCGACCCGCAACAAGCGCAGGGTCAGGCAGGCACTGCACCGCAGCTCAACGTTCTGGCGCAATACGTCAAGGATTTCTCGTTCGAAAATCCGAACGCGCCGCGCTCATTGACGCCGGGTACCCAGCCCCAAATCAACATCCAGGTCTCGGTCAACGCCGCGGCGATCCAGCAGAACGACTACGAGGTGACGCTCAAGGTCGACGGCAAGGCGGAATCCAGCGGTTCGGTTATTTTCAATTTCGAGCTGGTTTACGCCGGTGTGTTCCGCATCCAGAACGTGCCGCAGGACAGTCTGCACCCAGTCATGATGATCGAATGCCCGCGGCTGCTATTTCCATTCGCGCGCGAGATCATCGCCAGCACGGTGAGCAGCGGCGGATTTCCGCCCTTGCTGCTTGACCCGGTCGATTTCGTCGGTCTCTACCGCCAGAACTTGGAACGGTCGCAGCAGCAAAATCCTGCTCCCACGGCGCAGACCTGATTTTCGAAGATTTAAGTCAGGCGGATTGATAGGCGCGCCACAGCGCCTTTTCGCCCAAGCTCGCAATGAACTCGCGATGCGCCGCCTGTTCGGCGCCGCTGAGACGCGGCGCCAGCGCAACCGGACGCGGCGCCGCCGCGCGTGCGGCTCCAGCTGCGACTGCAAGTTCGGCGAGACCGAGTTGCGCCTGCCGCGCACCGATCAGCTCGAGATAGACCTCGGCCAACAGCTCGGCGTCGAGCAGCGCGCCGTGCTTGGTACGGCGCGAATTGTCGATGCCGTAGCGCACGCAAAGCGCGTCGAGGCTGTAGGGGCCGGCAGAGTGTTTCCGCCGCGCCAGCGCGATCGTGTCGATCAGCCGGTCCCGCGTCAGCGCCTGGCGCTTGCAGCGGTCGAGCTCGGCACAGATGAAACCATAGTCGAACGAGGCATTATGGGCGATCAGGATCGCGTCGCCGAAAAACGCCATCAGCTCGTCGCAGATATCGTGGAAGACCGGCTTGTCCTTGAGGAAGTCGACCGACAGGCCGTGCACCTTGAATGCGGCTTCCGGCATGTCGCGTTCGGGATTGACGTAACGGTGAAAGGTGACGCCGCTCGGAATCCGGTTGACCAGCTCGATGCAGCCGATCTCGACGATGCGGTGGCCGTCGAAAGGATCGAGTCCCGTGGTTTCCGTGTCGAAGACGATTTCGCGCATTTTCTTTAATCCAGCCCCGGCTGCTTCTACTCGATTCGCGTGCGCCGGCGCTTCGGCATTTTGGCGGCTGCGGTGAGAATGTCGCGCACCTGCGCGCGCGCCGCATCAAGTCCCTGCGACGTATCCACCACGAAATCCGCGCGGCGGCGCTTCTCGGCGTCTGGAACCTGCCGGGCCAGGATGGCCTCGAAGCGCTCGTCGTTCATTCCGGGGCGTTCGAGGACCCGCTTGCGCTGCAGCTCGCGCGGCGCACTGACAACGACGACGGCGTCGCAATGCTCGTCGCCGGCGGTTTCGTAAAGCAGCGGGATGTCGAGCACCACGATCCGCGCCTTGCGGTTGGCGGTGAGGAAATTCACCCGCGCCTTGGCGACCATCGGATGCACGATCGCCTCGAGCTTTTCGAAATCGGCGGGATTGCGATGCAGATGCAAGCCGAGTTTCACGCGATCGACCTTGCCGTTCCCGGTCGTGCCGGGAAATGCCGCTTCGATCTTCGGCACCGCCTCGCTTTCGTAAAGCCGGTGTACCACGGCATCGGCGTCGTGAACGGGCACGCCCTCCTCGGCGAAAAGCTTCGCCGTGGTCGACTTGCCCATGCCGAGCGAACCCGTGAGGCCGAGAACGAACATCAATCCTCCAGCAATCCGGCGTGCCGCAAAAAATCGAGCAAGGGTAGCAGCGGCAGGCCCAGGATCGTGAAGTAATCGCCCTCGATCCGCTCGAAGAGATGAATGCCAACGCCCTCGATCTGATAGGCGCCGACGCTGGCGTTTACCGCGCTGCCCGCGGCGTCGAGATACCGCGAGATGAAGTCATCATTGAGCTGCCGCATGCTCATCAGCGCGCTGTCGGCGATTTCGAACAGGGTCTTGCCGTCCTGAACGACGGCGCAGGCGCTGTGCAGTTCGTGGGTGCGGCCCGATAACTCATGCAGCTGCCGGCGGGCATCGTCGCGGCCGCCGGGCTTGGAGAAGCGCTTCTCCCCAAGCGCGAGCGTTTGATCCGCGCCGACGACGTACCGCCCCGGCGCGAGGCGGGATATGGCATGGGCTTTTTCCTGCGCCAGCAATACTGCGAGCGCATGCGCATCGTGCAGGCCGGCCTTGGCTTCGATGGAACGCTCGTCGACCGCGGCGGGGCGGATCTCCAGCGGAATGCGCGCCGCTTCGAGCACGCGCCGCCGCGCTTCGCTTTTCGAGCCGAGAACCAAAGGCTCGCTGCCACGCCACAACGCCATGGTCATATCACCGGATGGCGGCGGCGCTCGGACAAAAGCCGCATCACCGCCGCCGCGGTTTCCTCGATCGAGCGCCGCGTCACGTCGATCACCGGCCAATTATGCTTGGCGCATAGCTTGCGCGAATAGGCGACCTCCTCCGCCACGGCCGCGCGGTCGATATATTGGTCGTCATCGCGATGCGCCTTGAGGCCAAGGAGCCGATTCTCGCGGATCTGGACGATGCGTTCGGGGCTGGCATAGAGCCCGACCACCAGCGGCGCCTTGAGCGCCTCGACCTCCGGTGCAACCGGGACGCCCGGCACCAGCGGCACATTGCCGGTCTTGATGCCGCGATTGGCAAGGTAGATCGAGGTCGGCGTTTTCGACGTGCGTGATACTCCGACCAAAACCACATCGGCCTGACCGAGACCTTCGACGTGCTGGCCGTCGTCATGCACCATCGTGAAGTTCAGCGCGTCGATGCGCTGGAAATATTCGGCGTTGAGCATGTGCTGGGCGCCGACGCGGTGAGTCTGCGTCTCGGAGCCGAGGTAGGACTGCAACAGCCGCAGCACCGGACCCAGGATCGACATGCAGGGCAAGCCGAGCTCGCGGCATTTTTTCTCGAGGATGTCGATAAGCTCCTCGTCGAGCAGGGTGTAGAGCACGACGCCCGGCGATTCCGTGATTTCGGCAAGTGCGGCGTCGAGCTGCTTGTGGTTGCGCACCATCGGATAAAGGTGCTCCACGGGCGATACATTGGCGTATTGCGCCGCGGCCGCGCGCGCCACCGTGATCAAGGTTTCGCCGGTCGCGTCCGATACCAGGTGCAGATGGAAATAGTTTTTGTCCGCCATTCGTTCTCGTCACGCCCTCGTGCATCGCTCGGGTGTGAGCAACTCCGCCTTATGCGCCGGGATAGTGTGTGAATCCCTTTGGAAGAGTCCATGCCACGCGAGGGATCGCTGGCAAAGCGCGGGATTTATCGGCAAATCGTCCACATTGTTGCCAATGAGGACGACTTTCGGTTGGCGACGCCGGACAATGTAAAGAAGTGGAAAATCGGTGAATAAATCGTCGCCGCGTTTCGGGAAGTGTCTGCAGTTCGGGGCCTTCTGGAGGGAGTAGCCTGGCGGTCGATAATGTGAATTCTTGTCCTGCTGCACGCTCGCCGTGGAGAGCATGGGGATCGGAAAGTATGAGTCAAAACCACCGCCTAACAGACTCAACAGATTCTTAGAGAGAGGGAGATGGAAGAAAGGCGATCGGCAACGAAGGCTCTGGGTAAATCGCTGATCGCGGTTCTCGATGGCATTCGTCAGGACGTTCCGCCGGTCTGGCTGATGCGCCAGGCTGGCCGCTACCTGCCGGAATACCGCGCGGTACGCGAGAAGGCGGGCGGGTTCCTGGAGCTTTGTTTCAATTCCGAATTGGCGGCCGAGGTAACGCTGCAACCTGTGCGGCGTTTTGGGTTCGATGCAGCGATCCTGTTTTCCGACATTCTGGTAATCCCGCTCGCGCTCGGGCGCGACGTACGGTTCATGGCCGGCGAAGGTCCCAAACTTGATCCGCTGCCGGATGCGCAATCTCTGCTCGCTTTGAAGGACGAGGCGGACGGCGCGGTGCTGGCGCCGGTCTATGAAACCGTGCGGCGGGTGCGGAGCACACTTGACCCGAAACTCACTTTGATAGGATTTTGCGGCGCGCCCTGGACGGTAGCGACCTACATGGTCGCGGGCGAAGCGACTTCCGATCAGGCGCCGGCGCGGCTGTTTGCCTATCGCGATCCGGAGAATTTTCAGCGGCTGATCGACCGGTTGGTCGAGGCTTCGATCGAATATCTCGTCGGTCAGCTCAAGGCCGGCGCGGATTGCGTGCAGATTTTCGATACTTGGGCAGGCGTGCTGCCGTCGGCTGAATTCGAACGCTGGTCGATCCGGCCGACGCAACGCATCGTCGCCGGCGTGCGCGCCAAAGCGCCCGGCGCCAAGATCATCGGTTTCCCGCGCGGCGCCGGTGTTCTGGCCCTTGCTTATGGCGAGCGCACAGGCGTCGATGCCATCGGTCTCGATTGGACGCAGGATCGCGATCTGGCGCGCGAGACTCTGCAGCGCCGTTTGCCGGTGCAGGGCAATGTCGATCCGCTC
>JAFBAG010000199.1 GCA_019247925.1 Pseudolabrys sp.
TAAGCCAAAATGCGCCCGGGGGCCGCCACCGTCTCCCATTCCTGAAGCGTCCTGCAGGAACGCCCCCTCGTGGAGACTGCAATGGGAAAATAATCCTCGCGGTCAGAAAGTCAAGCGCGACTTGTCCCGCCCTTTGTCCTTGGACCACAATCAGCGTCTCGCGGATTTCACCGCACGACGCGCCGCCCAATTGGCTTTTTCGATCCCGACGCCAACGAGCAGGCCGGCGGCAACGTCGGTGAACCAGTGCGCGAAGAGATAAAGCCGGGTCGCCGCGAGCGCGCCGGAGCCGATCCAGATCGGCGCGCGCCACTCCGGCCAGATGCGGGACAGCGCCGCCGCAAGCGCGCCGACATGGACGGCGTGACCCGACAAGAACGAATCGTAAGGCCCCTTGGACACCGGCACCTGCCGCCGCTCGCGATCCGGAAGCGATAAAAACGGACGCTGGCGGGCGAACACATGCTTCGACAGATGGTCGAACAGGCTGGCGGTTGCCAGGCTGGTCAGAACATGGCTCGCGGCTTCACGGCGCTTGCGGTCTGCTTGGAGGCGTGACGCCGCCCAGGCGGCGGCGGCAATGACGAGGAGAATGCGCTCACTGCCGATGCGCGTGATGATGTCGGCCGTGGCAATGGCCGGCCGGTTGATCAGCGGCTGCAGCGCTTGCGCAATTTCGCGATCGAGCTTCGGCGGTGGCAGATCAAGCTGCCGCCGTGCCGGCCGATAACGACGTGAGGAACGGGGCTTACGCATGTGCGCCCTAACGTTCGATCGGCGCTACTGTTCCTGCAGCCGCGGGCGACTTCGCGTGCGGCTAACAATTGTTGGTTGGAGAGAAGGAGCTCAGGCGCGCGGCGCCCAGGACGCCGCTCAGCCCGGCTTCGGCGCGTCGCCTAAACGCGTCACGAGGGTGCCGCCGAAAATCGCGTGAAAAGATCGCGCATGCTCCATACGCTCGAAGCACCAGCGCCGGTATCCCTCCGGATCCAGGCAGCAGACCGGACCGCGCATTTCCTCGAGCTTGAGCTGCTGATGGAAGACGCCGATCAGGCGGCGCATGTCCTCGGAATCAGCCTCCGGCAACGCAATATCGACCGAATATGGCACGCAAAAATCCCCACCTGAGCGCGCCCCCGCAATGCGCGCGACCATGGAGGCACGCGCATGAACCGGACCTGAAGGAACTCGTGTTAAATCGTTTATTCGGCGTGGGGCGCTTCGTTAGGTCATATCGCCCGGGTGCTGCCTCCTTCCCCCATTCCCGAAGCGTCCTGCAGGAACGCCCCCTCGTAGAGAGGATAGATAGGAATATATACCTTGCACGCGTTCAGGTCAAGCCGAAAATTGATGTGAGATTTATTCCGAAGCGAATACGCTTCGCCTAGACAAAGGGTACTCGCGAGCGGAGGTTCGACGCCGCGGGGAAGAGAAGACACCATGGACTCCGTCACCCTCGTACCGTTGCCCCCTGCCCCTCGCCGCAGGAAGCCACGCAACATCATCGTTCGGTTGCTGGGGCCCGGCCTGGTGACGGGCGCGGCCGACGATGACCCGTCCGGTATCGCAACCTATTCTCAGGCCGGAGCGCAATTCGGATACGGTCTCCTTTGGACGGTATTTCTGACAACGCCGTTCATGATCGCCATTCAACTCGTGAGCGCTCAGATCGGCCGCGTTACGGGAAAGGGCTTGGCGGCAAACTTCGCACAGATTGCCCCCCGCTGGCTGGTGATCGGCCTGGTTTCAATTCTCGTCGCCGCAAACACATTCAACATTGCCGCGGACCTCGCGGTGATGGGTGAAGCATTGTCACTCGTGATCGGCGGTCTCCAGCGCGAACATGCGCTCATCTTCGCGGCTATCTCGATTTTGCTGCAGGTCTTCGTCCCCTATCGCAAATACGCGCCCATCCTAAAATTCATGACTCTCACCTTGTTCGTGTACGCCCTGACCGCGTTCACCGTGCAAATCCCGTGGAGCGAGGCGTTGCTCGCCACGGTTATTCCGAGAGCAAGTTTCGATTCCAGTTACCTCATGATGGTTGTGGCCGTCGTAGGCACCACTATCAGCCCCTATCTGTTCTTCTGGCAGGCCTCCCAAGAGGTCGAAGAAATGACTCACGTCAAGCGCCGAAGACCGTTGCGCGACCTGCCCCGTGGAGGCAGCCCCGAAATCGACCGCATCACGCTCGACACCGTCGTCGGCATGGTTTTTTCCAACGCCATCGCCTTTTTCATCATCCTAACGACGGCAGCCGTATTGAACGCCGGCGGAATAACCAACATCCAATCGGCATCGCAGGCGGCCGAGGCTCTCCGTCCGCTGGCCGGCGAGCTTACTTTTACACTTTTCGCATTGGGTATTGTCGGCACCGGACTGCTGGCGGTGCCGGTCCTTGCGGGCGCCGCAGCTTATGGCGTTGCCGAAGCGCTCGGGTGGCCTGCGACCCTTGAGGCGAAGGCGCCCGATGCGGTTGGCTTTTACGGAATTATCGCGGCCGCAACCGTGATCGGGTTCGGACTTGGATTTACGAGCATCGATCCAATCAAAATGCTGGTCTGGAGCGCGGTGATAAACGGCATCGTCGCTGTGCCAATCATGGCGGCGATGATGATCGTCATCTCGAAGAGAAGCGTGATGGGGCGTTTTAAAGCGACGCCATGGCTCCTCGGATTTGGTTGGATTGGGACTTTGTTAATGGGAATGGCGGTCGCTGCAATGCTGTGGTCGTCTTTTTTCTAACCGCGCAGTCAGCCCTTTAGCGCCATGAGCTGCGACTACCCGCGCTTCGCCTCCAGCGTCATTCCCACCCGATCACGTCACGCCCACAGCCGCTCGCTCTCCAGCCCCTTGTAGAGATCGGCGACGTATTCGCCGTAGCCGTTGAAGAGTTGCGTCGGCACGCGGTTGCCGGTGCCGATCACCTCCTCGGTCGCCTGGCTCCAGCGCGGATGCGGCACCTGCGGGTTCACATTGGCCCAGAAGCCGTATTCGGATTTCTGCAGGTGCTCCCAGTAGCTCATCGGCCGCTTGTCGGTGAAGGTGAAGCGCACGATCGACTTGATGTGCTTGAAGCCGTATTTCCACGGCACCGCGAGGCGCAGCGGCGCGCCGTGCACCTTCGCGATCGGCTTGCCGTAGGCGCCGGTCGCGAGGAAAGCGAGCTCGTTGGTCGCCTCGGCGATGGTGAGGCCTTCGGTGTAGGGCCAGGGAAACCAGGTCTGCTTCTGGCCCGGCATGTTTTTCGGATCCTGCAGCGTCTTCATCTCCACGTATTTCGCGGATGACAGCGGCTGCGCGAGCTCGACGAGCTTCGCCATCGGGAAGCCGCCCCAGGCGATCGCCATGCTCCAGGCTTCGACGCAGCGGTGGCGGTAATGGCGTTCCTCGACGCCCATCTTGCGCACCAGCGTGTCGATATCGATGGTCTGCGGCTTTTCCACCATGCCGTCGATCGTCACGGTCCAGGGACGGATCGGCAGCTTCTCCGCTTGTGCGGTGACATTCTTCGACGAATTGAATTCGTAGAAATTGTTGTAGTTGCCGTTCACCTTCTCGTCGGTGATCGGGCGATCGAGCTGGTACTTGGCGTTGCGCTTGGCCGGATAAAGGTCGGCGGTCGGATCGGGGACGTCGCTGGCGCGCTGCGCGGATGCGGCGCTCGCGGTGAGCGCGATCGCCCCCGCTCCCACGATCAGGCTGCGGCGGTTGAAGAAGAAATGCTCCGGCGTGAGGGCGCTTTCCGGAATCTCCCAGCCGCGGCGGTGGATGATGTTCATGAGCGGAATCCTCCCAAAGGTCGCGCACCCTAAAGGCGAGATACGCTCACAGACAAGTCACGGATGCTCTATCTCGCTGTCATTCCGGGGCGCAAGCGCAACGGGCGAACCCGGAATCCAGTGCCTTACGGAATGAATTCCCCTGGATTCCGGGCTCGCGGCTTTCAGCCGCGCCCCGGAATGACAGGTTTCAAAATTACGCCGCGTGCTGGCTGCCGTTCTTGTCGCCGTTCTTGCGCGCGGCGACGATCTGGTCGGCGGTCTTGCCCGACAGTTCGGCCATGTGGTCGAACTTGAAGGCGAAGGAGCCGACGCCTGCGGTGGCCGAGCGCACCTCGATGATGAGGTCGCCGATCTCGGCTTCCGCCATCTGCGCGCGCACCGTGTCCCAGCCGTCCCAGCCCTCGCGGGTGTCGAAGCCGAGGATCTGGCCGCGGCGGCCGCTCAAGATGGCGTTGATCTTCGCGGTCGCTTCGCTCGGGCAGACGATCTCGACCTGGTGGATGGGTTCGAGCAGCACCGGCTGGCATTGCGGCAGACCTTCGACGATGCCGATGCGCGCGGCGGTCTGGAATGCCATGTCGGACGAGTCGACGGTGTGATAGGAGCCGTCGGTCAGGGCGACTTGCAGGTCGACCACGGGGAAGCCGAGCGGCCCGTGCTTGAGCGCGTTGACGACGCCTTCCTCGACCGAGGGAATGTAGTTGCGCGGGACCACGCCACCGGTGATGCGGTCCTCGAACTTGAAGCCCGAGCCGCGCGGCAGCGGCTTGATCTCCAGCACGACGTCGCCGAACTGGCCGTGGCCGCCGGATTGCTTCTTGTGGCGGCCGCGGATCGAGGTCGGCTTGCGCACTGTTTCGCGGTAGCCGACGGTCGGCGCCCGGGTCGTGACCGGCACGCCGTATTTCTCGGCGAGCCGCTCGGCGGCGACGCGCAAATGCATCTCGCCCTGCCCCCACATCACCACTTCATGGTTGTCGGAATTGTGGACGATGATGATCGAGGGGTCTTCCTCGGTGAGCTTGGTGAAGGCGGCGCCGAGTTTGACGTCGTTGTTGCGATCCTTCGCCGACAGGGCCAGCGCCAGAACCGGCGGATAGGGCTTCACATTGATGAGGGACTTATAGGGCGACAGGGTCGGATTTTTCCCGGCCCACAGTGTGTCGCCCGTCTTGGCATGATCGAGCTTGCCGAAGCCGACCGTCTCGCCGGCCTGGGCAGGCCCGCGCTTTTCATGGCTCTGGCCGAGCAATTTGGTGACGCCGGAGACGCGGCCGGCCTCGCGCTCGGGCGTATGGAAGGTGGTGCCGTCGCCGACCTGGCCGTTGAGGACGCGGGCGACCGACAGCTTGCCGCCATGCCCGGTATGGAAGGTCTTGAGCACGACCGCGACTGCCTCGCTGCCGCCGTTGACGCCGAGCCGCTTCGCGGTTTCGGCGACGCCGGGCGCCTCATGGCGCAGCGCCTTGAGGAGCCGTAGCACGCCGTTGGTCTTGGTGGCGGCGCCCATGAGCACCGGCGCGACCAGGCCATCGCGCAATTCCTTGGCGAGGTCGTCGAACACCTTGTCCTTGGCGGGCTGGATGTCCTCGAGCAGTTGCGTCATCAGCTCGTCATCGTGATCGGCGAGCGTTTCCAGCATCGCGAAACGCGCGGTCTTCTCGGCTTCGAGCGAGTCGCCGGAGAGTTCGATCACTTCGGAGGGCGCGTGCTCCTTGTAGACAAAGGCGCGCTCAAGCGCGAGATCGACGAAGCCCGTGACGATGTCGCCCTTGAAGGTCGGAAGCTGGCGCGCCAGCAGTTTCACGCGCGAAGCCGGCTGCAGCAGCGTCAGCGCCTCGTGCACCGAATGATCGGCCTTGTCGATCTTGTTTATGAAAAGGAAGCGCGGGATTTTCTGCTCTTCCAGCTCGCGCAGGATCAATTGAAGCTGCGGAATCTTTTTCTCGTCGAGCTCGCAGACCACGACCGCAGCGTCGACCGCGGGCAGCGCGGCGCGCATGTCGTGCATGAATTCGACGGAGCCGGGGCAGTCGACGAAGGTGTAGCTCTCGCCCATGAAATTCGTGGTGGCGACGGTGAGCTCGACACTCATCTTGTGATTGCGGGCCTCCTTGCTGGCGTCGCCGACCGAAGTGCCGCTGTCGACGGAGCCCTGCCGCTGGATCGCGCCGGTGCGAGCGAGGATCGCTTCAAGAAGTGTGGTTTTGCCGCTCTGGAAGGGGCCCACGAGCGCGACGCATCGGGGACCCCTGGCTTCTCTTGCCAT
>JAFBAG010000259.1 GCA_019247925.1 Pseudolabrys sp.
CTCGGCTTCAAGGCCGATATCGTGATTACGGTGTTGATGGGGCTGGTCGCAGCGCTGACGCTTCTGTCCGTCGGGGCCTATGTGCGCGAATGGATCCGGCACATGAATTCCGCAGTGGTGCCATAAAGGCGAGCCCGAGAACCTCCCGTGAAACAGCGCCGCGTCCGCACCGTCCCGGCACCGGTTTTTCAGCGTCAGGTCGTTTTCTGGACCGGCGTCGTGGTTCTGCTTGGCGTACTGCTTTGGCTGCTGAGCGAAATCCTGCTCCCGTTCGTCGCCGGCATGGCGATCGCCTATCTGTTGACGCCCTTCGTCGATCGCATCGAACGCGCCGGCATCAACCGGCTGGTGGCGGCGCTGCTTGTCGTCGCGCTGGTCATTTTGGCTTTCGTGGCGATCGTTCTGCTCGCGGCGCCGGTGATTGGGACCCAGCTCGGCGCCTTCATCGATAATATTCCGCGTTACATCGCCCGCATTCAGGCGGTGCTCGCCGATCCGCAGTCGCCTTGGCTGCAGAAGCTGGTGGGGCAGGGCTTCGGCAACGAGAAAGGGTTCAGCGACCTCATCAGTCAGGGCGTCGGCTGGGTCACGGCATTTCTGCGCTCCTTGTGGTCGGGCGGGCGCGCTCTGGTGTCCGTGTTCTCGCTGATCGTCATCACGCCTGTGGTTGCTTTTTATCTGGTCTATGACTGGCACCGCATGATCGCCAAAGTCGATGGGTGGGTGCCGGTGCAGCACCGCACCACCGCGCGGCGGCTCGCGCGCGAGATCGACGCCGCCATCGCTGGCTTTGTCCGGGGTCAGACCGCCGTCTGCCTCATCCTGGGCTCGTTCTACGCGGTCGCCCTCACTGTGGTGGGCCTCAACTTCGGCTTTCTGATCGGATTGGTGTCGGGATTGATCACGTTCATCCCTTATGTCGGCTCGATGACCGGGCTCGTCCTCGCCACCGGCGTCGCGATCGCCCAATTCTGGCCGGATGTCACCTGGATCGTCGTCGTCGTCGGCATCTTCGTCGTCGGCCAGTTTCTGGAAGGCAACGTCCTCGCCCCAAAGTTGGTGGGGGAGAGCGTCGGCTTGCATCCGGTCTGGTTGATCTTTGCCTTGCTTGCGTTCGGCTATCTGTTCGGGTTTGTCGGGTTGCTGCTGGCGGTTCCGCTGGCGGCAACGATCGGGGTGCTGATGCGTTTTGCATTGGGCAAGTACCTGTCGAGTTCGATCTACACCGGGCGTCCACGAACATGAGCGCTCAGTTTGCGTCCCGTCAGCTCGCCTTGGCGTTGGGACATGACGAGAGCTTCGCGCGAGACGATTTCATTTCCGGCGCCGCCAATGCCGCGGGCCTGGACCTCGTCGAGCGTTGGCCGGATTGGCCGAGCAAAATTGTCGCGCTGATCGGCCCCGAAGGCTGCGGCAAGACCCATCTCGCCACCATCTGGGCCGAGGCAACGGGCGCGCGCATTCTCAGCGCCAAACTTCTGAGCGAGGTCGACCCCACCGCCGCGCTTGCCACGGGCGCCCTTGTGGTCGACGACCTGGCCCCCAATGGTCTTGCCGAGCGCGCCCTGTTTCATCTGCTCAATCTTGCGCGCGAGGAAAATGTTTTTGTCCTTTTGACCGCGCGCAGCGCGCCGTCCTCCTGGCCGATCGAAATCCGGGATCTGCAGTCGCGCTTGCGTGCGCTTCCGGCGGTGGCCATGGCGCCGCCGGAGGAGAAGCTGCTGCGGACGCTGATTGTGAAACTCGCTGCCGACCGGCAGTTGATGTTCGATGGCTCCCTGGTGAGTTTCTTGGTGAGCCGGATCGAGCGCTCCTTTGCGGGGGCTCGGGAAGCCGTAAACCGGCTCGATCAGGAGGCGATGCGGCAAAAACGCCCTGTAACCCGGGCTTTAGCAGCAGAACTCTTTCGGCCCTCAGCGCATTGATTTGCCACGGTCCGGCGCTGTTATCGTCTTGTCATATGACGGTAATGTTGCACGGCTAGATTGAGCGCTGAAAGTTTCGTCATGATTGAGCGTGGACAAGTTGTTGCGTTGGCCGAGGAGATAACTCCGGCCACGCCACCGGAGGGTATTGCGCCGGCCATTGCGCTTGCCGCGCGGCCCGAGCGTTTTATCAATCGCGAACTGTCCTGGCTGCACTTTAACCGGCGCGTCCTGGAAGAAGCCTGCAACGAAAACCATCCGCTGCTCGAGCGGGTGAGGTTTCTTTCCATCTCCGCGAGCAATCTCGACGAGTTTTTTATGGTGCGCGTCGCCGGCCTGAAAGGGCAGGTGCGCGAGGGCATTACCGAGCAAAGTCCGGACGGACTGACGCCGGGCGAACAGGTCGCGAAAATCGGTGAAGCGGTCGCGCAGCTTGCGGGCGATCAGCAGAAGCGCTGGCTCGAACTGCGGCCCATGCTGAAGGACGCGGGGCTTGTCTTGCTCGACGGCGCCGATCTCAAGAAAGCGGATCGCGCCTGGCTTGAAGATCACTTCCTCACGCACGTCTTCCCATTGCTGACGCCGCTCGCGATCGATCCGGCGCATCCGTTCCCCTTCATTCCCAACAAGGGCTTTTCGGTCGCGCTGCAGCTGAGCCGCGCCCGCGACGGCAAGACAATGTATGCGCTCATTCGCATGCCGCAGAAGATCGACCGCTTCATCCGCCTGCCGGCGAGCGCGGATGGCGCGATCCATCTGATCTCGCTCGAACAGGCGACGGCGCTTTTCATATCGCGGCTTTTCCCGGGCTACAGCGTCAAAGGGCAGGGCGCGTTCCGGATCCTGCGCGACAGCGACATCGAAATTGAAGAAGAGGCGGAGGATCTGGTCCGCCATTTTGAATCGGCCTTGAAGCGCCGTCGCCGCGGCTCAGTCATCCGCCTCGAAGTCGACGCCGCGATGCCGGCCGCGCTGCGGCGCTTTGTGCAGCAGGCGCTGGCCGTGGCCGACGACGATGTGTTTCTGGTCGATGGCGTGCTGGCGCTCAACGACCTGAATCAGCTGACCGGCTTTGGCCGCCCCGACCTGGAATTCGTTCCCTATAATCCGCGTCATCCGGAGCGCGTGCGCGACCACGGCGGCGACAGCTTTGCGGCGATCCGCCAGAAGGATCTGATCGTCCATCACCCGTACGAATCGTTCGATATCGTCGTGCAGTTCCTGCAGCAGGCGGCGCGGGACCCGGACGTGGTCGCGATCAAGCAGACACTATACCGCACCTCGGCGGAGTCGCCGATCGTGAAAGCCCTGGTGGAAGCGGCAGAAGCGGGCAAGTCCGTCACGGCCCTGGTCGAATTGAAGGCGCGCTTCGACGAAGAGGCGAATATTCGCTGGGCGCGCGATCTTGAGCGCGCCGGCGCGCAGGTTGTGTTCGGATTTATCGAATTGAAGACGCACGCCAAGGCGTCTTTGGTGGTGCGCAGGGAAGGCGGCGCGCTGGCCACCTACTGCCACGTCGGCACGGGCAATTATCATCCGGTCACCGCGCGCATCTACACCGATTTGTCGTTCTTTACCGCCGATCCCGACATCGCCCACGATATTGCTTGCGTGTTCAATTACATCACCGGCTATGCTGAACCCGCCGAGCTCGACAAGCTCGCGATATCACCGCTCAATCTGCGCAGCCGCATCCGCGACCATATCGCGCGCGAGACGGCCAATGCGCGGGCCGGCAAGCCTGCCGCGATATGGATGAAAATGAATGCGCTGGTCGATCCAGAGATCATCGACGCGCTTTACGAGGCGTCCCAGGCCGGTGTTTCCATTGACCTCGTGGTTCGCGGAATCTGCTGCTTGCGGCCGGGCGTCGAGGGGCTGTCGGAAAACATTCGCGTGAAGTCGATTGTTGGCCGCTTCCTCGAGCACGGCCGCATCTACTGCTTCGGCGCGGGACATAATCTGCCGCATCCCAAAGCCGCGATTTACATATCGTCCGCCGACATGATGCCGCGCAATCTCGACCGCCGTGTCGAAATTCTGTGTCCCATCACGAATCCGACGGTCCACGAGCAGGTGCTTGGCCAGATCATGGTCGCCAACCTCAAGGACAACGAGCAGAGCTACAACCTCTTGCCTGACGGGACTTCGGTGCGCATAAAGGCCGCCCCGGGCGAAGAACCGTTCAACGCCCACAAATATTTCATGACTAATCCGAGCTTGTCCGGCCGTGGCAAATCGCTCCAAGACTCGTCGCCGCGCAGTCTCCTCCGCCGCCTCGAAAGCGCGTAAGCGCCGCACCGTCATACCCGCGCAAGGCCGGCTCGATCATGGGCCGCCCGTCGCGGTGGTCGACATCGGCTCGAATTCGGTCCGCCTTGTTATTTACGAAGGGCTGGTGCGCAGCCCGACGCCGATCTTCAACGAAAAAGTTCTGGCCGGTCTTGGCCGCGAAGTTCAGTCGACCGGGTTGCTGGCGACCGACGCGGTCGAAAAGGCGCTTGGCGCTCTTCAGCGCTTTCGCGCGCTCTGCGATACGCTGAAGGTGCCGAAGGTCTATGCCATCGCAACCGCGGCGTGCCGCGATGCCAGCAATGGCCGCGCCTTCATATCCGAAGCCGAACGGGTCTGCCGCACAAAAATCCGCGTTCTGTCCGGTCCGCGCGAGGCCGAGTATACGGCGCTCGGTGTGATCTCCGGGATTCATCGCCCTGACGGCATCGTCGGCGACCTCGGCGGCGGCTCGCTGGAGCTGGTCGATATCGAAGGGTCGCGGCTGCGCAAAGGCGTGACCTTGCCGCTGGGCGGGCTCGCGCTGCGCGATCTGTCCGGCTACTCGCTCGGCAAGGCGGAGCGGCTGGTGCGGCGCGCACTGGACGACGTCAAATTCCTTAAGCGCGGCCGCGACCGCACATTCTACGCCGTCGGCGGCGCCTGGCGCGCGCTGGCGCGGCTGCACATGTGGCAGACCGGTTATCCCTTTCACGTGATGCACCAGTACCGGATTTCGGCGCGCGAGGCGCTCGAGTTCTCGCAGCTCGTCCACTAGGTCGACGCCGAGACTTTGTCCAAGATCGAAGTCGTCAATGCCGCGCGGCGGCCGCTTTTGTCCTACGCCGCGCTAGTTCTCGAAAACCTCATCAGCGAAATTCGGCCGAAGCAGGTCATCGTCTCGGCGCTGGGCGTGCGTGAGGGCTTGCTTTATGCGCTGCTCAAGGCGAGCGAGCGCCGGATCGACCCGCTGATTGCGGCCGCGACCGAACTCAATGTCCTGCGCTCGCGCTCACCCCGCCACGGCGAGGAGCTGATCGCATGGACTGACCGCTTCCTCGTTTCGAGCGGGCTCGACGAGGACGAGGAGGAAAGGCGCCTGCGCCATGCGGCCTGCCTGTTGGCCGATATTGGCTGGCGGGCGCATCCCGATTATCGCGGCGAGCAATCCATGAACATCGTCGCCCATGCCGCTTTTGCCGGAATCGATCACCCGGGCCGCGCCTTCCTCGCGCTCACCGTGTATTTCCGCCATGCCGGGTTGAGCGAAGAGGAGCTCTCTCCGCGGCTGCGCGAACTCGCCACAACCCGCATGCTTGATCGCGCGCGCGTCCTCGGCGCGGCGATGCGCGTCGCCTATATGATCTCCGCCGGCGAGGGCGGGGTGTTGCCCAAGACGCCATTGGCGGTGCGCAAGAAAAAACTCGTTCTCAGCCTGCCGGGACCTTATGCGCGGCTCGCTGGCGATCGCGTCCACAATCGCTTGCGCGCCTTGGCCCGCCTGATCGGCCGCGA
>JAFBAG010000295.1 GCA_019247925.1 Pseudolabrys sp.
CGTGAACGACACCATGCGCACGCGGGGATCGTGCAGCATATGGTCGACCACGGCGCCGGAGCGGCGGGACGGAATGACGTTGACGACCCCGGCCGGGACACCCGCCTCTTCGAGGATCGGCATTAAAGCGAGCATGGTCAGCGGCGTCTCGGACGCCGGCTTGAGCACGACCGGGCAGCCGGCGGCGAGCGCCGGACCGATCTTGCGCGTCGCCATCGCGGCTGGAAAATTCCACGGCGTGACGAGCACCGCGATGCCGACCGGCTTGTGATGCACGAACATGCGCGCGCCGGAAGCCGGCGCCATGCCGTTCTGGCCGAGGTTGCGCACCGCTTCCTCGGCGTACCAGCGGAAGAACTCGGCCGCGTAGGCCACCTCGCCGCGCGAATCCGACAGCGCCTTGCCGTTCTCAATGGTGATGAGCTTCGCGAGCCGCTCGGCGTCGCGCATGATGAGGTCGTAGGCCTTGCGCAGGATCTCGCCGCGCTCGCGCGGCTTCTTCGCCGCCCACGGCCCGAACGCCGCCTGCGCCGCGTCGAGCGCCGCCTTGGCGTCATCGTTCGAGGCGCTGGCGACCGAGGCGATCTTCTGCTCGGTCGCGGGATCGATCACGTCGAAGCGCGCGCCGTCGGAGGATTTGCGCCACTTCCCGCCGATCCACAGATCGGTCGGCACGTTGGCGAGCAGATTGTCGTAATTGGCCATCTGACGTTCCTTCCGGCTTATTGTGCTTCCGCATAGGCGGCTTTGATAGCGCCCGCGAGGCGGCCTTTGTCTGTGAAGCGTTCGCCCATCGCGGTGCTGACGGATTCCACGGCTTGATCGACGTTTTTCCCGGCCTTTTTCTCGGCCGACGTGCGGTCGCGGATTTCGACGAGATAATTGCGGTAGCCGCTGGCAAGCAGCGTGCCGTCGCCGGTCGGGCCATGGCTCGGCACGATAATGGCGGGCTTGAGAGCCTCCAGCCGGTCCAGGCTCGACAGCCAATGGCGCACGTTGGAATAGGGACTGGCGAAAGCCGGCTGCGGCCGCATCGCGACGTCGCCGGAGAACAACACATTTTCGCCTTCGACCCAGATCGCCGTGTCGCCGCGCGTATGGTTCGGGCCCATCGCCAGAATTTGCACGCGTACGCCGCCGAGATCGACCGCGTAGTCTTTTTCAAAGGTGACGTCCGCCTTGCGGAATTCTGCGTCCTTCAGCAGTTCGGCATCGACCGGCGAACGGCTGGCAAACACGCGCGCGAGCTGCAGGCCGAACTCCTGGATGTCCTTGATCTGATCGGCCGAGCGGATCAGCGTCGTGTCGGGCGGGAACGCCGACGCGCCGAGATCGTGCTCCGGATGAAAGTGAGTAATGACAAGATAGAGCTTCTTCGCGCCACCAAGTTTCTTCGCCACGCCCAGGACCGCTGCGCCGTTGCGGGGGCCCATCCCGGTGTCGATCACCAGCACCGCATTGTCGCCCACCACGTAGCCGACATTGGGCACGCGCGGCACGCTGTTGTCAGGAATGATGTGAACGCGCGTTGAGATCTGCTTGAGGCCTTCGGTGCGCACGATCGGATCGGGCGACTGCGCGGAGGCCGCGAAGGTCAGAACAATCGAGCCAGCCGCCGCAAAAAGGCAACGCATCGGGCTTCTCACGCCTCCAGCGAACGCTTTACTGTTTCCGCGATCCGGTCCGGCGTCGGCAGCACGACATCTTCCATGATGTCGGCGGCCGGGAGCGGAATATGCGGCGTGGTGATGCGCACCGGCGGCCCGTCGAGATCGTAGAACGCTTCGTCGGCAACGATCGAGACGATTTCGGCGCCCCAGCCACACAGTCGCGGATTTTCCTCCACGGTGAACAGCCGGCCGGTTCGCGCGACCGAGCCGAGGATGGTCTGGGTATCGAGCGGCACCAGCGAACGCACGTCGACGACCTCGCAGTCGATGCCGTGATCGATTTTGAGCCGTTCCGCCGCTTCGAGCGCGCGCGGCACCATCAGCGCCAGCGCGCAGATGGTCGCGTCCTTGCCGGGCCGCACGATCTTCGCGCTGCCAAGCGTGTCGACGATCTCGCCGTCCGGCACCTCGCCCTTCGAATTGTAGAGCGACTTGTGCTCGAAGAAGATCACCGGATCGGGATCGCGCACCGCAGCCGCCATCAGCCCGATCACGTCGCGTGGCGTCGAGGGTGCGACGACCTTGAGACCCGGAATCATCATGCACCAGTTCTCGACCGACTGGCTGTGCTGCGCGCCGAAGCGCGAGCCCGCGCCATTGGCGGTGCGCACGACCAGCGGGCATTTGAGCTGGCCGTTCGACATATAGCGGCTCTTGGGAAATTCGTTGGCGATGTAGTCGAAGCACACCGCGATGAAATCCGAGAACATGATTTCGGCGATCGGCTTCAAGCCGGTCATCGCCGCACCCATCGCCGCGCCGAGAATGGCCTGCTCGGAAATCGGCGTGTCGCGCACGCGCAGGGCGCCGAACTGTTCGTAGAGGCCGACGGTCGCCTTGAAGCAGCCGCCGGGCTTGGCGACGTCTTCCCCGAGAAACACCACGTCCGGGTCGCGCGCCATTTCCTGGGCGATGCCGCGGGTCACCGCGTCGCGATAGCTGATTTCGGCCATTTCAGTTCCTCAACTCAATTGCGCCATGCCCAGCCGCCGTCGGCGTAGACATCGGTCGAAATGATATCGAGCGGCGGCGGCGGCGCGGCCTTGCAGGCCTCGGTCGCGTCGTCGACTTCCTTGCGCACGGAGGCGTCGATCTCCGCGATCGCGTCTTCCTTGACGCCGAATTGCTTGAGGCGCTCCCGGTATATTTTCACCGGATCGCGCTTCTTCCACTCTTCCAGCTCGCCTTCCGGACGATATTTCGCCGGATCGGCGCGCGAGTGGCCGCTGTGCCGGTAAGTCAGACATTCAATCAGCGACGGCCCCTCGCCGGCGCGGGCGCGCGCGAACGCCTTCTGTGCTGTGCGATAGACGACGTCGGCATCATTGCCGTCGATCAGGATACGCTCGAGCCCGTAGGCCGAGGCACGGTCCGCGGCCGGTTGCGGAATCGGAATGACGTCCTTGATCGGCGTGTATTCCATGTAGAGGTTGTTTTCGCAGACGAACACGACCGGCAGCTTCCACACCGCGGCGAAATTCAAAGCCTCGTGGAAGGCGCCGATATTGGTGGTGCCGTCGCCGAAGAAGCAGACCGAGACATCCTTGTCGCCGCGATATTGCGCGCGCCACGCCGCGCCGCAGGCGATCGGCAGATGCGCGCCGATGATGGCGTAGGAGCCCATCACGCCGTGCTCCTCGGAAGTGAGGTGCATGGACCCGCCCTTGCCGCGCATCAGGCCGTTATCCTTCTGCATCAGCTCGCCGAGCACTTTCTCGACGCTGACCCCGCGCGCGAGCGTGTGGGCGTGGCCGCGATAGGTGCAAAACGACAGGTCGCCCTTCTTCATCGCGCCGGCAAAGCCGGCCGCCACCGCCTCCTGCCCAAGCGACAGATGGCTGGTCCCCTTGACGAGGTTTTGCAGGAACAGATCGAAGGCGCGCTGCTCGGATTCCCGGATCACGACCTGCAGCCGGTACAATTCCAGGCGCTTCGCCTCGCCGATGTCGTCGTTCAAGCCTGCGCCGCCATTGGTGCGGTCATTGGGTGGCGTCATCGGGTTCCTCGAAAACTGCGGAAATGAGCGCGAAACTTAGCGCCCCGCGTGCGGCCTAAGCAACCGGCGCGGAGGGTTCGACCCGCCGCACCGTTTCACGATGCAGAAGATAAAGGCCGGATGCGACGACGATGGTGCCGCCCACCACGGTCCAATAGTGCGGTACGTCACGGAACACGACGAAGCCGAGGGCGGTAGTCCAGATCATCTGCGTGTAAATGAAGGGCGCGAGCGTCGAAGCCGGCGCCCGGCGGTGGGCGAGGATCAGCAGGAAGTGACCGCCGCCGCCGCATGCACCGATCAGCACCATCAGGCCGAAGGTCAGCCAGCTGTCCGGCGTCGTCCAAAACAGCGGCACCAGCGCGGTCATGATCAGGGCGCCGACGAGGTTGGTATAGAACTGCGTCGTGTCGCTGTTGTCGCTGCGCGCGAGAACGCGGGTCGAGATCACGTAGAGCGCGTAGCAGATGACCCCGCCGCCGCAGAGCAGCGCCGCAGGATGCATGCCGCCGAAACCGGGGCGGGTCACGATTAGGACGCCGAGAAATCCGACGATGATCGCGGTCCAGCGCCGCCAGCCCACCGTCTCGCCGAGAAACGACACCGAGATGACCGCAACGACGAACGGGGTGGCGAACAGGATCGCCAGGGCTTCATCGAGCTGAAGCCAGCGCAAGGCGAAAAGATTGAGGATGGTGGAGAGGAGCAGCAAGGCGGAGCGGCCGATCTGAAAGTACGGCCGCTTGGTCCGCATGATCATCGGCTGCAACAGCGGATTGAAATAGAACAGCGACAGCAGGAACGCGAAGAAGTAGCGCGCCCACACGACCTGCATCGTGTGCATGTGGGCGTTGAGCCATTTGCCCGTCGTGTCGAGGCACGAGAACGACGCGACCGCCACGCACATCAGCGCGATGCCGGTCAGACGCTGGCGGCGGATCGTCGCGGCGGCGGTCAATACGTCGCCCGTCCGCCGGAAATGTCGAACACCGCGCCGGTGGTGAAGGAACAATCCGCCGAGGCGCAGAACGCGGCGAGCGCGGCGATCTCGTTGACCTCGACAAAGCGGTTGCGCGGAATTTTGGACAGCATGTAGTCGATATGCTGCTGCGTCATCTGATCGAAGATCGCGGTCTTGGCCGCCGCAGGCGTAATCGCATTGACGGCGATATCCTTGCCCGCGGTTTCTTTCGCCAATGACTTGGTCAGCGAGATGACGCCCGCCTTAGACGCCGAATAGGCGACCGCGTTCGGATTGCCTTCCTTGCCGGCGATGGATGCAATGTTGACGATGCGGCCATAGCCCTGCGCCATCATGCCCGGCACCACCGCCTTGCAGCAGTAGAACTGGCTGTCGAGGTTGATCGTGAGGACGCGTTTCCATTCCTCGATCGGATAGTCCCAGGTGTTAATGTTCTGCCCCGCGACGCCGGCATTATTGACGAGAATGTCGATGCGGCCGAACGCCTTGAGCGTCTCGTCGCGCGCCTTTTCGACATCCTTGAAGCTCGTGACGTCGACCGCCACGATGATGACCTTGCCGCGCTTTTCGAGCTCCTTGGCGGTCTTTTGCGCCAGCGCTGCGTCGCGATCCCAGATCGCGACCGATGCGCCGCTGTCGAGAAAGCGTTCGACGATGGCGCGACCGATACCTTGCGCGCCGCCGGTCACCGCCGCGAAGCGGCCGGAAAGGTCGATCTTGTTCGGCATGTTCCTACCCTGTCGCCCCGCTTGCTCGGGCGGGTTCACAAAATTTATACTCGCAACTTAGGGGAAAAAGCAGCCTCCCCTCGAGATGGCAGCTATCCATCCAAGCGCTGGTCACTGTGTTTTGGGGGCCGCCCATGGATAGCCTTGTTCTCCCACTCTTTCTCGTAGCCACGCTTGCCGGCGGCATCGTCACCGGCCTCGCCGGCTTCGCGTTCGGCCTCGCCGTATCCGGCGTCTGGCTCCACATCCTCACGCCGCTGCAGACGACGCTCCTCATCATCAGCTTCGGCACCGTGGTGCAGGTCTACGGCACGTGGAAGATGCGCCATTCGTTCAACTGGCGTCACGTCGTGCCCATCCTCATCGGCAGCGTCATCGGCGTGCCGATCGGGGTGTGGCTGCTCGCATATATGAATCCGAGCTGGATGCGGCTCGGTGTCGGATTATTGCTGGTGCTCTACAGCCTCAATGGACTGTTCCGCCCGCACCTCACGCCGATCCCGGCCAATGTGCCGGCCGAGGTCGCGCTCGGCGTGGTCAACGGCATGCTCGGCGGCATGACCGGGCTCGCCGGCGTCTTCGTGACGATCTGGTGCGGCATGCGCGGTTGGTCGAAGGACCAGCAACGCAGCGTGTTCCAGCCGGTGATCCTCGGCTCGTTCCTGTTGACGTGGACTTCGCTCGCCGTGAGCGGGAAAATCAGCGGCGACACAATCAGACTTTTTCTCTACGGCTTGCCGCTCCTGCTCGCCGGCATGTGGGTCGGCTTCGAATTATACGGGCGGCTCGACGATGCCGGATTCCGCAAAGTGGTGCTGGTCTTGCTGCTGATCTCCGGAATCGTGCTGGTCGTGCCGGAGCTCTTTTCGCTGCGGTAGAACCGCGCTGCGCTACGCCTCGCGCTCGAGCGCGCTCTCGTGCCAGCGGCGCAGCGCGAAATGCGAGACCGCGGCCAGCGCGAAATAGATGACGACGCCCGTAAGCGACAGCAGCAGCAGCGCCGCGAACATGCGCGGAATGTTGAGCCGGTAGCCCGACTCCGCGATCCGATAGGCAAGCCCGGAGCCCGCACCGGCGGAGCCAGCGGCTATTTCTGCGACAACGGCGCCGATCAGCGATAGGCCCCCGGCGATGCGCAGCCCGGCGAGGATCTGCGGCAGCGCCGCGGGTAGTTTCAAATTCCAAAGCACCTGCCAGCGCGACGCGCCGTAAAGCTCAAACAGCGCCGCGAGATTATGGTCGACCGAATTGAGGCCCAATGTCGTGTTGGCGAGCACCGGAAAGAACGCGACGATCCAGGCGCAAGCGAGCACCGCGCCATGCTGCGGCAGGTATATGAGCAAGAGCGGTGCAATGGCGACGACCGGCGTGACCTGAAGAATGATCGCGTAGGGATAGAGCGAATATTCCACCAGCCGCGACTGGTTGAAGAGAATCGCCAGGGCGATGCCGCCGAACGCGGCGAGCACGAAGCCCTCGAACGTGATGAGCAAGGTGACGAGGAGCGAATCCCAAAGAAGCCGCCAGTCTGCAACCAAGGTCGCAAGGACAAGACCGGGACCCGGCAGCACATAAGGCGGAATCGCAAAGGCGCTTACCAGCGCTTGCCACAGCAGCACGGCGGCAACGAGCACCGCGACCGGCAGGCCGACACGGAGCATGCGCGCGCTCATGCGGCGGCCTCGTGCGACGCCTGCGCCAGAATCTGCGACACCTTGCGGCAATAGCCGGCATAGTCGGACGACAAGCGGAAATTCTCGTCCCGCGGATAAGGCGCGTCGATCATCACTTCGCCGAACACCCTTCCGGGCCGATCGGTCATGACGACGATGCGCTGCGACAGGTAAACCGACTCGAATACCGAATGGGTGACGAACACGACGGTGCGCGCGAGCTCGCGCCACAAAGACAGCAGATCGTTGTCGAGCTTGAAACGCGTGATCTCGTCGAGCGCCGCGAAGGGTTCATCCATCAGCAGAATCTGCGGCTCGGTAACCAGCGCGCGGGCGATCGCGGCGCGCATCTTCATGCCGCCCGACAATTCCCGCGGATAGGCCTGCGCGAAGGGCCGCAACCCGACGCGGTCCACCCACGGCATGGCCACGGCATGCGCGCGATTATCGCCGAGCCCGGCGAGGCGAAGCGGCAGCGCCACATTCGCGGAGACGCTGGCCCATGGCATCAAGGTTGGCTCCTGAAACACGAAGCCGATGTTGCCGGGCGCGGGCGTGCCGCCCGACCACTCGACCGTGCCGATCGACGGCGCGCTCAAGCCGGCCAGAATGCGCAAGGCCGTCGATTTCCCGCAGCCCGACGGGCCGAGCAAAGACACGAATTCGCCCGCACGCACGTCGAGATCGAAGCCGGACAGCGCGGTGACGCCGCTGGCGTAAGTCTTGCCGACGCCGCGCAGCGCCGCGATCATTTCGGCCGCAGCTCCAGCCCGGCCTTCTGGTTGGCAAAGCGCGTCGTGTAGCCCTTGCGGTAGTCGAGATCGCCTTTGACCACGCCGGCCCGCGCCATCTTGTCGAAGAAGCTTTTCATGCGGGCATCGGTCATGGCGCCGATGCCGAGTGTCGTGCTGTCGCCGGAATCGACGATGCCATACTCCTTCATCCTCGCGATCGAATAGGCGATCAGCGCGTCGGTCATTTCCGGGTTGTGCTTCTTGATGAGGTCGTTGGCGGCGCGGTTGTCGCCGTAAAGATAATTGTACCAGCCGACCGCCGAGGCATCCACAAAGCGCTGCACCAAACCCGGCTTCTTCTCGACCGTCTCGCGCCGCGTCTCGATCAGGGTCGAATACGCATCGAAGCCCTGATCGGCAAGCAAGAAGATCTTCGGCTTGAAGCCGCCCGCCTGCTCCACGCCATAAGGCTCCGACGTAACATAGCCTTGCATGGCGCTGTTCTTGTTGGCGATGAAAGGCTGCGGATTGAACGTGTAAGGCTTAACCTTCGTCTCGTCGAAGCCGAAGTCGCGCTTGAGCCACTGGAAATAGCTCGCCATGCCCTCCTTCGACACGAACAGCGTCTTGCTCTTGAGCTCGTCGAATGTCTCGACACCGGGATGCGCGAGCAGGACCTGCGGGTCTTTCTGAAAGCTCGCCGCCACCACGATCGTCGGAATGTTGTTGGCGACCGCGTCAAATGCCTGCAGCGTATTGGCGCTCATGTAGAAGTCGATCTTGCCGACCGGCAGCAGCAGGCGATGGTTGACGTTCGGCCCGCCGGGAATGATGACGATGTCGATGTCGTGGCGCCAATACGTGCCGTCGACCAGCGCCTGGTAGAATCCGCCGTGCTCGGCTTCAGCCACCCAGTTGGTGGCGAAGGTGACCTTGTCGTGGGCGCGCACAACCGAAGGCGCCGCCGCCGCGGCTGTCGCGCCTATCAGGCCTTTGAGGAACTGCCTGCGCCGCATCTTTCTCATACCGCCGCGACGCACGATAAACGACGCCGTCCGACTTGCACAGGCAGCGGCTGGACACAGCGAAGATGACGAGCGGCACGAAAGCGCGGCGGCGTTTCACACCATTGGACCCGAGAAAACTAGTGGGTTGATTTTGCGCGGCCCCGGATTGAACGGGCGGCACTTTATTTTCGACCGCCATGGCGCCAGCCAGTATCGCGACGCGCCTCTGCGAGGGATCGGCCAACTGCTCCGGACCTGAGCAAAGACGGGCCTTTTGCGCGTTTGAACCTTCCTGCGGCCTGCGCCGACCAATGAATATTCGGCCCCTGTGGCCGCCTTTATTCACTGGATGGAGCCAAGCCATGACCAAGAAGATCCTGACCGGCGCCCTCGCCGCCCTTGCCCTGACCGCCACCCTCGCCGCTTCCGCGAACGACGCGCAGGCCCGCCCGCGCTGGGGCTTCCTCGGCCTCGGCGTTGCCGCGGGTGTCGTCGCCGGCGCCGCGATCGCCTCGAACGCGTATTACGCGCCGGGCTACTACGGCTACGGATATCGCTGCCGCTACGTCGAGCGCGTCAATCGCTGGGGTTACGTGCGCACCGTCAAGGTTTGCGACGTTCCGTACTAAAGCGCCGCGTGGTTTGATCGGCGCATCCCCCGCCCATCCCCCGCGCCGATCCTTAGACCCGCCCGGTCTCCCCGCCGGGCGGGTCATTATTTCCGCGCGCTAATAGCGCAGCATGGTGCGCAGCCCGATCACCTGCGCATGAGTGCCGGGACGGCCGCTCGGATGCCAGACATATTGAATGTTGGGCTGAACGACCCAGCCGGGCACGATCTGCGCCACGTAGGACAATTCCAGATTGGTTTCATGGTCGCGCACGAATCCCGGTCCGGTGCCAAAGAGAATGCTGTCGCGGTCGAACGCGCGGAGCCGGTCCGAGAAACGCGCGTGAATGAAGCTCGCGCCGAACCGGTCGTCGGGACGTGAGGCAATGAGACCGGCAAAGACGATGCCGCCGCTCAAATAAGCATCGATCATGTTCTGGTTTGAAGGGCTGATCGAGCCGATGGCGAAAATGGAAATGCCGCCGTCCGGGCTCGCCCCGGCCGGGCGGTAAAGCTGCTGGTCGAGCACGCCGTAAAGTCCCCAGTCGCCGCGGTGCATCACCGCGATCCCGTTGCTCGCGGGATTGGCGAGCGATGTGCCGTCGCTGGCGAAGCGCTGATCGGGAAACCGGCCGGCATGGGCCCAAGCGCCGACCTTGATTTGCCGCGCCAGCCCCGCGTCGGTCTTGCCGTAATTCGTGCGCCATTGCGCTTCACCCATGACGAGCGGCGGATCGTTGACGCGAAAATTCACGCCGTAACGATTGCACGTGTCGGGGTCGCCCGCGCAGGCGCCAGCCGGGTCGCCATTGACGAGGGCGAAGAGGAGACTGACATCCTTTGTCGGGTCGACCTTGAGCCGCAGGCCCGGGGTTGACAGCGGATAGGCCGGACCGCCGCTCGGCAGGTTTTGCGCCGTGATGGTCGGCCAGTCGCTTTGCAGAAACATCAGCGAGGTGTCGCTGAAGAAAAACTCGGTATCGAGCGCGAGCTGGCCGGCCCGCAGCGACGCCACGTCGCCAAGAATTTTTTGCTCGAGCCACAATTCCGAAAGGCGTACCGTCGGGCTCGCCTCGATCGCCGCGATCGTGTTGATGCCGCCGACGTAGTCGCGCCGGATGCGGCCGGTGTTATGGATCGCAAAGGCGTTGGCGTAGAACGACAGACCCGACCAGCCCGCCAATTTCTCCAGGTCGGCGCGAAAGATCGCTTCGAGCTTGCCCTGATTGATCGTGCCGCGCCTCAGGCCGCCCGAAACGTTGGCCAAAATATCATTGGTGTAATTGAGGACATAAGTAATGCCGCGGTCGCTCAGCCGCTGGCGGGCGCTATTGAAGTCGCCGCGATAGGGCAGACTGGTCGCGATCGAAGGATTGATGATACCGTAGCGATCCGGATCGTCGTCCGGATTGTGCATCGTCTGGGCCGCGCCGGCCGAGGACCACAACGCGGCGACGACGACGAAAGCGGGCCAAGCCCGCGCCATTTTGGAACTCATCGTCCGTCAACCAACCATGCGCACTCGTCTTAATCCGGCACGAGACCATTGCTCAGTCGCGAATAATTCGCAACACGGCTGCGAAGTTTATAAAGTTGTAATGCACCTCCCGGCCAGCTTCCTCTATAAGCGGCGCGGGCGGCGATCCGGGAAGGGGGAGGCCTTGGATCGAATTAAAAAGCAGCTTGGCCGGGTCAACCGGACCATCGATCGAACCTTGCCGCAGCTACGCGGCCGCGGCCTCATGATCGGCGCAATCGCGCTCGTCGTCATCGTGCTGGCAGCGATCGCCACGACGGGCGGCAAACGCGCGGAGTTCGCGGCGGCGCAAGAGCCGACGCAGGCCCGCCGCGTCAACGGCATTTATTATCCGACCGAAAAACAGCTCGCTTCGCTGACGATCGAACCCGTCGTCAGCCAGATCTTCCGCGCCGAGCATCTGACCGAAGGCAAGATCGCAATCGACGAAGACCGCGCCACTTTGGTGTTCTCGCCCTATTCGGGGCGGATCGTGAAGCTTCTGGCGAAGCCGGGCGACACGGTCACGGCCGGACAGGCGCTGTTCACGGTCGAATCCCCCGACATGGTGCAGTCGCAGAACGAATTCATCAACGCCACGGCCGCGCTCAACAAGGCCAATGCCGCGCTTGAACTCGCGCAGATCGTGCTGCGCCAGAACCAGACGCTCTATGAAACGCGTGCCGGCCCGCTGCGCGACATGCAGCAGGCGACGGCAACCGTGACGGCCGCGCAGAACGACGCGCGCGCTGCCACCACGGCGCTCGAAGTCTCGCGCAATCGCCTCCGCATCCTCGGCATGAGCGACGACGACATCAAGAAATTCGCCGAAACCGGCGCGGTCAGTCCGAATTTGTCGATCTATGCGCCGATCGCCGGCACTGTCGTGCAGCGCAAGGTCGGGCCGGGTCAATACGTCAATACGAGCTCGAACAGCGCGGCGGCCAATGACGCGACCTATGTGATCGGCGATCTGTCGACCGTGTGGCTTGTCGCTTACGTGCGCGAGTCCGAGGCGCCGCGGGTGAAAAACGGCCAGCCGGTGCAATTCACCGTTCTTGCTTATCCGGAGCGGGTTTTTATCGGCGCGATCAACTATGTCGGTACGTCGCTGGACAATGTCACGCGCCGCCTCACCGTGAGGGCCACGATCAACAACGAACAAGGCCTGTTCCGCCCCGAAATGTTCGCCAATGTCACCATCCTTACCGGCGAAGGCGACAGCTCGCCCGCGGTGCCGCGCGACGCCGTCATCAATGACGGCAATACCGCGCGCGTCTGGGTCGCGCGTGCCGACAAGGGCCTTGAGATGCGGCAGATCAAGCTCGGCGTCTCGACCGGACGCAATATGGAGGTCACCGACGGCCTGAAAGTCGGCGAACGCATCGTCACCAAGGGCACCTTGTTCGTCGACCGCGAGGGGACCGGCGGCTAGCCAGGCCTATGTTCAGGGGACTGATCGAGTTTTGTCTGTCGCGGCGGCCGCTCGCATTGATCGGCTTCCTCATCTTTATCGCGCTGGGCGCGGCGGCGTTCTACCGGCTCAACATTGAGGCCTATCCGGACCCCGCGCCGCCGATCATCGAGATCATCGCGCAATATCCCGGCCAGTCGCCGGAAGAAGTCGAACGCTACGTCACGGTGCCGCTCGAAATCGCCCTCGCCTCGACGCCGGGCCTCACTTTTCTGCGCTCCAACACGGTGTTCGCGCTCGGCTTCGTGCGCATGCAGTTCGAATATGGCCGCGATTATCACTTCGTGCGCCAACAGGTCATCAATCGCCTCAAGGACGTGACGCTGCCTACGGCGGTGACGCCGGTGATCTCGCCGGCGGGCGGCATCAGCGAGATCATGCGCTATGAGCTCAAAGGTCCGGCCAATATGGACCTGATCGAGCTCAAGACGCTGCAAGACTGGGTCGTGGAGCGCAAATTGCGCATCGTCCCCGGCATCGCCGACATCGTGGTGCTAGGCGGAAAAACAAAGGAATTCCAGGCCGAGATCGACCTCAACCGGCTGCGCGCCTACGGCCTCACTCTGCCGCAGATCATGCAGGCAATCTCGACCAGCAATGCCAGCGTCGGCGGCCGCACCATTTCGGCGGGCGAGCAATCGGTGACGGTGCGCGGCATCGGCGTGCTGACTTCGGTCGAGGACATCGCGCACATCGTCATCACCCAGCAGGGCGGCTTGCCGGTCCTGCTCTCCGACGTCGCGCGGGTCGGCATCGGCTACACGCCGCGGCTCGGCATTGCCGGGCGCGACGCCACCACCGACATCATCTTCGCGACCGTGCTGATGCAGAAGTTCGAGCGCACGATGGATGTCGTCGAGCGCGTGCGCGAAGCGATCAAGCGCATCAACACCGACGGGTCGCTGCCGCCCGGCGTGACCATCGAGCCGTTCTACGACCGCGGCGATCTCGTCGCCGTCACCGTCAACACCGTGCTGCATAATATGGTGTTCGGGATCGTTTTGATCTTCCTGATCCAGTGGATTTTTCTCGGCAATCTGCGCTGCGCCCTGATCGTCGCCGCGACGATACCCGTGGCGCTCGCGCTCGCCGTCATCATCACGGTGTTGCGCGGCGAATCGGCGAACCTGCTTTCCGTCGGCGCGATCGATCTCGGCATCATCGTCGACGGCACGGTCATCATGGTCGAGAATGTGTTCCGCCACCTCGCCCACCGAATCCGCTCAGCCGTCGCCGACAAGGCGACAACGCTTCCTGAAAAGCTGCGGCGCATCCTCGCGGCGGCGGTCGAGGTCGACCGCGCGATCCTGTTCTCGGTCGTCATCACGATCGCCGCCTTTATCCCGCTCTTCACGATGCAGGGCGTCGAGGGCCAGATTTTCAGCCCGATGGCGCGCACCTATGCCTATGCGCTGGTCGGCGCCGTGCTGGCGACCTTCCTGGTGACGCCGGTCATCGCCTCGTACTTGCTGCCGGAGCGCGTTAGCGAGGTCGAGACTTGGCTCGTCCGGCATGTGCGCTCGCTCTATATGCGCATTCTGCCCGCCGCCGTTCACGCGGCACGGCGATCGGCGTTCATCGCCGTGGCGTTCCTGCTGGTATGCGCGCTCCTCGGCATGCGGCTCGGCACTGAATTCCTGCCGAAGCTCGAGGAAGGCAATATGTGGATCCGGGCGCAGCTACCGCCCACCATCACCCTCGACGCCGGCATGGAGACGGTTGCGCGCATCCGCGCGGTGA
The DNA here is from genome assembly GCA_019247925.1 of Pseudolabrys sp. Taxonomy (GTDB): domain Bacteria; phylum Pseudomonadota; class Alphaproteobacteria; order Rhizobiales; family Xanthobacteraceae; genus Pseudolabrys. The sequence goes on from JAFBAG010000295.1 coordinate 14,131, forward strand.
TCGGCAGCTACGCGCCGGTGCGCACCGTCGTTTCCGAACAGGGCCGCGGCGAGGACGCGACCGATCCCGACGGATCTTTCGTCGCCGAGTTCTTCGTGCCGCTCAAGCCCGCGAATGAATGGCCTTCCGGCATGACCAAACCGAAACTGGTGCGGGAATTGTCCGATCGGCTGGAAAACGAATTCATCGGCGTCGACTTCAATTTCTCGCAATACATCCAGGACAACATCGAAGAAGCCGTCTCCGGCGTGAAAGGCGAGAATTCGGTCAAGATTTTCGGCCGCGAGCTCGAAGTGCTCGAAGGGCTGTCGAAGTCGATCAAGGATGAAATCGCGAAGGTGCGCGGCGTCACCGATCCGGGCGCGTTCAATCTTCTCGGCCAGCCCAACCTGGTCATCCGCGTCGAGCGCGCCAAGGCGGCGCGCTACGGCATCTCGGTGGCGGATATGAATACCGTGGTGCAGGCGGCAATCGGCGGCCAGGAAGTCACCAAGGTCTACGAGGGCGAAAAGACCTTCGCGCTGACGGTGCGGCTGGCGCAGCGCTACCGCGACAGCATCGAAAGCATCCGCTCCGTGCCGGTCGCGCTGCCGAGTCAGGACCCGAAGGCGCAAACGACCTACATCGCGCTGGGCGATGTGGCCGAGGTGAAATTCGAGACCGGCGCCGCCTACATTTACCGGCAGAACGGCGAGCGCTTCGTGCCGCTCAAATACAGCGTGCGCGGACGGGATCTCGGCTCCACCGTTGCCGAGGCGCAGAAGATCGTCGCGGAGAGCGTCAAGCTTCCGCCCGGCTATCGGCTGGAATGGTCGGGTGAGTTCGGCGCGCTGATCGACGCGCAAAAACGACTCGCGGTCATCGTGCCCTTGAGCCTGCTCATCATCATGATGCTGCTCTACAGCCTGTTCAATTCGGTGCGCGACAGCCTGCTGGCGCTCTCGGGAATTCCCTTCGCGGTCGCCGGCGGCGTCCTCGGGCTTTACGTCGCGGGATTGAATTTCAGCGTGTCGGCGGCGGTCGGATTCATCTCGCTGTTCGGCGTGTCGGCAATGGATGGCATCCTGCTCGTCTCCTACATCCGCAACGGTCTGGAGCAGGGTCTGGATGCGCCGACCGCCGTCATCAGCTCGGCCGAGACTCGTATGCGCCAGGTTTTCATGACGGGACTTTCGGCCTGCATCGGTCTCGTCCCCGCCGCGCTTTCGACCGGCATCGGCTCGCAGGTGCAGCAGCCGCTCGCCTGCGTCATCGTCGGCGGCATGTTGCTGTCGCCGATCTGCAGCCTGCTGGTAATTCCGGTGTTCGCGCGGCTCGCGCTTGACAAAAAGCGCCGCGCCTAGCCGAGGCTCATCGCCAGAACGCGCGCGACATGCAGCGCTTCGCGGCCGCTGCCGTCGTGGATCTGGTGGCGGCACGACGTGCCGTCGGCGACGATGATGGCGTCGGACGGCGCGTTGCGCACGGCTGGCAGGAGCGACAATTCCGCCATCGCCAGAGACACATCGATGGTATCGGCCTTGTAGCCGAATGAGCCCGCCATGCCGCAGCAGCTCGATTCGATGGTTTCGAGCTTGAGATTGGGAATGAGCCGCAGCACGGTCTCGACGCTGCCCATCACGTCGAATGCCTTCTGGTGGCAGTGGCCGTGCAGCAGGGCGCTGGCGCCGATCGGCTTGAGCGGCAGGGCAAGCCGACCTTCCTTATGCTCGTGCGCGAGAAATTCCTCGAACAGGAAGGCGTTTGCGGCGAGCGCCTCGGCGTCTTTGCTTTTCATCAGGGCCGGCAGTTCGTCGCGGAAGGTGAGCAGGCAACTCGGCTCGAGGCCGATGACGGGGACACCGCGCGACACATAGGGCAGCAGCGCGGCAAGAACGCGCTCCGCCTCGCGCCGCGCCTGCGCGATCTCGCCAATGGCGAGGAAGGTTCGGCCGCAACACAAAGGCCGCTCGGGTTCGCTCAAAGGCTGGACGAAATGCACCTCATACCCGCCCGCTTTCAGCACAGCGAGCGCCGCATCGAGATTTTCCCGCTCGAAGTGGCGGTTGAACGTGTCGGCGAAGAGCACGACCTCCTTCGCGCCCGGCTGCGGTTGCGGCACCGGGTCGACGAAGATGTCCGAGCGCCAGCGCGGCAGACTGCGCTTGGCGGCAAATCCAGCCATCACCTCGGAAAGGTCGCGCAGCGCGCGAACGCGGTTGCGCAGATTGAGCAGCCACGGCGCTTTCACCGCATAGCGCGCATAGCGCGGCATGTAGCCAACCAACTTGTCGTGCAGCGAGTAGCCATGCTTGGCGCCACGCGCGGCCTGATGCTCGATTTTCATGCGCGCCATGTCGACCCCGGTCGGGCATTCGCGCCGGCACGCCTTGCAGGACACGCACAGGCTCAGCGTTTCCGCCATTTCGTCGGAAGCAAGCGCGTCAGGCCCGAGCTGGCCGGTGACGGCGAGGCGCAAGGTATTAGCGCGGCCGCGCGTGACGTCGCGCTCGTCGCGGGTCACACGATAGGACGGGCACATGACCCCGCCCGCCATCTTCCGGCAGGCGCCGTTGTTGTTGCACATCTCGACCGCGCCCTGGAAACCGCCGCCGCTGCCGGGATAGGCCGACCAGTCGAGTTGGGTCGCAATCTCCTCGCCGCGATAGCCCGGCTTGAAACGAAACAGCGCGCGATCGTCGAACTTCGGCGACCGCACGATCTTGCCGGGGTTGAACAGGCCCTCCGGATCGAAAGTGTCCTTCACCTCCTCGAAGGCGCGAGCCAGCCGCGAGCCGAACATCGGCTCGTTGAATTCCGAGCGCACCAGCCCGTCGCCGTGCTCGCCGGAATGCGAGCCCTTGTATTCGCGCACCATTGCGAACGCCTCTTCGGCGATGGCGCGCATCGCGTGGACGTCCTTGTCCTGCCGCAGGTTGAGCACGGGGCGCACATGCAGGCAGCCGGACCCGGCATGGGCGTACCAGGTCCCGCGCGTGCCGTGCTTCTCGAAGATCGTGGTGAGCCGCGACGTGTAATCGGCGAGATGCTCGAGCGGCACCGCGCAATCCTCGACGAAGGACACCGGCTTCCCCTCGTCTTTCATCGACATCATGATGTTGAGGCCAGAGGTGCGCACCTCCGTGATCGCGGCTTGCAGTTCGGGACTCAACACCTCGACCACGCCGCCCCATTTGGCGCGCGGCCGGTCCCAGCCGAAGCCGAGATCGCCCATCAAATCCTTGAGCTGGCGAAGACGGCGCAAATTCTCCTCGTGGTCATCCTCGCCGAACTCGACCAGCAGGACCGCTTCGGGTGTCTCGCGGACGAATTTTTCCAGCGTCGGCCGGAAGATCGCAATCTCGCGCGCCAGCTCGATCATGGTGCGATCGATCAGCTCCACGCCGATGGGCGCGAGGCGGACGATGTGCTGCGCGGCGTTCATCGCCTCGTAGAAGCTGCCGAAATGGCAGGCGCCGACCGCGCGGCGGCCCAGCACCGGCCAGAGCTTCAGCTCGATGCGCGTCGAGAAGGCGAGCGTGCCCTCGCCGCCGACCAGCACGTGCGCGAGGTTGACGTCGTTCTTGCCGGGAACGAGCGCGTCGAGATTGTAGCCGCCGACGCGGCGCTGCACCTTGGGGAAGCGCGCCGCGATCTCGTCTTTCTCCCGCGCGCCGATGGCGAGCAGCTTTTCAGCGACCGGCCGCAGCTTCGATTTCTGCGGCACTTCGGTGAGCCGCGCATCGACCGGCCCGAAGTGAGCGAGCGTGCCGTCGGCCATCAGCGCCTCGATCGACAGCACGTTGTCGCGCGTCGTGCCGTAGCGCATCGAGCGACCGCCGCAGGAATTGTTCGCAGTCATGCCGCCGATCGTCGCACGCGAGGCGGTCGAGACGTCGACGGGAAACCATAGTTTGTGAGCTTTCAGCGCGCGGTTCAGGTCGTCGAGCACGATGCCGGGCTCGACGACGCAGCGGCCGCGCGTGGCATCAACCTCAATTAGACGGTTGAAATATTTCGAGCAGTCGACGACGAGCGAGGAGCCGACCGTCTGCCCCGCCTGCGAGGTGCCGCCGCCGCGTGCCAATACCGTAACTTTCTCTTCACGGGCCAAGGCAATGGCCCGCTCGGCCTCCTCGGCCGTGCGCGGACACACGACGCCGACCGGCATGATCTGGTAATGCGAGGCGTCGGTCGCGTAGCGGCCGCGCGTGAAGCGGTCGAAATGCACGTCACCGCTCAGCTCGGCCTTCAGCCGCCGTTCTAGTCCGGGCATAACGCGTTCCGCCATTCGTTCAGTCTATCTCCTGATCGGCAAAACAAGTCCTAAAAAGCCGGACTTTCCGGGCATTTATCAAGCCGCAAGGCTGCCGTGCAGAACATGCGGCGGGCCTTGACCGGGTGCGCCCATTCATTGTTCATGGCGCGAAAGCGCTGGGCCGCAGGGTCGGCCGGCGCGCCGGACTTCAACAAAACTCGGTTCAAGCCGAACATTCGGAGCGACCGCCTATGGCCAAGAATTCTTCGCGCGCGATCGGGCGCCACATGCTGCACATCCCCGGCCCGACGCCGGTGCCGGACCGCATCCTGCGCGCGATGGACACGCCGATCATCGATCACCGTGGCCCGGAATTCGCCAAGCTCGCGAAGAAGTGCCTCGAAGGCATCAAGACGATCTTCAAGACCTCAAACCCGGTCATCATCTACACCGCGACCGGCACCGGCGCGTGGGAAGCCGCGCTGAGCAATACCCTGTCGCCAGGCGACCGCGTCGTCATGGTCGAGACCGGCCAGTTCGGCACGCTGTGGAAGAACATGGCCGAGAAGCTCGGCCTCAAGGCTGAGTTCATCCCGACCGACTGGCGCCACGGCGCCGACCCGGCCGCAGTCGAAGCGAAGCTGAAGGAAGACAGGAACAAGGAGATCAAGGCGATCTGCGTTCTGCACAACGAGACGTCGACGGGCTGCCTCTCGCCGATCGCAGAAATTCGCAAGGCCATCGATAAGGCCGGCCACCCGGCGCTGCTGTTCGTCGACACGATCTCCTCGCTCGCTTCGGCCGACTATCGCCACGACGAGTGGGGCGTCGACGTCACGGTCGGCGGGTCGCAGAAGGGTCTGATGCTGCCGCCGGGCATGTCGTTCAACGCGCTGAGCGACAAGGCGCTCAAGGCGAATAAGACCTCGAAACTCCCCAAGTCGTTTTTCGGCTGGGAAGAGATGCTCAACATGAACAAGGTCGGCTTCTTCCCCTATACGCCAGCCACGCAGATGCTGCACGGCATGGTCGCGGCGATCGACATGCTGCACGAGGAAGGCCTCGACAACGTGTTCGCGCGGCACAACCGGCTCGCCGAAGCGACCCGCCGCGCGGTCAACCATTGGGGCCTCGAGACGGTCTGCAAGGACCCGAAATACTATTCGCCGACGCTCACCGCCGTGCTGCTGCCGGAAGGCCACGATGCCGACGCGTTCCGCGCGATGGCGCTCGAGCAATTCAACATCTCGTTCGGCTCAAGCTTCGGCAAGCTGTCCGGCCGCTACTTCCGCATCGGCCACCTCGGCGACATCAATGACGGCGCGATGATTGCGGCGCTCGGCGTCACCGAAATGGCGCTGCAGCTCGCCAACGTGCCGATCAAGAAGGGGGGCGTGCAGGCCGCGATGGATTATCTGGTCGCGCAGCACGGCTCTGCGGCAAAGCAGGCGGCGGAGTAGTCACACCACCGCCGGCTCGTGCCGCAGCACGTGATTGACGAAGCCTGACACGACTTCGAGCGTCTTTTCTGGCGCTTCGCGATGCGGCACGTGCTTGGTGGCCGGCAACAGCGCGACCTCGACCGGGCAATAGCAGTCCCGCTCGGCGGCGTTGATCTGCGCCACCGTGCCGTAATGGTCGTCCTCGCCCTGCACGATCAGGATAGGGACGCGGATGTAGCCGAGCTCTTCCGTTAGATCCCACTTTTTGAAGTCGCCCTTGAGCCAGACGTCGCTCCAGCCACGCACCGTCGCATCAACATCGGCATGGTATCGCGCGAGCTTGCCGCGCAGATCGCTGCCTGCGTCGTAAGCCTGACGCATCTCGGCGATGGATTTGATCGTGCAATCCTCGACGAAAAAATGCGGAGCCATCAAAACGAGCGCCCGCAGGCGATGATCCTGATGGGAGCCGGCGTAGATCGTCGCGATCGAACCGCCGTCGCTATGTCCGACGAGGAGGCCATCCTGAAACCCGATAGCATCAAGGATTTTCGGCAGCGTCTCGCGCGCCTCGGTGTGCATGAAGGACAAAGGCCGCGGCAACTTGGCCGGGCTCGACTGGCCATAGCCTTCACGCGAATAGATGAACACGCCGCAGCCGGTGGCCTTTTGCAGCTTCTCCGGGAAATCGCCCCACATCGTCGCGCTGCCAAGACCTTCGTGCAGCAACACTAATGTCGGCGCCTCGCCGGGCTGTGGGCCGAGGAAGCGGTATTCGAGCCTTTGCGAACCGATCTGGAGAAAGCCCGTGTCGGCCAGGATCACGCCGTTTCCTCCGCGCGCAGCATGAAGCGCTGAATTTTTCCGGTTGCCGTTTTCGGCAAATCCTTCCTGAACTCGATCCACCGCGGATACTTGAACGGCGCGAGTTTCGCCTTCACGTGCTCCTGCAAGGACTTCACCAACGAGTCGTTCGCCTTGGCCTGGTCCTTGAGCACGACAAAGGCTTTGGGTTTCACCAGCTTCTGCTCGTCGTTCCAGCCCACGACCGCGGCTTCCAGCACGTCGGGATGCGAGCACAGCGCCGCCTCGACCTCGAACGGCGAGACGTAAAGCCCCGACACCTTGAGCATGTCGTCGGCGCGGCCGCAGCAGACGTAGTAGCCGTCCTCGTCCTCGTAATATTTATCGCCGGAACGCGTCCACTCGCCCTGAAAGGTCGAGCGCGACTTCTCGCGATTGTTCCAGTACATGATCGCGCTGGTCGGGCCGCGGGCATACATCTCGCCCATCTCGCCTTTCTTCACCGGCGCCCCGTCCTCGCCGATCAGCTTGATCTCGTAGCCCGGCACCGCCTTGCCGGTGGTGCCGTACTTGGTCGCGCCCGGCACGTTTGTCAGATAAATGTGCAGCATCTCGGTGGTGCCAAGCCCGTCACAAATCTCGACGCCGTAGCGCTCCTTGAATTGTTTGGCGATCTGCTCCGGCAACGCTTCACCCGCCGACAGAGCGCGGCGAATTTTTACCTCGGACTTCTGCGGCGCGTTGGGGCTGTTGATAAAGGCGGCGTAGAAGGTCGGCACACCCCAGAACACCGTGATGGGATATTTCTTCAAGAGCGCGGCCACGCCGTCCGGCGTCGGCCTTTCCGGATTGAGAACCGTCGTGGCGCCTACGCTCATCGGAAAGGTCATGGCGTTGCCGAGGCCATAGGCGAAGAACAGCTTGGCGACCGAATAGACGAGATCGTTTTCCTTCAGCCCGGCGACCGGCGTTCCATATAGATCAGCCGTGAGCTTGAGGCTGCCATGGACATGCACCGCGCCCTTGGGCGCGCCGGTCGAACCCGACGTGTAGAGCCAGAACGCCATGTCGTCGCGCGTGGTCGGCGCGCTGTAGGCCTCGCCTTTTGCGTTCGCGATCAGGTCTTCGAACTTGTGGTGGCCTTTGGCGTCTTCGCCCGACACGATGACGTGCTTGAGGTCCGGCGCGTTCTTGATGGTCTCGGCAAAGCGCGGATAGAGCACGTCAGAGACGACGAGCGTGCAGGCGCGGCTGTCGCCCAGCATAAACTTGTAGTCCTGCTCAGTGAGCAGCGTGTTGACGGGGATCGCGATGATGCCGGCCTTGAGACAGCCGAGAAACGCCGTCGGCCAGTCGATCGTGTCCGTCATGCAAATCAGGACGCGCTCTTCGCGCCGGACGCCGAGGGCGCGCAGCGCCTTGCCGAAGCGATCGACGCGGTCTGCGAGCTGCGCGTAAGTCCATGAGCCGCGATGATCGATGAAGACCGGCTTCTCGGCGCGCCCGGCCTTGAGGTTCATGTCGAGAATGGCGGCGGCGAAATTGTAATCGCGTGGGACTTCGCCCATCGGATTTTCAGATGCCGAATTTTCGACGCGGGCATTTGCCGCTGTCATTTGTGCTTCCTCCCCAAGTCGCGGCATTATGCAGACGGCGTTATAACGCCGCAACGCAAAGACCAGCGCTCCGGGAAATAGTGCATGATCCTCAGCAAAGACCGCATCCTGACCACGCATGTCGGCAGCCTGCCGCGCAACGACAAATTATCCGACCTGCTGGTGCGCCAGGAGCAGAAGGAAGCCTACGACGCAGCCGAGATGAACGCCGAGCTTGATCGGGCGGTCAGCCATGTCGTCGAGAAACAAGTTGCGGCGGGAATCGACGCCGGCAATGACGGCGAGCAGCAACGCGTCGGCTTCCAGACCTATGTGCCGCAACGCATGTCAGGCTTCGGCGGGGTGTCGAAGCGGCGGCGCGGCATGGAATTCGAGGAATTCCCGGAACTCGTCGAGAGCCTGAAGCGCCGCTTCCCGCACGTGTCGAAGCAACAAAATGCGCCGGAAGCGCAGGCCGACATCAAATATCTCGACATCAAGCCGCTGGAGAGCGAGATCGCGCGCTTCAAGCGCATCGCCGACGCCAAGTTCGCCGACCGTTTCATGACGGCGCCCTCGCCCGGGATCATCTCGTCGACGATGATGAACGCGTATTACGAGAGCCACGACAAATATCTCGACGCCATCGCCCGCGAGATGAAGAACGAATATCAGGCCATCGCGAAGTCTGGCCTGACGCTCCAGATCGACGCGCCGGATCTCGCGATGGATCGCACCATGATGTTCCGCGATCTCACCGACGACCAGTTCGTCAAACAGGTCGAGCGCAACATCGCCGCGATCAATGAGGGCATTGCCGGCATTCCACGCCAGAGCGTGCGGTTGCACGTCTGCTACGGAAACTGGGAAGGTCCGCACATCCATGACATCCCGCTCGTGAAAATCCTGCCGGCGCTCTATCAGGCCAATGTCAGCGCGCTGTCGATCGAGTTCTCCAATCCGCGCCACTCCCACGAATTCGCCGCGTTCAAGCAACACCCGCTGCCAAAGGACATGGTGCTGGTCCCCGGCGTCATCGAGACCACCAACAACATCGTTGAACACCCGGAAGTCGTGGCGCGGCGTATCGAAGATGCGGTGAAAGCGGTCGGCGATCGCGAGCGCGTCATCGCCTCGACCGATTGCGGCTTCGGCACTTTCACCAACCGGGAATGGGTGATCGAGCCGGGCGTCTGGCTCAAGCTCAAGTCGCTGCGCGAGGGCGCCGATATCGCTTCCGCTCGCATCTGGGGCAAGAAGGTCGCGTAGAGGTACCGAGTCTTCTGATCCGTCACCCTGAGGTGCTCGGCGAAGCCGAGCCTCGAAGGGCGACGGCCACGGCCGTCAGGTGTTCGCCGGCTTCCCGCCGCGGCGCGAGGAAAGCTGTTTCAAAGACCGGAAATCGCCTCTAACGAGAGCTTCTTTCTTGTTTCGACTCCAACCTTTGAGTTGCCGCTCCGCCGCAATCGCGTCTGTCACCCTATCGAAATGCTCTGACCAGATCAGTTCCACCGGCAGCCGAGACGCCGTATAGCCCTTGAAATGGCCTGATTGATGCTCGGCGACGCGCTTCGAAAGATCATTGCCAGTCGCACTCCCGACGTAATAAGAGCCGTCCTGACAACTGAGCATATAAACGAAGGCGCCCATTGCGCTAAGATAGCGCAACAACAAAGTGGCCGCTCATCCTTCGAGGCTCGCTTCGCTCGCACCTCAGGATGACGGAGCAACGGAGGACTCGCATGGACGACATCACCCGCAATTTGCGCCAGGTGAATCCCGACGACATCAACCCGCGCTACAAGTGGGATCGTCATCTCCCCGCGCTCGGCACCATGGGCGTCGACTTCGAGGAGCGCGTCGATTACCGCCGCATGCACAAGTACCGCATCGGCCGCACCCGCAAGGCGATGGAAGGTTCCGAAGTCGGCGCGCTGCTGCTCTTCGACGTCAACAACATCCGCTACACGACTTCGACCAAGATCGGCGAATGGGAACGCGACAAGCTCTCGCGCTGGGTGCTGCTG
>JAFBAG010000315.1 GCA_019247925.1 Pseudolabrys sp.
GCGGGTCTTGATGTGTTTGAAGTCGAGCCGCTGCCGAAGGACCACCCTTACCGCAAGCTCGACAACGTCGTGATCACCCCTCACCTCGGCTATGTGAGCGAACAGAACTACGCCAAATATTTCCCCGATATTGTCGAGGACATCCGGGCCTTCCTCGACGGCAAGCCGGTCCGCGTTATTGCCGCGAAATGACGATTTAAAGGAGGTCGCGCCCTGCCTCGATTTTGCCGGATCGCTATGGGATAAAAGCAGGGTCCGGGAGGAATTCGATGCAGATCCGTTCGTTGCTCGCCGCGTGCGCCGCCCTCACCATTCTCGCAGGGCCGCTTTTGGTTGCGCCGGCCGCCGCCGAAGAAAACGAAGCGATGTCGCAGGCGCGGCGTCTCAAGGAAAAACGCGAGAAGGAAACCGACGACGCCTATCGCCGGTCTCTGAACAACATCGACAACAAGGATGTGAGGCAGGACCCTTGGGGAAATATCCGCTCGGCCGAGCAGCCCGCAACGACCGGCACCAAGAAGAAGTAGCGGACTAAAGCCCGAGCAATTTTTCCGCGTTGTCGAACGCCACCGCAGCGCGCAGACCTTCTTCCAGCCTCACGCTCTCCATGAACTGGCCGGCCGCTTCGATATTTTCGAACGGATAGTCCGCGGCAAACATCACGCGGTCAGGTCCCAGCGCGCCGACTGCGCAATATAACGGCTCCGGCGCGCAGAGGCCGGAAATCGTCACATAGAGATTTTCGCGCAGATATTGCGATGGCGGCTTCGCCAGCTTGATGCCGTAGAGCTTGGCGCGGCTGTCGAACCGCGCCAGCAAATAGGGCAGCGTCTCGCCCATGTGCCCCAGCACCAGCTTGAGTTTCGGATAGCGGTCGAACAGACCGCTGAATACAAGGCGTAACGCGTGCGATCCGGTTTCGAAGCCCCACTCCCAGGTTGCGCGGCGCAGGGCGGGGAAGCCGTCGAGCACCGGCGCCGGCACGACGGGGTCGCAAGGATGCAGATAAACCGCGGCGCCAAGCACTTCGGCGCGCTCCCAGAACGGCGCGAAGCGCGGATCGTCGAGATAGAGGCCGTTGGTATGGCCGTTGATCATAGTGCCGCAGAACCCGTAGTCGCGCGCGCAACGCTCGAGCTCGTCGGCGGCGTTGCGAGGATCCTGCATGGCCAAGTGCGCGAAGCCTAAATAGCGGTCGGGCCGTTTCTCGATCTCGCGCGCGAGAAAATCGTTGGCTTCGCGCGCGCGCCGCACCGCGGAGACTTCGTCGCGCTCCGCCTGGACGCCCGGACCGGAGATCGACAGAACCGCGCGCTCGATGCCCGCGGTATCCATGGCGCGCAGACGCATCTCGCCGAAATCGTTGAGCCTCGTGTAAAGCCGGCTGGCGATCGACGGATCGAGCCCGGCGACCGTCGGCATCCAATATTCGATCAGCCCTGGGGCCAGGAAATGCTCTTCCAGGGCGATTTTGCGCAGCATGCGGCTTTCCCGATCGCTTCTTGTACGAGGGCGCCTCGCTTTTGTCCGCTGTGTTTGACTGTATCACCCCGTGGGCTAGCCTGTATCGCAAGACAAGCGTGCGAGGGTGAGACCATGAAGCGCCAGGGGGACCCCGGCAGCGCAACTGCGCGCTCCGGCGCCGATAAGGCCGAAAAAAGCCAAGTTCAGGTCATTGCCCGCGCTGCCGCGATCCTTCGCGCCCTCGAGACCGAGCCCTCCGGGTTGAGCCTTGGGAAAATCGCGCACCGAGTCGGCCTCGCGCGTTCGACGGTGCAGCGTATCGTGGCTGCGCTCGCCGCCGAAAAGCTCGTGATCGCCGCGTCGCCGGCCGGCGGTGTGCGGCTTGGCCCGACGGTGCTGCGTCTCGCCGCCGCCGTGCGCACCGATTTCGTGGCGCTGGCACGGCCGTTCATCATGCGGCTCGCCAATGAGCTTCGAGAAACCGTCGATCTTTCCGTGGTCAAAAACGACCATCTGGTTTTCATCGACCAGGTGATGGGCGCGCAGAGGCTGCGCGCCGTGTCGGCGGTCGGCGAAAGCTTTCCGCTGTACTGCACCGCCAACGGCAAAGCCTATCTAGCGCAGCTCGAAGACAATGCCATCGAACGCCTGATCGGCAGCGCTTTCGAGAAACGCACACCGCGCACCATGACCAAAATCGACGTCCTGCTTGCCGATCTCAAGGGCGTGCGCAAAGGCGGCGTCGCCTACGACCTCGAAGAACACAGTGTTGGAATTTGCGCGGCCGGCGTTGCGCTCAAGGACCCATCCGGCAATTCCGTCGCGATCTCGGTGCCGGCGCCTTCACACCGCTTCCACGCCGAACGCGCCGCAATTGCCGAACGCTTGCTCGCCACGAAGCGGGATATGGAAACGCAGATTCAGGCTTTCACGATCTGACGGCCATAAAAAAAAAGCCCGCGCCACCGACGCGGGCTCATGGTTTTGAAAACCTCTCTTATTCGCTTTTCGCGGTGTCCTTCAGGGCCTTCTTGTCTTTCTTCTGGCCCTTCACCGGCGTGAAGCTCGGCGGGTCGCTGGCCGGGAAGCTGTCATCGACGGCAACGTCGACCTTGTCGCCCTGCTCCTTCAGCTCTTCCCGCTCCTCTTCCGCCTTCGTCTGGACGTCTTTCGACTTCGTCGTGTGATTGTCCATCGCGTACTCCCTCGTGTTCGAAAGAAAACGCAAGCCCGGCGGGCAAAGTTCCAAACCCGCTTATTTCCTCGCTTTTTAGGAACTCCAATAGGGACCTGGCGTTGGAATTTATTCGCATGCCGGCGTCGGCCGCATGCGCAATACGCCGGGAGGCCGGCGCGCAGGTGGTCATGTCAGAACAAAATCAGGGTTGGAGCCGCCGCAACTTTCTCACCAGCACGGCAGCGTCCACAATGTCGGTCGCTCTGCTGGATCGCGCCGCTGGAGCCGCTCCCGCCGACGAACCGAAAGCTGACCCTCGCAGTCCCGTAAGCTTGAGCCTCAACGTCAATGGCAGCACGCGTAGAGTCGCTCTCGACGCGCGCACGACGCTGCTCGATGCGTTGCGCGAACATATCGGTCTGACGGGCAGCAAAAAGGGCTGCGATCATGGCCAGTGCGGCGCCTGCACCGTTATGGTCGACGGCAAACGCGTTCTGTCCTGCCTGACGCTCGCCGCGGCCGCGCAAGGGCGCGAAGTGACCACCATCGAGGGCCTCGCCTCGGCGGATGGCACGCTGCATCCGATGCAACAGGCCTTCATCGACCACGATGCTTTCCAATGCGGCTACTGCACGCCGGGACAAATCATGTCGGCGGTCGCCTGCGTGAAAGAAGGCCACGCCAATTCCGAATCGGAAATTCGCGAATACATGAGCGGCAATCTGTGCCGCTGCGCCTGCTACCCGAACATCGTCGACGCCATCACCGGCGCCAAGCCGAAGATGAAGGAGGCCTGACATGCAGCCCTTCGTCTACAGCCGCGCCGAAGACGCCGCCGCCGCGCTCCGCAATGGCAATGCGAGCCTGCCGTCCGCGGTCGAGTCGGCGAACCAGTACCTCGCCGGCGGCACGACCCTTGTCGACCTGATGAAGCTCAATGTGATGCGGCCCCGGATGGTGGTCGACATCAATGCGCTGGAAAAAACGGCCGCTCAGATCGAACTCGGCGCCCAGGGCCTGCGGCTCGGCGCGCTGGCGCGTATGAGCGCGGTCGCCGACAGCGCCGATATCCGCAAGAACTTTCCCGTCATTGCGCAATCGCTCGAACTGGCGGCGTCCGCGCAAATCCGCAATATGGCCTCGCTCGGCGGCAACGTCCTGCAACGCACGCGGTGCATCTATTTCCGCGACACGTCCTACCCGAACTGCAACAAACGCACCCCCGGCTCCGGCTGTGCGGCGCTCGAGGGCATCAACCGGATGCACGCGGTGCTCGGCACCAGCCGCGACTGCATCGCGACCTATCCCGGCGATTTCGGCCAAGCCCTGATTGCGCTGGACGCCCAGGTCGAAGTGCAAGGGCAGGACGGCAAGCGCGCATTTCCGTTCGCGCAGTTGCACCGGCAACCGGGTGCGAGCCCGCACATCGAAACGACCCTCAAAGAGGGCGAGCTGATTACCGCCTTCACAATCCCAGCGCTGCCTTTCGCCAAGCGCTCGCTTTATCTGAAAATTCGCGATCGCAGCTCCTACGAATTCGCGCTCGCGTCGGCAGCCGTTGCTCTCGATCTGGAAGGCGACAAGGTCCGCGACGTGCGCATCGCGCTCGGTGGCGTCGCCACCGTGCCGTGGCGCGCGGCGGACGCCGAAGCCCGCCTCAAAGGAAAAGGCCTCGACGATCAGACTTTGACGGAAGTTGCCAATGCGGCGTTCGCGGGGGCGACGGGCCATGGCCACAATGACTTCAAGGTCGAGCTCGGCAAGCGCACCCTGACACGCGCGTTGAAGCAAGCGGCGGCAATGGAGATCCCGACATGAACCGTGCCGCCCCCGATCCAAAACAGAACATGGGCAAGCCCGAGCCGCGGCTCGAAGGCCGGCTGAAAGTGACGGGCGAAGCCCGCTACGCGTCGGATATGCCGGTCAACAATCCGGCCTTCGCCTTCCTGATCACCAGCCCGGTCGCCAAGGGGCAGATTACGGCGATTGATCTTGCGGATGCGAAAGCAGTGCCGGGGGTGCTCGATATCTTCACGCATGAGAACACCGGCGACCTCAAGCATCTTAAATATGATCCGCAGGGTGGCGGCGGCAGCACATCCATTCAGGATTTCGGGCCGAAGATTCAGCACGACGGCCAGATCATCGGCATGGTCGTTGCCGACACCTATGAGGCCGCGCGCGAGGCCGCTTACAAGGCAAAATTCGAAATCGCGACGGAGAAGCCGAGCGCTGGTTTCCATTCCGAGGGCGTGAAGGAAGCGTCGCCGAAGAAGTCGGAGCCCAAGGCTGGCGACGCCGAGAAGGCCTTCGACGACGCCGCGGTGAAATTCGAAGGCTGGTACGGCACACCGACCCAGCATCACAATCCGATCGAACTGTTCACCACGACCGTCGCCTGGAACAACGACGAACTCACCGTCTATGAGCCCAGCCAGTTCATGTACGGGCTCAAGAACAGCCTGGCCTCAAAAGTCGGCGTCAAGCCGGAAAAGGTGCGCGCCATCAGCCATTTCGTCGGCGGCGCCTTCGGCTCGAAAGCGCAGCTCACCCCGCGCACCGGCCTCGTCGCGCTCGCGGCGAAACGCCTCAACCGCCCGGTCAAGCTGGTCGCCACCCGCGACCAGGGCTTCACCATCGCCACCTATCGCGCCGAAACCCAGCACAAGATCCGCATCGGCGCGCAGCGCGACGGCAAGATCACGAGCTTCCAACATCAGGGTTGGGAATTGACGTCCCGGCCGGACGCTTATGCCGTCGGCGGCGTCGAGGACAGCGCGCGGCTTTACAGCTTCGGCGCGGTGAAGACCGACGTGAAGAACGTCCATGCCGACCGCAACACGCCGGGCTTCATGCGATCGCCGCCGGTCGTGCCCTACATTTACGCTCTCGAAAGCGCGATGGATGAGCTCGCCTATCAGCTCAAGATGGACCCGGTCGAATTGCGCCGCGTCAATGACGGCATGAAGGATGCGACCGGCAAGGAATGGTCGAGCCGCTCGCTAATGCAATGCTACGACGAGGCCGCCGCGGCCTTCGGCTGGTCGAAAAGAAACGCCGAGCCTGGCTCCATGCGCGACGGCGACTGGTTGATCGGATGGGGCTGCGCGTCCGCGGTCTATCCGACCCACATGGGTCCCGCCGCCGCCCGCGTGCAGTTCTCCGCCGATGGCCAGGCCAGGGTGCAGATCGCGGCGCACGAAATCGGCACCGGCATTCTGACAGTGGTCGGCCAGATTGCCGCCGAACGGCTTGGCATTCCTGTCGAAAATGTGCGGGTCGAAGTCGGCGACAGCGTGCTGCCCCCCGCTCCTGTCGCGGGCGGCTCAACCCAGACCGCCAGTTGCTGCTCCGTCGTGGCCAAGGCCTGCGACGCGATCAACGCCCGATTGAACGCGAATGGCGGAACGCCTGCCCCAGCCCCGCGGGAAACCGTCGGCACCGGCACCGGGCGCAACCACGAAGAGACGTTTGCGCGCCTCGGCGTTGCGACGCTCGAAGAATACGCCGAACAGGTGCCGAAAGAGGTCAAGCCCAACCCGGTCATGGGCCTCGTCGTCGATCCGATGAAGAAACTCTACAGCGGCTCCAGCATGCTCGGCGGCGGCTCCCATGCCGAAAAGCTGATGTATGCGCTCGGCGCGGAATTCGTCGAGGTCCGCGTCCATCGCCTGACGCGCGAAATACGCGTGCCGCGCATCGTCGGCGCTTTCGCCGCCGGCCGCATCATGAACACCCGCACCGCACGCTCCCAATACATGGGCGGTATGATCTGGGGCATTTCGTCGGCGTTGCATGAGGCGACGGAGATCGATCCGCGCTATGCGCGCTACACCAATGACAACCTCGCCGACTACATCATCCCGGTGAACGCCGACATCCAGCAGCTCGAGGTCATCCTCGTCCCGGAGAAGGACGACCTCGTCAATCCGGTCGGCGTCAAGGGAATCGGGGAACTCGCCAATGTTGGCACCGCTGCCGCAGTCGCCAATGCGGTGTTTCACGCGACCGGCGTGCGGGTGCGTGAACTCCCCATTCGGCTGGAAAAACTTCTGACCGCCTGACGCGTAAGGTTGACGCAACGCTCCCGCTGCGGTCCGCTACCAACATTGCGGGAGAACGATCATGGTGCGCGCAGCGTTGCTCGGCGCGGGCGGCTGGGGGCAGAAGCTGCTCACGGCCGTGCGCGGGAGCTCTCACGTCCAGATCGCGACCGCTCTGACGCGCGACCCCGCCGGCCGGCGTGACCTCACCGAAAAATTCGGCATCACCCTGACCGCTGATTACAACGAAATCCTGGCGCATCCGCGCATCGACGCCGTGATTATCGCGACGCCTCACTCGCAGCACGCCGCCCAGATCGCGCTTGCAGCCAAGGCCGGCAAACATGTGTTTGTCGAAAAGCCGCTGACATTGACGAAAGTCAGCGCGATGCGCGCGATCGACGCATGCCAGGCCGCCGGCGTGACGCTCGCGGTCGGCTTCAACCGCCGCTGCGCGCCGGCGCAGATCGAGATGAAGAAGCGGATCGCGGCGGGCGAAATCGGCGCCTTGCGCTACCTCGAAGGCCATTTTTCCGGCCCTATCAGCCATCAGATCGCATCCGGCGCCTGGCGGACCAGCCAGGTTGAAAGCCCCGGCGGCGCCATGACCTCGCGCGGCGTCCACATGCTCGATTCCATGATCGATATGGCGGGCCTCGTCACCGAAGTGGCGGCCCAAAGCCTGCGCGCGCATCTCGACGTCGACTTGGACGACACGACTGCGGCGCTCTTGCGCTTCTCCGGCGGCGCGTCGGGGGCGCTGACGACCTTGTGGGGAACGCAGCTGTTGTGGCGGCTGCATGTTTACGGCGAGAAGGGCTCTCTCGAAATGCGCGGCGACAATGATCTGACGGCCTTCGATCTCGAGGGGAAGCCGGTCCCGCATTCCTTCGCCGCCATCGACAAGGAACGCGCCGTGCTTGAAGCCTTTGCGCAAGCCGTCGTGGCTGGCGTCAAATTCCCGATCGCGCCGGAAGCGCTCGTCAACAATGTCGCGGTGACGGAAGCCATCGCCGGCCCGGCGAAACTTAAGCCGGTCAAGCTTTAGAGGTCTTGCGCCATCCACTTGCGCTGAACGTCGTCGACCCAGTTGCCGACATTCCATTCCCCCCAGGCGCCGAGGCCGCCAAGCTCATGCGGCCCGCAGTAAACCGGGACGTGCACGACCGACAGACCGTCATAGTGGTGCGCGGCACGCACCGCCTTGGCGAGAGCGTCGGCATTGTAGCCGCCGTGACTGGCGCGAATGCCGGTCACTGCGTTTGCGAGCGCGACATAGTCCACCGCGACGCGATCCGCGGTGCGGAAACCCTCGCCATATTGCGCGAGCTGAAGGCCGGTGATCGCCGCCATGCGGCGGTTATCGAAAATCACGATCATGCCGCGCACGCCATGCTCGACGGCGTCGATCAGGATCTGCGGGTTCATCATGAAGGAGCCGTCGCCGGTAAAGGCGATGCTGTAGCGCGGCCGCGCTGCCTGCGCCGCAGCCAGCAAGGCGCTGACTGCAAAGCCCATATAGGACGCGCCCGCTTCGGTGAACGTGTCGCCGCTCTTGTCGTCCTCGACGATCTGAAATCCGTTGGCCTGCACATCGCCCGCGTCGAAAAATTTGGCGGCGCCGATTTCCTTGGCAAAGTCGGCAACGATCTTGATCGCGGCGGGCTGGGCCAGCACGGCGCGGCCCCAGGTCTCGTCGACGAGCGGCGGCGCGTTGAAGCGCATTTTCTTGTACTTCGCCCATTCCGCCTTCCTGACGGCGCAGGCCTTGAGCCATTCGCCCTTGTTGTCGGTGGCGCGTTCGCGCAACAGCGCCTTGGCGAGACGTTCAGCCACGACGCCGATATCGCCCGTCAGCGCGAGGGTATTGTTGTAATGCGTCGCATCGGCGAGATCGCCATTGATGTTGATGACGGCGCGCGCCTTCTTGTAGCCGATGCCCGAGCAGTCGGCCTGGCACACGGCGCGCGAGCCGGCGACGATGAGCAGCTCGCATTCCGCCATCGCGTAATTGCCGCTGATCGATCCTTTCGACCCGCCGACATGCATGTTCTGCGCATGCGCGTCCGGGATAACGCCGGTCGAGCCGGGCGAGAGCACCGCCGCCGCGCCTGCAGCCTCGACGAGCCTGCGCAAGGCTTCGTCATGCCCGCGCGCGCCGCCGCCGATCTTGATCGCGACCGATTTGGCCTGCGCAATCGCCGCCGCGGCTTGGTCCAGAACCTTGTCATCCGCCGGCGCCATCGGCGGCAGATGCGGCCGCTCCGGCAGCGACGCCAGATTGAGCGTCATCCGTTGTGGCTGCGTGTTGAGCGGCAGCAGCAGATAGAAGGGCCCGGCGCGATAAGGATGGTGCACGGTGAGCGCGCCGCGGCGCAGCGCATCGCGTACGGCTTCCGGCGTGTGCAGCACGTAAGATTGGCCCAGGATCGCCGTCATGCGGCCGAAGGCGCCCTGCTGCTGCTTGGGCACCTGCTGCATGTTGTAGCCTTCGCCCCAGGTCGTCTCGTCGCCATAGATGTGATAGACGCCGACGCCGTTCGACGCGGCGGCGAGCGACCCCGCGAAAGCCTGCATCGCGCCGGGGCCGATCGAGGTGATGACGGCGGAGGTCTCGCCGTATTGCCAGCGCAGCGCCGTCGCGGCGTGCGCCATCTCCACTTCGTTGCGGCAGTTGAGCGTCCGGGTGACGCCCTCCTCCTCGTAGATGCGAAGCACTTCGCCGAGATCGGTCGAGCCGTGGCCGAAGATCGCGAAATACTTGGAAACGTCCTGCGCCAGCAGACCCAAAACCAACGCCTCCGACAGCGTGGTTTCGATCATTTTTGGCACCGCGCCCTTGGCCAGCGCCGGCGCGAGCCCGCCCGCGTGGCGCACGGCGCGAGCGCGCGCGCGGATCGCGGCGCGCGGGTCTGTCTGATTGGGGTCGAGCATCATCTGGTTGTCAGGCCCCCTTCGCTTCCTGCTCGCGCAGGAACGCATCGGCGATCTTATTCCATTCCTGCCAATGGCGGCGGTACGAATAATGGCCGCCTTCCTCAACAATCACGAGTTTCGAGGCCTTGACCGCCTTGTGCAGGTCTTCGGACTGGTAGAACGGCACGGTCGCATCGTCACGCGTGCCCACGATCAGTGCCGGGTTGCCGATCTTGTGCAGGTCCGCGCTGCGGTCGTGGTTGAGGGTCATGTCGATGCGGGCCGCCAGAACTTCCGCCGGGGCCACTGTTTCGAGCGCGCGCTTTTCCAGCTCCATGACCTTGTCGAGGTTGTAGCGGAACTGCATCGCGCCATTGGTGAACAGCGTCGACAGCTTGACGTATTCCTCCGGCCCGTAGGACAGCGCGATGCGCTTGCGGGTCACCTGAACACGCGTGAGATATTCGTCTGCCTTCACCCAGGTGTTGGAAAAGATGCAGCAGCGCAGCCGGCGCGCATGGTCGATCGCGAGATGTTGCAACACGCAGCCGCCGGTCGAGGTCCCGGCGACATGCGCCTTGTCGATGCCCAGCGCGTCGAGCAAGCCGATCGCGTCGCGCGCGATGGCTTCGGTCGAATAGGTCTGCGCGTTCACACTCTGCGGCTTGTCGCTGTCGCCGGCGCCGCGATGGTCGAACACGATGCAGCGATAGCGCTTGGAGAATTCGGCGATCTGGAAATCCCAGGCGTTGAGCAGGCCGACCAGGCCCGGAATGAACAGGAACGCGGGGCCTTTGCCGCGTTCCTCGTAGTTGAGCGTGAGTTCGCCGGCCTTGACGCGAGGCATCTTACTCGCCGCTCTTCATGATCTCGGCCACCTCGACGGCGCGACCTTCGCGCGCCGATTTCACGCCGGCCTTGATGACGGCGAGATTGCGCGACGCCCAGTAGCCGTCGGTCTCCGGCTTCTTGCCGTCGCGGATGCACTCGACGAACTCATCGAGCTCCTCGCGGATCGTGTCGCCAATCTCGGTCTGGATCGGATTTGCCTTGGTCTCGCCGCGCTTGAGATACCGCAGCCCATTGAACAGGTCGTAATAGGCGGTCGCTTCCTTGCCGTAGATATTCATCATGTAATACTCGGATGCCGAAGCGTAGGACGCGGTGAGGTTCGAAATCGCGCCGCTGTCGTGCTCGAGAATCAAATTCGCGACATCGGGATTGTCGCCGGGGCAGCACCAGCCGGTTCGACATGCCGCTGACGCGCTTGACCGGACCCATCAGCATCTCCAGC
>JAFBAG010000338.1 GCA_019247925.1 Pseudolabrys sp.
CCTATGAAACAAAAGCTTGATCATGATCGACGCCACCAAGTTCAAGCCCACGACGGTTTACGTCACGTACGTCGCCGCCACGCCTGAAAAAGTGTGGCAGGCGCTGACCGATCCGGCTTTTTCCAGACAATACTTTTACGGCTTCGCAATCGAAATCGAGCCCAAGCCGGGCGGGCGCTTTCGGATGCTGTGGCCGGACGGGCGCGTCCACATCAGCGGCGAAGTCGTGGAATGGTCGCCGCCGCGCCGTTTCGTCTGCTCCTGGCGCGTCGAGATAAGCGAATTCGGCGAACTGCCGGTTTGCCTTGTGGCTTATGATCTCGCGCTTTCGGGCGGTGCGGTGAGACTGACGCTGACGGAATCGCACTCCTGGGACGTTCCGGCCGCAATCCTGAAGGGCGGCCAGGACGGCTGGCCGAAGATTCTGTCGAGCCTGAAGTCGCTGGTTGAGACCGGCAAGCCGTTGGCTTTCGACCCTAAGGAAGGCCCGCCGCCGGGATTCATCGAGGCTGTGAAGAAAGCCGCGGCGGAAAAGCCGTGGCTTAAGCGCTAGCGCAAGCCGGCATTGATCTTGTCGAGGACGGCGCTGCCGGGACACAGATCTTTCTCGCCGAGCGAATTGAGCGGCGCTTCGGCGGTGCGCAAATGCGCGTGCAGGTCTTCGCTGTCCGGATGGACATAAAGCAGACCGGTGACGATCTGCCCCTTCGCCGCCTGCTGCTGCAGGAAGCCCATCGCCGCGGTGCGGTCGGTCGGATCGTAGTCCGCGCCGATCTTGCGCAAAGCGAGCCGCGAGCCGTCGTGCTGTGTCACGATTTCGACAGTACCGGGCTGATAGTCGATTTCGATCGGCATGCGGCTCGAAATGAAGTCGAGGCGGTTCACCGCTTCGTTGTGTTCGCGCACGAAGTCGAAGCTTTTGGTCGAGCCCGGATGGTTGTTGAAGGCGACGCAGGGTGAAATGATGTCGATGAAGGCCGCGCCACGATGCGCGATCGCCGCCTTGATGATCGGGACGAGCTGATGCTTGTCGCCTGAGAAGGAGCGCGCGACGAAAGACGCGCCGAGTTGCAGCGCCATCGCCGCCAGGTCGATCGAATTGTCGGTGTTGACGAAGCCGCGCTTCGACTTAGAGCCGCGGTCGGCGGTGGCCGAGAATTGGCCCTTGGTGAGGCCATAAACGCCGTTGTTTTCGACGATATAGACCATGTTCACGCCGCGGCGCAGGCAATGCGCGAACTGCCCGAGCCCGATCGACGCGCTGTCGCCGTCGCCCGACACGCCGAGATAGATCAGGTCGCGGTTGGCAAGGTTGGCGCCGGTGAGCACCGAAGGCATCCGGCCGTGCACCGAGTTGAACCCGTGCGAATTGCCGAGGAAATAGGTCGGTGTTTTCGACGAGCAGCCGATGCCGGATATTTTCGCGACCCTGTGCGGCTCGATCGACAATTCGAAGCAGGCCTGGATGATCGAGGCGGTGATCGAATCATGCCCGCAACCGGCGCAAAGCGTCGATACCGTGCCCTCGTAGTCCCGATGCGTGAAGCCGAGCGCGTTCTTCGGCAGATCGGGGTGGTGGAACTTGGGCTTGGCCAGGTAAGTCATGGTCGTTTTATCTCTTCTTGCCGCCGCCGCCGGAGCGCGCGGCGGCCGCATTGGTGTTGGCGGGTTGCGGCGCGGTTCGCGCCCTCATGTTGTTCGCAACGCCCTTTTTCTGTTCTTCTTTTTTCTGCTGGATGTTTGTCTTCATCTTCTGCGTCTCGGCTTGCACAGCAGATGTGCCCAGCGCCGCGCCAACCAGCACTGCAACGGCGAGGCTGACGGCCGTGTTTGCCGTTTTGCTCATGCGACGTTGCCCGCTCATGACACAACCTTCTCCGGCTTCACCTTGAGGGCATCAAGCTTCTCGGTGATCGCCTTTTCGATAAAGCGCGCGGTGATCGGCGTTCCATCATAATGCAGCACGGAGACGAGCCGCACCGGATCGATGTTGCATTCGTTCACAATGAGAGAGCGCATTTGCGCATCGCGGTTCTGCTCGACAACGAACACGAAATCGTGGTCGGCGACGAAGGAATTGACCGAGGAATGAAACGGAAAGGCTCGCACCCGCATGCGGTCGAGCGTGTGGCCCTTGGCCTCGATCATCTCAATGGCTTCGTCCATCGCCGGCGCGGTCGAGCCGAAATAGATCACGCCGAATTTCGTCGGCTTCGCCGCGTTGGCGATCAAGGGGCGCGGCACAATGTCCTTGGCGGTCTCGAACTTGCGCAACAGCCGCTGCATGTTGTCGACGTAAGGGGCGCCTTCTTCGGTGTATTTGGCGTACCGGTCACGCGACGTGCCACGCGTGAAGAATGAACCCCGCGTCGGATGCGTGCCCGGGTAAGTCCGGTAGGGGATGCCGTCGCCATCGACGTCGAGGTAACGGCCGAAGTCTTTGCCGGCCTCGAGTTCCGCCGCGGTCATGATCTTGCCGCGGTCGTATTTTTTGGCGTCGTCCCACACCATCGGCCGGCACAAATGGTGGTTCATGCCGATGTCGAGGTCGAGCATGACGAACACCGGAGTCTGCAAGCGATCGGCGAGGTCAAAAGCCTGTGCGCCGAATTCGAAGGCTTCCGTCGGGTTTTCCGGCAGCAACATGACGTGTTTGGTGTCGCCGTGCGATGCATAGGCGCAGGAGATGAGATCGCATTGCTGCGTGCGGGTCGGCATTCCCGTCGAAGGGCCCGCGCGCTGCACGTTGAAGATAACGGACGGGATTTCGGCAAAATAAGCGAGGCCGATGAACTCCTGCATCAGGGAGATGCCGGGCCCCGACGTCGCCGTGAAGGACCGTGCGCCATTCCACGCGGCGCCGATCACCATGCCGATCGAGGCAAGCTCGTCCTCCGCCTGGATGATCGCGTAATTCGCCTTTTTGGTCTGCGGATCGATGCGCAGCTTGGCGCAATGCCGGGTGAAGGCGTCGGCGAGTGAAGAGGAGGGCGTGATCGGATACCAGGCGCAAACCGTGGCGCCGCCATAGACCGCGCCGAGCGCGGCCGCGGAATTGCCCTCGATGAAGATGCGGTCGCCAACCTTGTCGACGGTGCGCACTTTGATCGGCAGCGGGCAAGTGAGGTTCAGCGTCGCGTAATCGCGGCCGATGTGCAGCGCCTTGATGTTCGGCTCGATCAGCTTTTCCTTGCCCTTGTATTGTTCGCCGATCAGTTGCTCGATCACTTTCACATCCATATCGAGCAGCGCCGACAGTACGCCGATATAGATGATGTTCTTGAAGAGCTGACGCTGGCGCGGGTCGGTGTATTCGCGATTGCAGATCGCCGTCAGCGGCACACCGATCACGGTGATGTCGTTGCGGAATTTCGACGCCGGCAGCGGCTTAGTTGAATCGTAGAGCAGATAGCCGCCGGGCTCGATGGCGGCGATATCCTTGTCGAAAGTCTGCGGATTCATCGCCACCATGAGGTCGGTACCGCCGCGGGCGCCGAGATGGCCCGCTTCGGAAATGCGCACTTCGTACCAGGTAGGCAGGCCCTGAATGTTCGACGGGAAGATGTTGCGCGGCCCGACGGGGATGCCCATCCGCATGATCGCGCGCGCGAACATCTCGTTGGCGCTCGCCGAGCCCGAGCCGTTGACGTTGGCGAAGCGGACGACGAAATCGTTTACGCGGCTGATCGGCGCGGCGGTCGGCATTTCGTCCCTGCGTGAGTCATATCGATGAAGAATTTCTGCATATCCCAGGCGCCTGTCGGGCAGCGCTCGGCGCACAGGCCGCAATGCAGGCAGACATCCTCGTCCTTGACCATGACGCGGCCGGTTTTCAGCCCATCCTGCACATAAAGGTCCTGCGTCAGATTGATCGACGGCGCTGTCAGCCGTCTGCGCAGATCCATTTCCTCGCCATTCGGTGTGAAGGTGATGCAATCCATCGGGCAGATATCGACACAGGCATCGCATTCGATGCACAGCGACGACGTGAACACGGTCTGCACATCGCAGTTGAGGCAGCGGCCGGCTTCCTTGAAGCCGAGCTTCTGGTCGAAGCCGAGTTCGACCTCGGCCTTGATGTCCTTGAGCGCGATCACCTTGTCGCGCAGCGGCACCTTGTAGCGCTGGTCGAGCGCGATCTCATTGTCATAAGACCATTCGTGGATGCCCATCTTCTGGCTCATCACTTCGACCGCCGGCTGCGGGCGGTCGGCGATGTCTTCGCCGTTGAGCATCTTGTCGATCGACACCGCAGCTTCATGGCCGTGCGCCACGGCCCAGATGATGTTCTTTGGCCCGAAGGCGGCGTCGCCGCCGAAAAACACCTTCGGATGGGTCGAGCGGAAGGTGACAGGGTCGACCTTCGGCATGTGCCACTGGTCGAATTCGATGCCGCAATCGTTCTCAATCCACGGGAAGGCGTTTTCCTGCCCGACCGCGACGAGCACATCGTCGCATTCGAAATGCTGGTCTGGTTCGCCGGAGGGCACGAGCTTGCGGCGGCCTTTCTCGTCCTTCTCGGCCTTCACCTTCTCGAAGGTGATGCCGGTGAGCTTGCCGTTCGCGTGGGTGAATTCCGTGGGCACGAGATAATTGTGGATCGGGATGCCTTCGTGCTGCGCGTCTTCCTTTTCCCACGGGCTCGCTTTCATCTCCTCGAAGCCGGAGCGCACCACGACGTCGACCTGCTCGCCGCCAAGGCGGCGGGCCGAGCGGCAGCAGTCCATCGCCGTGTTGCCGCCGCCGAGCACGACGACGCGGCGGCTGATCTTGTTGATATGGCCGAACGACACCGAAGACAGCCAATCAATGCCGATATGGATATTGGCGGCAGCCTCCTTGCGGCCTGGTATGTCGAGATCGCGGCCGCGCGGCGCGCCGCTGCCGACGAAAATCGCATCGTAGTCCTGCGCGAGCAGCGCCTTCATCGAATCGATGCGCGTGCCGCCCCTGAACTCAACGCCAAGGCCGAGAATGTATCCGCATTCCTCATCGATCACGCTGTCGGGCAGCCGGAATTTGGGAATCTGGGTGCGGATCATGCCGCCGGCTTTCGGATCGCCGTCGAACACTGTGCATTGGTAGCCGAGCGGGGCGAGGTCGCGCGCGACAGTCAGCGACGCCGGTCCGCCGCCGACCAAGGCGATCTTCTTGCCATTCTTGATCTTCGCCGGCTGCGGCAGCCGCGCCGTGATGTCGTCTTTGTAATCGGCGGCGACGCGCTTGAGCCGGCAGATGGCGACCGGCTCATCCTCGACGCGGACGCGGCGGCAGGCTGGCTCGCAAGGGCGGTCGCACGTGCGTCCGAGAATTCCCGGAAACACATTCGACTTCCAATTGATCATGTAGGCGTCGGAATACCGCCCGGCGGAGATCAGGCGGATATATTCCGGCACGGGCGTGTGCGCCGGGCATGCCCACTGGCAGTCCACCACTTTGTGGAAATATTCCGGCGCGGAAATGTCGGTAGTCTTCATTCACTCCTCGAAACGCACCCCGGAGCTCTGTCGGCGTGCGTCGCGTGCTTCCCCGTGCGGCCCCCAGCTCGCGCATCATTCTTATTGCGCGCGAGTCAGTGGCCAGATTTTATGGCGTTGAAGGTTCGAGCGCCACCGGTCCGAAAGTCGCGTTCCGGTACCGTTTTCGCGCCCGGAAAGCGGCGCGGTGAGGGCAGCGTAGCCGGAACCTTTGCTGCATCGCACAAGTAGTCTAGATCTGCACCTATGCGCGACATCCTCACCGACATTTTCGAGAACCAGCCGCGCGATCCGATCGAGGCGGCGCGCAAGAGCGTTCGCCCGAAGACGCTCAAGCGCTTCTACAAGGAGGCAAGCGTTGGAGCCGCAGCGCCCTACGCGGTGTTTCTCGACGGCAAGCCGGTTAAGACGCCGCGCCAGCGTTCGCTCGCCGCGCCGGCGCGCGACCTCGCGCACGCCATTGCCGCCGAATGGAATGCGCAGGGCGATCAGGTCGATCCCTCGACCATGCCGCTGACGCGGCTCGCCAATGTGGTGATCGACGCTGTCGCCGATAATGCGCGCGCGGTGGCACAGGAAATCGAGAATTATCTCGGCAGCGATCTGGTGTGCTACCGCGCCGGCGAGCCCGCGGGGCTCTGCGCGGCACAGGCGCGGGCCTGGGATCCGGTGCTCGCCTTCGTCCGCGAGAAATTCGGCGCGCGTTTCACGCTGGCGGAGGGGGTGATGCACACGCCGCAACCGCAGGAGGCCATCGCCGCCGCGGCGAAAGCCATTCCGGCCGATCCCTGGACCCTGGCTGCGGTTTCAACCGTGACGACGCTCACGGGCTCCGCGCTGATCGCATTGGCTTTGTCGCACGGTGCGCTGTCGGTGGAAGATGCCTGGGCCGCCGCCCATGTCGACGAGGACTGGCAGATGGCGCAATGGGGCCGCGATACGCTCGCGCTCGAGCGTCGCGACTTGCGCTACCGGGAGATGCAGGCGGCGGCAAAGGTGCTCGCCGCCAGGTCTTGAGCGAACTTGCGCTAATCAGAATCGCGGTTAAGCGAGCCCGAACAGCCGCAGCGCGGTGTTGTCGGTATTCGTGGTCATCGCCAGCGCCGTTGCCGCGACCTGCTGGCGCGTCTGCAGGGCGAGCAAGGCCGCGCTCGCCTCGTTGACGTCTGCGGCGACCAGGTTGTCGGCGCCGTCGTCGAGCAGGCTGATCATCGACTTGGTGAAATCGGTTCGCGCGTCGATCACGGTACTGGCGGCACTGAATTGGCCCGACAGCGAGGCGAGCGTGCTGGCCGCATTGTTGAGCGCGGTCAATGTCGCATTGATTTCGGTGTCGGTCTGGAAATTGCCGGTCACCGAAGTCAATCCCAGGCTGGTTGCGCTGACCGTCGTGCCGCCCGACGTATAGGTCGAGGAGCCGGTCTCGTTGAATTTGGTAGAGACGCTGCCGCCCGACAGCAGATTGACGCCGTTGTAGGAGGAGTCGCTGACGAGCTGGTTGATCTGCGACAGCAGCGAATTGTATTGCGTCGCGTAAGAGGTGCGCGAGGCATTGCCGCTCGGCGCGGTTGCGCCCGCGGTGAGGCCGATCGTGCTGGCGAGGGTGGCGCCGCCAGCGCCGTTGATTGTGGCGCCGATCGTGACGGTGATGCCAGCCTGGGCAACCAGCTCGAGCTTATTGTTCGACGAGATCTGCGCCGTGATCTTGAGACCAGACGTGCCGTTCACGGTATTCATAAAAGTCTGCAAAGTATCGTTGTTCGCCGCCGTATAGGTCGCGGTCGTGGTGCCGTCCGACACGGTCACCACGTCGCCGGCCTTGAGGCGGTTCGAAGCGCCGGCATTGGTCGCGATGGTGGATGAGCCGGTGAGGGTCAAGGTGCCCACAATGTCGACATTCGGCGCCGACGTCGCCAGCGCCGAATTGGCGAGGCTCTGCGCCGAGGTGATCAGCGACTGCAGCGAGGAAATGCCCTTGTTGGCCGCCGCGATGGTGCTTTTGGCGGTGGCGATGCCGTCGAGCAGGCCGGCGAGCGCGGTCGAGCGGCTTTTCAGCGTCGCCGAGGTGAAGAACGCCGCGGGATTGTCCGACGGATCGATCACCTTCTTCCCGGTGGCGATCTGACGCTGCAGCAGATTCGCCTGCACGGCGATCTTCTGCAATTCCTGCACGCTGGTGCGTGCTCCACGCGAAAGTGAAATGTCGCTCATGACGCCTAGCCCCCGCACGCGGGCCGCCGGTTGATCCGGTTGTCCTCCACGTGCTTCCCCTTGGCTCGCACCCTACGCGCGGGGCGCTAAAAAACCGGCGGGGAATCTCCGCGCATTCGGCTCAAAAGCGCCTCAAATGCCAACGTCGTCGTTAACCGCAGGGTAACCACGGAACCGCTTGGCGCAAAAGAAAAAGCCCCGCGCGAGGCGGGGCTTCCCTTCGGCCAAAGCCGCTCGGCTATTTGCCCATCTTCTCGCGCACGCACTTGCGCATCGCGTCGTTGACGCTCTCGCCGGTGCGGTTGCGCTGCACGAAGGTATTGCGCATTTCCTGCTTGCAGGCTGCGATCGCCTGCTGTTGCGACATGGCGGCGGAAGCGGGCGCGGCGGCGAGCAGGGCAAAGGCGGCGGCGGACAGGCTGATGACGATCTTGGTCACGGTATTCCCCAGTTGGTTGGTGTGTGTTGCAGTCTTCTTATCGCCGCGAAAATTAGGGGCCGCGCGGCGCGATGTCTATGCGGTGGCGGCCACCGTGCTATCTTTTCCCGGGAACTTTTGGGGTAAGCGGGACGATGAAGGACATCCTCGACCGGCTCGAGAAACGGCGCGCGCAGGCGCGGGCGGGCGGCGGCGACAAGCGCATCGAGGCGCAGCACAAGCGCGGCAAGTTGACCGCCCGCGAGCGCATCGAGCTTTTGCTGGATAAAGGCTCATTCGAGGAGTTCGACATGTTCGTCGAGCACCGCTCCTCCGAATTCGGCATGGAGAAAACCAAAGTCCCCGGCGATGGCGTCGTCACCGGCTGGGGCACCATCAACGGCCGCGCGGTCTATCTGTTCTCCAAGGACTTCACGGTGTTCGGCGGCTCGCTGTCGGAAACCCACGCGCAGAAGATCATGAAGGTGCAGGACATGGCGATGCGGGCGCGCGCGCCCGTGATCGGCCTGTTCGACGCCGGCGGGGCGCGCATCCAGGAGGGCGTCGCCGCGCTTGGCGGCTATGGCGAGGTGTTCAAGAGGAACGTCATCGCCTCCGGCGTCATTCCGCAGATCAGCGTCATCATGGGCCCCTGCGCGGGCGGCGACGTCTATTCGCCGGCCATGACCGACTTCATCTTCATGGTGAAGGACACGAGCTACATGTTCGTCACCGGGCCGGACGTGGTGAAAACCGTCACCAACGAGGTCGTCACCGCAGAGGA
>JAFBAG010000005.1 GCA_019247925.1 Pseudolabrys sp.
TCAACGAAGCGAGGAAGGTCATGATCGCCACGACGGCGACCAACGCGCGTCCCGAAATGGAATTGCGCGGCACGATCGGCGTATCGAAACGCGGCAGCGCGTCGTTCATGGCGCCCTACTCAAAAACATGGAGCCGGCCTTCGTGCAGCACCAGACGCCGCGCATCGTATTGGTCCATCAAGGCGATGTCGTGGGTCGCGATCACAATAGAGGTTCCGGACTTGTTGAGCTCGACGAACAGCCGCAACAGCCGCTGCGCTAGAGTGGGATCGACGTTACCGGTCGGCTCGTCGGCCAGCAGCAGTTGCGGCCGCGCGATCACCGCACGCGCGATCGCGGCCCGCTGTTTCTCGCCGCCGGACAGCACCGGCGGTAGCGCTAACATCCGGTCACCGAGACCGACCCAATTCAGCAGCTCCATGACCTCGTCGCGATAGGTGTCCTCACGGCGGCCGAGCACCCGCAACGGCAGTGCGACATTCTGATACGTCGTCATATGGTCGAGCAGGCGGAAATCCTGGAAGACGATGCCGACGCGCCGGCGCAAGGTGGCGACCGCGTCCTTGCTCAAAGTCGCGACGTCGTGGCCGAACTGGGTGATCAGCCCGCGCGTGGGCTTCAGGGAGAGGAATAGGAGCCGCAGCAGGGACGTCTTGCCGGCGCCGGACGGCCCGGTGAGAAACTGGAACGAATGCGGCTCGATGCGGAACGACAGGTCGCGCAGAACCTCCGGTCCAAGCCCGTAGCGCAGCCCCACATTCTCGAATCGGACCACACCCCTCTCCCGTAACCGGCCGGCAGTTTCCGCCAGGCGCGCCGCCGCGACCCAAGAATTATCACTTTCATCGCGGGGACGCGCAGCGAATTCGGCACGTTTTGCAGGCCGAATGGGGCTTTTCATGGTTTCCGTTGCATTAACGGACGGCTGGTAGGTTTGCCGGGCAAAAGCGCGGCAGGCCTATGCTGATTGTTTGTCCGAGTTGTGCGACGTCCTACATGATCGAGCCGGCATCGCTCGGCCCGGCCGGTCGCATGGTGCGTTGCGCCCGCTGCAAGACCTCCTGGTTCACCGGCACGCCGAAGGCCGCGGACGACGGTTTCGTCGACGACGTGATCGCCGAGGCGCAAGCGCGCGAGACCGGCGCTCCGATGCCGGTTCGCCGCAGCTCGCCGCCCGCGGCGAGCGCACCCCCTTCTCCCGCGCCGCGGGCTTCGCTGCCCCACGATGATTTTGGCGCCGAGCCGGGGACGCCGATGAGCGCATCGCGTGAGCTTCCGGCAGCGCCGCAGCTCGGCGACCATTTCGAAGCGCCCCACGAAGCGCCGCCGCTTGCCATTTCAGACGCGCCCTCGCTTGCGCCGATCGAGGAGGATGCCGCTCCTGTAGGGCCTACTGACGACATCGAAAGCTTTGCGGCGCGCCGCGAGCGCATGCACGTCAAGCGCAAGCAGAAACGGCGCTCGTCCAAATGGACGGCGATCGTCCTCATTCTTCTTGCAGCCAATGTGGCGCTGATCGGCGCCCGCCACGAAGTGGTGAACTTCCTGCCGCAGACGGCCTCACTGTTTTCGGCGATCGGCTTGCCGGTCAACCTGCGTCACCTTGCGTTCGAAAACGTCAAGATCACCAAGGAAGAACACGATGGGGTGACTGTGCTGGTGGTCGAAGGCTCGATCGTCACCACCGGCAACAAGCCCGTCGAGGTGCCGCGGCTGCGCTTTGCGGTGCGTAATTCGACCGGGCAAGAAATCTATTCATGGACTGCGCAGCCGACGAAAAGCGTGCTCGCGCCGGGATCGACCCTCCCGTTCCGCAGCCGGCTCGCTTCGCCGCCACCCGATTCCAACGATGTCATGGTGCGCTTCTTCACCGCGCGCGACGTCGAACCGGAGAAGAAATAATGGCGCGGGTGCTGATCGCCGAGGATGAAGACGCCGTGCGCGGGCTCGTCGCGCGCGCCCTCGAAGACGACGGTCACATCATCACCACCGCCGCGGACGGCGCCGAAGCGCTCGACGCTCTCGCCGACGACGTGGGCGGCTACGATCTGCTGCTGACCGACATCAAAATGCCTGTGCTCGACGGTCTCTCGCTCGCCATGGCTGCGGCCTGCGAGCGGCCCGACATGGTGATCATGCTGATGACAGGCTATGCCGAGCAGCGCGAGCGTGCGCACAATATCGATGCGCTCGTCCATGACGTGGTGCCGAAGCCGTTCTCGGTCGAGCAGATCAGGCTGGCCGTGCGCGAAGCCCTGGCGCCGCGGCACTAAAGGCAGCGCCCTAGAAGTCTTTCAGCAGCCGCTCGATATAATCGAGTTCGAGCTGTGGGCGGCCCGGATCGGAGAACCGGCGGCGCAGCTCCTCCAGAATACGGCGCGCGCGCTGCGCATCGATTTCGCCCGGCACTTTCACTGTGACGTCGTCGCCATAGTCACGGCCGCGCAGCGGCCGGCCGAGCGGATCGGTTTCCTGTTGGGCGCGCTGCTGGCCGCGGCCGGGCCGGCCGTTCGGCCCCGGCCCGTTCTGGCCCTGCTGCATCGCCTGCGCCATGCCCTGCGCGCCCTTGCGCATCGCCTCGAGTGCGCGCCCTTGCGAGTCCACCGCGCCGTCCGCGTCGCCGCCGCCGAGCTGGCCCTCGGCCTCGCCCATGGCCTCGCCGGCATCGCCGAGCTGATCCATGCCCTGATTGCCTTCGCCGCGCTGGCCCTTCTCGCCGCGCTGGCCTTGCTG
>JAFBAG010000243.1 GCA_019247925.1 Pseudolabrys sp.
CGCCGGCATGAACCCGATGGATCTGAAGCGCGGTATCGACCTCGCGGTCGAGGCCGTGGTTGCGGACCTGCAGAAGAACTCCAAGAAGGTCACCTCCAACGAGGAGATCGCCCAGGTCGGCACCATCTCCGCCAACGGCGACGCCGAAATCGGCAAGTTCCTCTCGGACGCCATGAAGAAGGTCGGCAACGAGGGCGTCATCACGGTCGAGGAAGCCAAGTCGCTGGAGACCGAGCTCGACGTCGTCGAGGGCATGCAGTTCGACCGCGGCTACATCTCGCCCTACTTCGTCACCAACGCCGACAAGATGCGCGTCGAGATGGAAGACGCCTACATCCTGATCAACGAGAAGAAGCTCTCCTCGCTGAACGAGCTGCTGCCGCTGCTGGAAGCCGTGGTGCAGACCGGCAAGCCGCTGGTCATCGTCGCCGAGGACGTCGAAGGCGAAGCGCTCGCGACCCTTGTCGTCAACCGCCTGCGCGGCGGCCTGAAGGTCGCCGCCGTCAAGGCGCCGGGCTTCGGCGATCGCCGCAAGGCCATGCTGCAGGACATCGCGACCCTGACCGGTGGTCAGGCAATCTCGGAAGACCTCGGCATCAAGCTTGAGAACGTCACGACCCAGATGCTGGGCCGCGCCAAGAAGGTGATGATCGACAAGGAAAACACCACGATCGTCAACGGCGCGGGCAAGAAGAAGGACATCGAAGATCGCGTCACCCAGATCAAGGCGCAGATCGAAGAGACCACGTCCGACTACGACAAGGAAAAGCTGCAAGAACGTCTCGCGAAGCTCGCGGGCGGTGTTGCGGTGATCCGCGTCGGCGGCGCCACCGAAGTCGAGGTGAAGGAGCGCAAGGATCGCGTCGATGACGCGATGCATGCGACCCGCGCCGCGGTCGAGGAAGGCATTCTGCCGGGCGGCGGCGTCGCGCTGTTGCGCGCCACCGAAGCGCTCAAGAAGGTCAAGGCGGGCAACGATGACCAGAAGACCGGCATCGAAATCGTCCGCAAGGCCCTGCAGGCTCCGGCCCGCCAGATCGCCTCGAATTCGGGCGAGGATGGCTCGGTCGTCGTCGGCAAGGTGCTCGAGAAGGACCAGTATTCGTTCGGCTTCGACGCCCAGAGCGGCGAATACGGCAACCTGGTCTCCAAGGGCATCATCGACCCGACCAAGGTCGTGCGTGCGGCGATCCAGAATGCGGCTTCAGTCGCGGGCCTCCTGATCACCACCGAGGCGATGGTCGCCGAAGTGCCGAAGAAGAAGGAAGCCATGCCGGCAATGCCGCCGGGCGGTGGCATGGACTTCTAAGCCGTCCACAAAACAAATCGGAAAAGGCCCGGAGCGATCCGGGCCTTTTTCTTTTGAAACCGGGTCGCGCCACGCGGACACGCCACCTAGATTGAGCCAATGGCGAAGACCGGGAAAATCTATACAGGGATCGGCGGCTGGACCTACGAGCCCTGGCGCGGCGTGTTTTATCCGAAAGGCCTGCCGCGCGCGAAAGAGCTCACCTATGCCGGCGAGCATCTAACCTCGATCGAGGTCAATGGCACGTTTTATTCGACGATGTCGCCGAAGACGTTTCGGAAGTGGGCAAGCGAAGTGCCGGATGAGTTCGTATTCGCGCTGAAAGGACCGCGTTACGCGGTTAACCGCCGCGTGCTCAAGGAAGGCGGCGACAGCGTCGAACGCTTCCTCGAATCCGGCGTCACCGAGCTCGGCAAAAAACTCGGCCCCCTGCTCTGGCAGTTCGCCCCGCACAAGAAATTCGATCCGGCTGATTTCGGCGCGTTTCTCGACCTCCTTCCCGCAAAATTCGACGGCACGACGCTGCGTCACGTCGTTGAAGTGCGAAACGATACGTTCAAGACGCCCGAATTCATCGCCCTCGCGCGCAAGCACAATGTCGCCATCTGCTACGCCGAGCACGAAACCTATACCGAGATCGCCGACCTCACCGCGGATTTCGCCTATGCGCGGCTACAGAAGGGCGACGAGAAACTGAAAACCGGCTACCCGCCCAAGGCGCTCGATGCCTGGGCCAAGCGCGCTAAAATCTGGGCCGCCGGCGCGGAGCCGAAAGACCTGCCGAAAGTCGATAAGAAAGCCGCGCCAAAAAGGCCGCGCGACGTCTTTCTCTATTTCATCCATGAGGCCAAGGTGCGCATGCCCGCCGCCGCGATGGCGTTGATCGAACGGCTCCAATGAAGAAGCCCAGGCGCAAAAACCCGCCCCTATTCACGATCGGCTACGAGAAAGCGACGCCCAAAGCCGTCTTGAGTGAACTCAAGCGCGCCGCGGTTGAGCTGGTGATCGACACCCGCGCAGTGGCCGCCTCGCGCCGCCCGGGCTTTTCCAAGAAGCAGCTCTCAGCCGGCCTTGACGAAGAAGGCATCGCTTATGTGCATCTGCAGAAGCTCGGCACGCCCACCGAAGGCCGCGAGGCCGCACGCGCCGGACAGCTCGACAAGCTCTGGCGCATCTACGAAAAGCACATCGCCAAGAAAGAGCCGCAAGAACAGCTTGGCGAACTTGTGACAATGATCAAATCCGGCAGGCGCCTCGCTTTGCTGTGCTACTGCCGCAACCCGAACACGTGTCACCGCTCGCGCATCGTCGCGCACGTCAAGAAGCGCATTAAAGTCTCGGTGGACGACCTGGTGCCGCCGCTCTAGCGGCTATTCGGCCGGCTGCGTTACCGCGTGGCGCTGCTCGATATTGTTGATGAGCAGGACGAGGCCAAGCGTGGACAAGAACATGAGGAGCGCAATCGCCGCGTTCACGCCGAGGACCAGGCTGAAACCGCCGCCTTTATGCAGCAGCGAGATCATCGCGACCGCGAGACCCGCGCTGATGAACAGCGTGAAGTATCGCACCGCGTATACGCGGCCGCGCCACGCATCCGCGGTGTAACGCGCCAGGATCATGTCGTTGACGGTGACCTGGCCGTAGATCGCCGCCACGGCAATGCCGAGCGCGATCATCAAGGGCAGCCCAGTCGCATAGGTGGCCCAGAGATTGCCGGCGAAGCCAAGCGCGGTCACGGCGGCAAAAATGACGTGCGGCGGCACCGCCTCGACGAGCCGGCCGACGGTCAGTTGCGCCAGCGCGCCACAGACGAGCACCGCCGTCGCAATGGTGCCGACAATCGCAAGCGGCACTGCGCCGGCAATGCCTTCGTCGACGATTTTCGGCAGCGCGATGGTCAGCACATGAAACACCAGCCCCGCCGTAATCGCGATGACGAAGAACAGGCCGAAGAACAGCACCGCCAGTTTCGGCGTCAGCGATACGGCCGGCTTCGAGACCCGCGATTTCGCCTGGTGACGGTCGTCCGGCGTCACCCACAGATAAACGATCCCCGTCACGATGCAGAGCGCCGAGGGAACTAGAAATGCCGCGCGCCAAGAGATCCAGGACGCCAGCGCGGCGCTGATGCCGGCCGCGAGCGAGACGCCGAGGTTTCCGCATACGCCATTGAAGGCCAGCGTACGGCCCTTGGCGCCGGACGCTTCGATCAGCATCGCCATCCCCACGGGATGGTAGATGGCCGCAAACATGCCGAGCGCGAACATGGCTATCGAAAGCCAGAGCAGGTTGGGCGCAAAGGCCGCACCGATCATCGACACGCCGCAACCGATATAGAAGGCGGCCATCATGTTGCGGCGGCTCCAGCGGTCCGCCAGCCAGCCTGCGGGGAGCGAGAAGACGCCGAAGGCGACAAAGGCGGCGCTTGAGAGCGCGATCAATTCGCTGTAGGGCCGCTGATAGACGAGCTCGAGCCCGATGACGACGGTCGGATAGATCAGCAGCACGAAGTGATCGATGGCATGCGCCCAGTTGAGAAAGGCGATCGAGCGCTTGCGTTCGGTCTCGGCTTGAAGCGGTTGCATTGCGGAATCCGGTGTTGATCTGCGGTATAGCGCGTTCGTGCCGGGCCTCCTATGGCCCGCGTGCAAATCTGCCTCGACTCCCGCGCCGGGGCTCGCTTTACTGCAAAGGCTCGGCGAACGGCCGGAATTGCTTGGGCTTTTCCTTGGGGCAAGGAAACCTCGAGTGGGTGGGCGTGCGTACGCGGCGACCGCCGCGCTTTTGACGGCTTGTATTGCGTTCGGCCACTCCGCGGCGGCGGCTGGCGACGGCGCCACGCTCCTGCTTTTTTCCGGGGGGGATATCTGGCGCCATGGCGGATTTCTTCACGGCGGCCTGCTGTATTCACCTGGCGGGCTCGCCAATGACGGTTTCACGTTCCGCGCCGTGATCAGCGGCGGCCGCTATCGTTACCTCTCTGGCGGCCTCGGCAATATCTGGGTGGCGGGACAGGAAACCGTGTTCCAGTTCACCCCCGGCTGGCGGTGGCGAAGCGGAACAACCGAGATCAAGGTTTTCGCCGGGGTCGATCTTCAGCGCCACGATCTGACGCCCGACGATCCCGGCAGCCGGCTGCGCGGTACCCAGGCCGGCGGACGCGTTGCATTTGAATTCTGGACCGAGCCGGTGCCCGCAATGATGGTTGCGGTCGACGGCAGCCTGTCCTCGGTCGCCACCAGCTACTCGCTGCGCGCCGCCACCGGGTGGCGCGTGTTCGATCGTTTTTATATCGGCCCGGAGGCGCAGGGCTTTGCCAGCGGCGATTACCGCCAAGTCCGCGCCGGCTTGCACATTACAGGCCTCCGCTTCGGACCCTTGGAATGGTCCGCCGGCGCCGGGTTTGCACGCGATAGCGATCGGCAAACCGGCGCCTATGCCAGGCTGGGCCTGTTCAGTCGCCGCTAGAAGCGTTCAGCCTTTGGCGTCGCAGAGGAAGGTGCGGATGACGCAATCCTTGCCGCCGCGGTCGTAGCAGGCCTTCAAGGCGGCGTTCTGCGCACCGCCGAGCCGCGCGCCCTTCGCCCAGCCTTGGGCGGCGCAAGGATTGGAGCCGTCCACCGCGAGCGCCGCGCAACTGCGCTTGAGCGTGGCGACGAGCTTGCACTTGTCGCCATCTTTTCCTGCCGGGCACTGCGCGAGCGCGTCATCAGTGGCGCCGGCCTGATCGCCATAGTCGTAGGCCTGCCCGTAAGCGCCGCACGCGCCGATGGCCAGCGCACCGGCCGCGCGCGCTGCCGTCGCATAAGTGACGAATAACAGCGCGCTGATCGCAACCATCAGCGCCGCGGCGACGATGACGCGCGCTGCATGGATCGAATCCCGTGAGTGGACCTCGGCGTGTCCCATGCCGGGAACTTAAGGGCTGAGTCGCGGCGCCGTTCAATGATTCGAGTCTTAAGCGCGCTCGATTTCCGCCTTGACCGCTGAAAGCGATTCGGGGGTATCGACATCGAGCAGCGCCCCCTCGCCTTTGCCGGCTACTTCGGTGACGGCTTCGCCGTAAGCGCCGATCAGGTGGCGGGCGCCGACATCGCCAGAAACCGCCATCAGATCCGGGAAGAATCGCCGCGCCCAGACGACGGGATTGCCGCGGCGGCCGGCGATGACGGGCACCACAATCAGCGCGCCCTTGTCCGGATCGAAGGCGTTGAGCAACGAATCGATGAGGGGCGCGTCCACCTGCGGCATATCGCCGAGACAGATAACCGCGCCATCGGCCGTCGCCGGCACGGCGGCAATGCCGGCCCGCAACGAGGTGCCGAGCCCGTCGGCGTAATCGGCGTTGTGAACCAGCCGGACATCGAGACCTTTGAGGGCGGCTTCGACTTTCTCGCGCTCGTGGCCAGTCACCACAATGACGGGGCGCGCTTTCGAGGCCAAAGCCTGCTCGGCTGCGATGCGAACCAGAGGCTTGCCGCCAATTTGCGCGATGAGCTTGTTGACCGCGCCCATGCGCGTCGAACGGCCGGCCGCGAGCAGCACGGCGGCAACGCGCTTGCCGTGTTCCGGCACTTCCTCTTTGCGGGGCTGCGGCCGCGTCACGATCTCCATCAAGAGGCCACCGACGCCCATACCGGTGATGTCTTCGCGGCGCACCGGCAGGCCAGCGAGAAGCCGCATCAGCACCCAGTCGAATCCATTCTCCTTGGGGCTGCGCGCGCAACCCGGCGCGCCCAGCACCGGCACGCCCTTCGCCTTGCCAACGAGCATGAGATTGCCGGGATCGACCGGCATGCCGAAATGCTCGATCATGCCGCCCACAGCTTCGAGCGCCGCCGGAATGACGTCACGCCGGTCGGCGATGGCGGACGCTCCAAACACCACAACCAGCTCGGCGCCGGATTTAAGAACCTCGTCGATTGCCTTCGACAGCGCGGCCTGTTCGTGCGGAACGCGGCGTTCGGCCACGATCGTCGCACCGGCGGGCGCGATACGCTCAGCCATTACCTTGAGGGTCTTGTCGACGACTTTGCTCGCCAGCCCGGGCAACAAGGTAGAAACCACACCGAGCTTCTTGATCGTGTAGGGCGCAATACGAAGGACGGCTTTGGAGGCTTCCTTCAAAGCGGCGTCGACCGGTCCTTTGCCGACCGCAAAGGGAATGATCTTAACCGTCGCCACCATTTCCCCTTCGACCACCGGCTTAAATTCCGGCAGCGTCGCGAGCGTCACGGCTTCGTCAATCCGGTTGAGCCGATCAACTACCGCGCGATCGACGATCAGCACCCCGGCCTTCTCGGCAAACATGTTGCAGCGTCCGGTGAAGGCGCGGTCGACCCGAACCGCCTCGCCCGCCACCGCCTTCGCGATCGCGGCCGCGGCGTGATCTTCGGAGACGTCGCCCGGCTCGAGACGAGAGACGGTGATCTCCTCGACCCTTGCCGCCTTCAGCGCGGCAATTTCCGCCGCACCAAGCACCGTACCCTTTTTGAGTACGAGCCCGTCCTTGCGGATCGAATGCACCGCGGTCGCGCCCAGCGCGTCGTCCGGTGCGACGGGGCCGAATTTCATGCTGCCGCGTCCTTGGCATCCGCCTGCTGACGCAACCGCGCGGTGATCTCCGCCATGATGGAAACCGCGATTTCGGCAGGTGACACGGCGCCGATAGCAAGACCGATCGGTGCATGAATGCGGGCGATCTCCGCCTCACCGAGTCCCGCCGCCTTGAGCCGCTCGACCCGGCGGGCATGGGTCTTTTTCGAGCCGAGCGCGCCGATATAGAAACAATCCTTCGAGAGCGCGTGCAGCAAGGCCGGATCGTCGATCTTCGGATCGTGCGTGAGGGCAACGAAAGCGGTGTAGCGGTCGATGCCGAGCGGCGGCAGCGCCTTATCCGGCCACTCCGCAATGATTTTGACGTCCGGAAATCGCTCGACCGACGCAAACGCTGTGCGCGGATCGACGATGACCACATCATAGCCGAGCATGCG
>JAFBAG010000288.1 GCA_019247925.1 Pseudolabrys sp.
GCCGAGCTTCTGCCCTACGCGAAATCGGCCAACATGCCGCTCGCCATCGAGCCGCTGCATCCGATGTTCGCCGCCGACCGCGCCTGTATCTCCACCATGCGACAGGCGCTCGATCTCGCCGACCGCCTCGACGCCGGCAAGAGCGGCGCTGTTGGCATTGCGCTCGACGTCTATCACGTGTGGTGGGACTTCGAACTGTTCTCGCAAATCAAACGTGCCGGCAAACAGCGCTTGCTCGCTTTCCATGTCTGCGACTGGCTTGTGCCGACCAAGGACATGCTCAACGACCGCGGCATGATGGGTGACGGCGTGATCGACATTCCGAAAATCCGCGCGGCGGTCGAGGCCGAAGGTTTCGACGGTTTTGTCGAATGCGAGATCTTCTCCAACGACTGGTGGGGGAAGCCGCTCGCTCAAGTCATCCAGACCTGCATCGAGCGCACCCAGACGGTCGTCTAACGAAACTCCAGCCGGCCGGCCGGTTTCAGCGTCTTGGTGTCGAAGGTGACGATCTGCGTCTTGCCGCCGACCTCGATCGTCACCACGATCCGGTCGTCGCTCACCGCGGTCGAAACGACGCGACCGCCCGCCGGCAGATCGAACGCGGTGTTGGCCGGACCCGCGGCAGGTGAACCGGAATTATAGACGCGATAGCCGACCACGCCGAGAATCGACGCCAGCAGGATCAGCGTGA
Source organism: Pseudolabrys sp. (assembly GCA_019247925.1). Classification (GTDB taxonomy): domain Bacteria; phylum Pseudomonadota; class Alphaproteobacteria; order Rhizobiales; family Xanthobacteraceae; genus Pseudolabrys. The sequence continues at coordinate 695 of JAFBAG010000288.1, forward strand.
TGGCGCCGGATATCACCATCATCAGCCGCACGCGGCGGATCACTTGCTCGGCGGCGGGATTGGGTGTTTCTGTCGGGTCGCTCATGATGGATGCCGATGGCGGACGCGCGCGAGACTATCACGATTGCCGAAGAAGATAACGGCGCGCGGCTCGACCGCGTCCTGGCCGCGCGGATCGCGGGCATGTCGCGCACGCGCCTCAAGGCCCTGATCGAAGCCGGCGAAGTCATGGTCGCGGGCACGGCTATCCGCGACCCTGGACATCGGGTTAAAAGCGGCGCCGTGGTCGTGGTCAAAATTCCTCCCCCCGCTCCTGCGGAGCCCGCCGGCGAGGACATCCCCCTCGCCATCCTGCACGAGGACCGCGATATCATCGTCATCGACAAGCCCGCGGGCATCGTCGTGCATCCGGCCGCGGGCCACGCGACCGGCACGCTGGTCAACGCGCTGATCGCGCATTGCGGCGACAGTCTTTCCGGCATCGGCGGCGTCAAACGCCCCGGCATCGTGCACCGGCTCGACAAGGACACCAGCGGCGTGATGGTGGTGGCGAAAAACGACCCCGCTCACGCCGCGCTGGCGCAACAATTTGCCGACAAAAACGAGAGCGGCATCGCGCGCGTCTATCTCGCTTTCGTCTGGGGCGCCCCGTCGAAGCCGAAGGGCACGATCGACGCCCCGCTCGACCGCCATCCGCATGCGCGCGAGCGCCAGGCGGTGCGCGAAGGCGGCCGCGATGCTGTCACCCATTGGGAGCGTCTGGAAACCTATCTGGGCAAGGACGGCAAACCGCTCGCCAGCCTCCTCGCCTGCACGCTGGAGACCGGCCGCACCCACCAGATTCGCGTCCATCTCGCTTATATCGGCCACCCGGTCCTCGGGGACGAAACCTATTCGACAGGCTTCAAGACCAAGGCCTCGCTGCTTGCGCCCCCCGCGCGCGCGGCACTGGCGGCACTTGAAAGACAAGCCCTCCATGCCCATATGCTGGGCATCGAACATCCCACCAGCCACGAACGGTTGCAGTTCCGATCGGAACTGCCGGCCGATCTTGCGCGTTTGCGACAGGCGTTGGCGCAGGCGCGGTACGATTAAAAACTGCAATTTTCACAACGGCTTACGGCGCGCGGAAACGTCACACAGCATTCGGGTGGCGTGCCTATCTTTCGCCGCCTGGCTTCGGTAATTTTGCAGTTGCGAACGAGAGGTTCGCATATTGAGGCGCCATCGGCTCGGGGAGCGGTGGCGAAACCAGCCCGCCGATCATGGGGGCTAAAAAGGAGGGCTCAATGGCCCGTGCTGCGGCTCTGCCGATCCTGAAGACCGAATCCGGTCTGTCAAAGTATCTCGATGAAATCAGGCGGTTCCCCATGCTGGAACCGCAGGAAGAATACATGCTGGCCAAGCGCTGGCGCGAGCATGGCGATCGTGACTCCGCGCACCGCCTCGTCACCAGCCATTTGCGCCTCGTCGCCAAAATAGCGATGGGCTATCGCGGTTACGGGCTGCCGATCTCCGAAATCGTGTCGGAAGGCAATGTCGGCCTGATGCAGGCGGTCAAGCGCTTCGAGCCGGAAAAGGGTTTCCGTCTCGCGACCTACGCGATGTGGTGGATCCGCGCCTCGATCCAGGAATACATCCTGCGCTCCTGGTCGCTGGTGAAGATGGGCACCACAGCGAACCAGAAAAAGCTGTTCTTCAATCTGCGCAAGGCCAAGAGCAAGATCTCGGCGCTTGACGAAGGCGACATGCGTCCCGATCAGGTCGAGACCATCGCCAAGCGGCTCGGTGTCACCAAGCAGGACGTCGTCGACATGAACCGCCGGCTCGGCGGCGACGCCTCGTTGAACGCGCCGATCCGAGACGACGGCGACAGCGGCGAGTGGCAGGACTGGCTGGTTGATAATTCACCGAACCAGGAAAACATCCTCGCGGAGACCGAGCAGAGCGAGAACCGCCACAAGGCGCTGATATCGGCTCTCGACGTCCTCAACGACCGCGAACGCCGCATCTTCGAGGCGCGGCGCCTCGCCGACGATCCGATCACGTTGGAAGATCTCGCCAGCGAATTCGGCGTGTCGCGCGAGCGCGTGCGGCAGATCGAGGTGCGGGCCTTCGAGAAGGTGCAGAAGGCCGTCAAATCCGGCGTCGCCAAGATCGAAGCGACGCAACCGCCAGAGCAGATCGCCGCGCAGTAACGCGGCTCGAAAAAAAGAAAAGGCCGGGATCCTGCCCGGCCTTTTTTATTCGCATTCGCCCCTCAGTGGCCGCAGCTTATGCCGTTGCCATTCACGTAGCCGCCGGCGTCGTCATAGATGCGCGATTGCCGGCACCCTTCCGGGTAATAGCGGCGCGGCTGGTCATAGGGCCACGCGGCGCGCGTGTACGGGTTGTAGCTGCTGCTGAAGATCGACGAGCTGCGATAGCCGTAATCGTACGACGAGTAATACGGCCGGTAGTAAGACCGATAGCCGTAGTCGCTGTAACCGCCGTAGTACGACGAGTAGCGCGGGCCGTCGTAATAGTAGTCACGGTAGTACGATGGGAGCCGATAGGTCGAATAGTGCGTGTAATACGGACGGCCATAGTACCAGCCGCTGTCATAGCTGTAGCGGCGCGGATAGTAGCCGTCGTCGTAATAGCGGCTGCGGTAGTAGGGCCGATCATAATACGAATAGTGCGGACGATCGTAGTAGGAGGAGCGGTAGTACGGCCGGTCGTAATAGGCGCGGCGGTAATACGAGACCCGGCTGTAGCAGCAGTCCGACGAATAGTTGCGATAAGGGCGATACGGCCGGTAGTACGGACGGTCGTAATAGTCGTCATAGGAACGGCTATAGCGAGGGCCGTCGTAATAGCCCCAATCGCCCGCTTGTGAAGATGTGGTGGTGAAAGTGAGCGCGGAAACCGCGCAGAGGATCAGCGCGAACACAACGCGACGCATGATAGTCAGCCTCCCGTACCAGAGTCCTCGGGCAACGAGATCGGCCCGGTTCCAGTTCCAATTTAATTAAAATTTTAGCCGTCTTGGCAAGGACTTAGATGGTTAATTTTTTGCCTCGGGAAATAGGCCTTTATCGGCCCTTTTCCGGGCTATTGGCCCCAGGTGCGGAAGGCTTCTTCGAACAGGCGCTCGCCCGGGGTGCCCTTCTCGAGCGCCAGAATGGCGCGCTTGCTGGTGTTGTAGACGAGCGGCACGTCGAACCATGCGCGCTCTTTGAGCAATTGGACGTTGCGTTCGCGGTCGATCGGTACCGCCGACAATCCGATCAGGAAGAAATTGTTGGTCACTTTCACGGCCAAGCCGGCGAGCGGGATGCCGCGCGCCTGCTCGTTCTGCTTCATCAGGACGCCCGGTACATTCTGGATGCCGCCCTCCGGAAAATCGGCGGGCAGCGCGAACATGATTTCGATCGTATGGCTCGCCGGCAGATTGCGGTCGGTGTTGCGGCGAAGCGACCAGGTCATACGGATGCGCCGTTCGGGAATTTCAACGTCTGCCCGCAGCGCGAGCTCAGGCGCGAGTCCGGGTCCGGGCGACACGGTTTCCGTACGCCAGATTGCGGAGCCGACATAGCGCTTGCCTTGCGCGTCATTCGGATCTTCATCGTAGAGCACGACCTTCTGCGCGACGTCGGCGGCAGGCGCCGTCGACGAGCGGCCTTGGTCGCCGCCGACCCGGTCCGTAATTTTCTGCCGGCCGGGCGCAGGTGCGGTCTGTTGTGCGGTCGGTGCTGGCGAGGACCGCATCGACGCCCAAAGCGATTCGATGTTGCCGCGGAAGAACCATGCCGCCGCGGCAAGACCGCCGATAACGAGAAGAATAAGTGCCGCACGAATGACGCCGCGGTAGGAGCGCGCGGGCGGACGCTCAAAATCTTCTTCGGTTTCGACGTAGCGCGGCGTGACTGGAGGCTCTTTCCAGGTGCCGGTATCGGCCGCGGCTCGTTCCGCTTCAAACGCCGACGGCTCGGCCGCCTCGGATTGCGAACGCTCAACCCCGGGCTGGAATGGCTCCCCCTGCATTGTATCAGGCGTCGGCTCGGCCGCTTGGGACGCGGCGAAATCTTCGCCGTGCGGCAGCTGCGCAGCCGGCTCTTCGGGAGCGAAAGTGGTCTCCGGCGTGGGCGGCGCGTGGGTTTCCTCTCCCTCATGCGGCCGCTCGTGGTCGGTCTGCACCTCGCGCGCGGCGCGGCTCGCGCTGCCGGCGGCGTCGCCGAGTTTTTCCGCCTCGCCGGCAATTTCACGGAAGCCGCGCAATCCGCGCTCGGTGAGCGAGGGCCCCGCCGGTTTGACCGCGACAGGCGGCGGGGCAGGCGCCCGCTCCTCTTCGATCGGTGCGTCGGCGCGCACGCGCCGCGAGGACTCGCTTTCGATGCGGCGGATCGCGTCTTCCAGCGCAAGGCGCTCGCGGGTGATCTCACCCTCTTCCAGCGGCGGCACCGTCCCGCGTAGCTGCGAGACCAGCGCGGTGCGCGCGCGCTCGTAAAGAACGCGGCGATTTTCGCCGGTATTCTGCTCGAGCCCGGCGACCGCGCGGGCGATCAGAGGGTAATAGTCAGCCATCGGCCAGATAACTTTGCAGACACCGATTACGTCTCAGTTCTCGAAGGGATTTTTCATCAGGATCGTATCCTCCCGCTCCGGACTGGTCGAAAGCAGCGCCACCGGGCACCCCACAAGTTCCTCGATTCGACGCACGTATTTTACCGCCTGCGCCGGCAATTGGGCGAACGAGCGCGCCTTGGCGGTCGCGTCCTTCCAGCCCTCGATGGTCTCATAGACCGGCTCGACGCGCGACTGGGCTTGCTCGCCCGCCGGAAGGTATTCGATGGTGCGGCCGTCCAAGCGGTAAGCGGTGCAGACCTTGATCGTGTCGAAGCCGTCGAGAATGTCGAGCTTCGTCAGGGCCAGGCCATCAATGCCGCTGGTGCGAACGGTCTGGCGCACCAGCACCGCATCGAACCAGCCGCAGCGCCGCGGCCGGCCGGTGACCGTGCCGAACTCGCGGCCACGTTCGCCCAAGGTCTTGCCGACGGTGTTGCTCATCTGGTCGGTCGGAAACGGACCGTCGCCGACCCGCGTCGTATAAGCCTTGCAGATTCCGAGCACATAGCCGATCGCGCTCGGCCCCATCCCCGAGCCGGTCGCTGCCTGCGAGGCTACGGTGTTGGACGAGGTCACAAAAGGATAAGTCCCGTGGTCGATGTCGAGCAACGCGCCTTGCGCGCCCTCGAACAGGATGCGCTTGCCTTCGCGGCGTTTGGCGTCGAGCAGCGACCACACCGAATCCATGTAAGGCAGGACTTGCGGGGCGACTGCGGCGAGATCGTCGTAGATTGATTTGGCCGACAACTCGGGCAGGCCATTGCCGCGGCGAAGCGCATTGTGATGCGCCAGCAGCCGCTCGATCTTGGCGCCCAGCGATGGCAGGTCGGCGAGATCCATGAAGCGGATCGCGCGGCGCCCGACCTTATCTTCGTAGGCGGGGCCGATGCCGCGCTTGGTGGTGCCGATCTTGGTCTTGGCGCCATCGGCTTCGCGCAATGCTTCGAGCTCGCGATGCAGCGGCAAAATGAGGGTGACGTTCTCGGCGATCCGCAACGTTTCGGGCGTGACATCCACGCCCTGCTTCTTCAGCGTGGCGATTTCGCCGATCAGCGCCTGCAGGTCGAGCACGACGCCATTGCCGATCACGGAAAGCTTACCGCCGCGCACGACTCCGGACGGCAGCAGCGACAGCTTGTAGGTCTTGCCATCTATGACGAGGGTGTGGCCGGCATTATGGCCGCCCTGAAAGCGCACCACGATGTCGGCCTGCTCGGAGAGCCAGTCGACAATCTTGCCTTTGCCTTCGTCGCCCCACTGGGAGCCGACCACCACGACGTTGGCCATCGCTCAAACGTCCCTGCGAACCCGGAATCCAACGCACATGCCGGGTCGCCGTCCGGCCGGTGCACTTTCGGATAAAGGATGCGGGGCCATGAGGCAAGCCGCGGCACCGCTTAAGTCCCGCGCCAGACTTCGGCTTTCACGCCTCTTTTTAGAACCGCAGCGGTTTGGCCTGTTGGACCTGCGGCAGCGCCCGCACCTTGGCGAGCACCTCGTCCGGCAGGTCGCCATCGATCTCGATCAGCGCGACGGCGTTGCCGCCCGGCGCCTCGCGGCCGACGTGGAACGTCGCGATGTTGATGCCGGCTTCGCCCAAGGTGGAGGAAAAGCGGCCGATAAATCCCGGCTTGTCGAGATTGGTGATGTAGATCATCGAGGGCCCGAACTCAGCGTCCATGCGAATGCCCTTGATGTTGACGATACGCGGCCGCCCGTCCGCAAACACCGTGCCGGATACGCCACGGGTCTGATTGGCGGTCTCGACAGTCACGGTAATGAGGCTCTCGTAGTCGCCGGCCATCTCGCGGGTCGTTTCCTCGATGACAATGCCGCGCTCCTTGGCGATGGACGGCGCGGAGACGACGTTGATGTCCTGCAGCATGGGCCGCAGCAATCCGGCGACCGCAGCCGAGGTGAGCGCCTTCGTTTTCATCTGCGCGACCGCGCCTTCATAAGAGATGCGGACGCGCTTGATCTCGCTTTCGGTGAGCTGCCCGGCAAACGAGCCGAGCTTTTCGGCCAACGCGATGAATGGCTTGAGTTTCGGCGCTTCCTCGGCGGTGATCGAGGGAAAGTTCACCGCGTTCGAAATCGCACCGCGCAGCAGGTAATCCGACATCTGCTCGGCGACCTGGAGCGCGACATTCTCCTGCGCTTCGGTAGTCGCCGCGCCGAGATGCGGCGTGCAGATCACATTGGGATGGCCGAACAGCGGATTTTCCGTCGCCGGCTCGGTGGAAAACACGTCGAATGCAGCGCCCGCGACCTTGCCGCTGTCCAGCGCGGCGCGCAACGCCTTTTCATCGACCAGTCCGCCGCGCGCGCAATTGATGATGCGCACACCGGGTTTGAGCTTGGCGATGGCGTCGGCGCCGACGATGTTTCTCGTCTTTTCCGTCAACGGCGTGTGCAGCGTGATGAAATCCGCACGCTTGAAAAGCTCGTCGAGTTCGACCTTTTCGACGCCGAGCTCAAGCGCTCGCTCGGGCGACAGAAAAGGGTCGTAGGCGATGACCTTCATGCGCAGACCGACGCCGCGCTCCGCGACGATCGAGCCGATATTGCCGCAGCCGACGACGCCCAGCGTCTTGCCGGTGATTTCGACGCCCATGAAGCGGTTCTTTTCCCACTTGCCCGCTTGGGTGGAGATGTCGGCTTGGGGGATTTGCCGCGCCAGCGCCAGCATCAAAGTAATGGCGTGTTCGGCCGTGGTAATCGAATTGCCGAACGGCGTGTTCATCACGATGATGCCGCGCGCGGTCGCCGCCGGAATGTCGACATTATCGACGCCGATGCCGGCGCGGCCAATCACCTTGAGCTTGTCGGCCTTCTCCAGAATCTTCGGCGACACCTTGGTCGCCGAGCGGACGGCGAGACCGTCATAGCCGCCGATGATCGCGGCAAGCTTGTCCTTGTCCTTGCCAAGGTTCGGCTGGAAGTCGACTTCGATGCCGCGATCTTTGAAGATCTGCACGGCCGCGTTCGAGAGCGCGTCGGAAATCAGGACTTTGGGCATGGTCAGGCCGCCTTCGGCAGAGCGGCTTTGGCTTCTGCGAACGCCCAATCCAGCCACGGCGTCAGCGCCGCCACGTCGCCGGCCTCGACCGTGCAGCCGCACCAGATCCGCAACGACGCCGGCGCATCGCGATGATTGGCGACGTCATAGGCGACGCCTTCCTTGTCGAGCATGGCTTCCATCGCCTTGATAAAGGCGAGCTGCTGTTCGACCGGGAGCGCGCAAACTGTCGGGTCGGCGAGCTTGAGGCACACCGACGTGTTCGAACGGTTGGCCGGATTTTTCGGCAGATGCTCGATCCACGGCGTCGCCGCCACCCAATCGGCAATCACCTTGGCATTAGCATCGGCCCGCGCGCGCAAGGCTTTAAGCCCGCCCACCGTCTTCGCCCATTGCAACGTATCGAGATAATCCTCGACCGCGAGCATCGACGGCGTATTGAGCGTTTCCCCGGCGAACACGCCCTCGATGAGCTTGCCACCTTTGGTGATGCGGAAGATTTTGGGCAGCGGCCAGCTTGGCTTGTAAGTCTCGAGCCGTTCGACCGCGCGCGGCGACAGGATGAG
>JAFBAG010000345.1 GCA_019247925.1 Pseudolabrys sp.
TCGAGGAACTCAAGGCCGATATCGGATATGCGCCGAACACCCCGATCGAAGACGGGATCAGCCGCTTCGTCGCCTGGTATCGGGAATATTATCGCAAGTAGGGGATCAGCTTCGGCTAGCGGGATTGAAGACGATGCCACGCCCAGGCGACGCCGCGCGGCAGGTCCCCTGAAAAAGCCCGGCCCAGAGCCGTCATCGCGAAACCCCAGGCGAGCCCCAGCGGCCTTGGCAATCGCGCGATCGGCGCGAGCATGACCGCGTAAAGGAGATGCGATTCGAACCGCTCGCGAAACACATCGGCATGAGCGCGAATGCCGCCTTCGTCACGCAGCCGTAATTTCAGAAGGTAGAACGGATAATAATTGACGATCATGCGCCGCTCGATCGCGCGGATGTCCTGTTCACTAATAATTCTGTCGCGATAACTATCCAGCACGCGCCCGAACTCGCGGACGAAGACCGTCGAAAAATTATAGTCGCCGGAGTTGTTGCGCTTGCAGGCCACTTTGTACGGCTCGCAATAGAGGTTCTCAGGGCCGCCCGCTGCCGCCTCGATCACGAGATGCAGCTGGACCAGTTGCCCGCCACAAAAGGCCCGCGCATTGACGTTTGGCATGGCGGCCTTATGGATGGCGCACGACGAGATCAACGTGAGCTGAGCGCCGACGGCCGCGAGGAAACGGCCTGGATCGTTGAAGACGCGTTCGCGTCCCCATGGCGGCGGCTGTTCCTGCCTGAAATCATTGTCGAAACCGAAAGCCCGCAGGCTCACGACCCCGTAACGCCGGGATTTCAAGGTTTCCAGCAACCAGGACAGAGTGCCATCCAGCAGCACATCGTCGTCACCCATGATGATGACGTAGTCGCCACGCGCCAGGTTGAAACATTGCGCGATATTCTCGTCCGATCCGAGATTGGCTTCGTTGCGGACGTAGCGGACCGGCAGTCCGCCATCGATCATTTCGGCGATAAGCGCCGGCGTGCCGTCGGGGCTGGCATTGTCGCTGACAAGAATCTCGACTTTATCGCGTTGATCTGCCGACAGCGCGAGGCGTTCGGCGCGGAGCTGCTCGAGAGCCACGCGCAGATAAGCCACCCGGTTGAAGGTCGGGATGGCAATGGTGAGAAGCGGAGGACTGGCGGTTTCGGCTTGCGCCATCTTCTACGCCACAACATGGGGGTTCACTGCGGCAGCCCTGGCATCCTATGGTCGCGTCGGCAGATATAATAGCGACGGCGCTTGAATAGCCGCTATTGCAGAGAGAGTCATGACGAACCTGACGGCCCTCCGATGATTGCGAGCTGGCTCGCTTTCGGCGCGGCAGCCTGCGCCATCTCCTGGCTCGGTCTCGCGGCGCTGCGGCCCATCCTGACGAAATACCAGTCCGCGATCCCGAACACGCGATCGAGTCACGCTACACCCACGCCGCAGGGCGGCGGCATTGCCGTTGTGCTCACGACGCTCGTTGTCGCTGCGGCGGCGCTGGTTTGGCTGGGCCTGTACCAGCATCCGCCCAGGCATGTCGCCGCCGTCTGCATCGCAGCTCTTGCGCTGCTTGCGGTCGGCACGCTCGACGATATGCGGCACGTCGGCATTGTCTGGCGTCTCGCCGCGCAGGTGATCGCTGTCACTCTTGTCGTGGCGACGCTTCCGTCGGAAAGCCGGCTCTGGACCGTCGTGCCCTTCTCCGTCGAGCGCGCAATTATTGTCCTGGCCGGCGTCTGGTACCTCAATCTCTTCAATTTCATGGACGGCATCGACCTGATGGCCGCCGGTGAGACGCTCGCGATCGCGGTGGGCGTCCTGGTTCTGGCGGTCGCCAGCCAAAACGCAAATGACGTTGCGATGGTTGCCGCGATCCTGGCTGGCGCGGCGCTGGGCTTCGTGCCGTGGAACAAGCCCGTCGCAAAAATCTTTCTCGGCAATGGCGGAAGTCTCGCCATTGCTCTTCTGACGGGCGCGCTGCTTTTGCATGTCGCCATGGATCATGGCGCGGCGGTCGCACTCATCCTGCCGCTTTACTTTCTCTGCGATGCCACGATCACGGTAGCGCGGCGCCTGTTGAAGGGCGCGCGCATCTGGGAAGCGCACCGGGAGCATTTTTACCAGCGCGCGCTGGGCCAAGGCTTCGGCGTCGGCGGCATTGTTGCGACCGTGACCGGACTGAATATTCTGCTCATCGCGCTCGCACTCGCCGGATCGGTTTACCCTGCCTACGCGATCGGCGCGCTTGCGGTGGCCGCGATGGCGACGGGGTTCGTATTGTGGCTGCTGGCGGGACGCCCAAGCCAGAGGCGCCGGTATTGACGCTACGATCTTGCGCTCGAGGGGCTTGGCGAGCCGCGGCGCCGCGCGATAAAAGGACGGCGCGCACGGGACCCCGCGCGCCTCATAGACTCAGAAATTCCAGACCGGCATCGCATAATGGATCAGGGCAAGCGATCCCAATTGATATTGGGAATTTCTGCCGGCGCTCACGACACCGCAGCCGCGCTCTATGAAGACTATGACATCAAGGCCGCGGTCTCGCTCGAGCGGCTGACGCGCCGTAAGAACGACCGTGCCGATTTTCCGGATCTGTGCATCGACGAGGTGCTCGCGATCGCCGGCGCGACGCGCGCTGACGTCGATGTGATTGCGATCGGCCGGCGCTATTTCCCTAACGAGTTTTTCAGGCTGAATACTGTCGCGGGCCGCCTGCAGCAGTGGTTCCGGACCAATATCCGCAAGAAAAATTCGCGAAACATGATGCGCGAGGTCCGCGTGGGCAAAACAAGCGCCGCCGATCTGCTCGATGCGCCGGCATTCGTTGCGCATCACGGCTTTCGGCCTGACACCGCGATGTTCTTCTATAACCACCACGAAGCCCATGCGCTGCCGACGCTTTTCTACACCGACTGGCCCGAGGCGCTGCTGGTGACGGCCGACGGCGGAGGCGACAACGTCAATTACAGCTTCCGGACATTTTCAAACGGCCAGCTGCAGACTTTGTATGGCGGAAGCGAATGCGACCACACGCCCTTGCCGGTCGACAGTATCGGCGAGTTCTATTCGGCGGTGACCGAAGCGCTTGGCTTTGTGCCCGCGCGTCATGAGGGAAAGATCACCGGGCTTGCCGCGTTCGGTACGCCGGTCCTCTACGACGAGATGGCGAAGCATTATCGCGTCGATCCCGGCAGCGGCCGCATCCAAAGCGATTTCACCGACCATCGCGCGGTGCTGCCTTATGTCCGCAAAATCCTGCAAGGTGTCAGCCGGGAGGATGCGGCAGCCTCGGTCCAGCGGCTCACCGAAAAGCTGATGATCGAGTCGCTCCGCCATTGGGTTGCGCGATATCCCACCAAGCACATTGGCCTCGCCGGCGGCGTCTTCGCCAATGTCTCGGTCAATCGCCTGATTGCCGAGCAGCTCGGGCTCGAGGAAATCTTCGTGTTTCCGGCGATGGGCGATGAAGGCCTCGCCGCGGGAGGCCCCATAGTTTACTTGCACGAGCGCGACGGACTCGCGCACTGGCTCGGCCAGCGGCGCCGCCTCAAGGATGTCTATCTCGGCCGCGATTTCGGCGACGCGATCGACGGCGAACTTACCGCGCGGCCAGAGGTCGCGCGGATCCATGGTCCGGCCGTAGAAGGCGCGGCGCAACGGCTGGCAGCCGGGCAGCTCGGCGCGATCTACACCAACCGGATGGAGTTCGGTCCGCGCGCGCTCGGCGCCAGAACGATTCTCGCCAACCCGGCGCGGCGCGAGACACACGACCTCTTGAATACCCGCCTGAATCGTACCGAATTCATGCCGTTCGCCCCGGTCATTCAAGCCGGCAAGGCCGAGCAGGTCTTCGGCGTCAGCCGCGTCAATGCCTATGCCTGCAAATTCATGACGACGACGTGCGACGTACGCCCTGAATGGCGCAGCCGCATTCCCGCGGTCGTGCACCTCGACGGCTCGGCGCGGCCGCAGATCGTCGAGCGGCATACCAATCCGCTCTACTTCGATATTCTTACGGCCTTCGAGGCGGCGACCGGCCTGCCGGTTTTGGTCAACACCAGCTTCAATGTGCACGAAGAGCCGATCGTGAATTCTCCTAAGGAATGCGTGCGCGCGCTGCTGGACGGGCGAATCGATTTCGTCGTGACCGAACGCGGGCTTTATGAGCGTAGAAACCAGGCGGGGATGGTGTAGCCTTAAGCCAATGCCACGAACGCCATCCTCTCCAAGTCCTGCCCGACAGTCCGGCGCCGCGGAGCCCCGCATCGCGATCCTCATCCCGTGTTTCAATGAGGAAGTCGCGATCGGCAAAGTCGTGGCGGACTTCCGTGCCGCCCTGCCGCACGCGGATATCTACGTCTACGACAACAACTCGACC
>JAFBAG010000178.1 GCA_019247925.1 Pseudolabrys sp.
GCATTGGTCGAGCCGCCAACGGCGAGCAACACCCTGAGCGCATTCTCGACCGATTTTGGCGTCACGATCGCGGACGGAACGAGCTTCGAGCCGATCATGCGGACTGCGGCCGCGCCGGTCGCTTCCGCCGCGCGCAGCCGGTCAGCATGCACCGCCGGAATTGCCGCCGTGCCGGGCAGACACATGCCGAGCGATTCAGTGATGCAGGCCATCGTCGAGGCCGTGCCCATAACCGCGCAGGTGCCCGCGGTCGTCGCAAGCCGGCCTTCCACCACCGCGATCTCTTCCGCCGCGACGCTGCCGGCGCGGTATTGCGCCCAGAAGCGCCGGCAATCGGTGCAGGCACCGAGCCGTTCGCCTTTGTGACGGCCCGTCATCATCGGGCCGGCGATCAGCATGATGGCGGGCCGGTCGGCGGACACGGCGCCCATCAATTGCGCCGGCACGGTCTTGTCGCAGCCGCCCATGAGAATGACCGCGTCCATCGGCTGGGCCCGGATCATTTCTTCGGTGTCGATCGACATCAGATTGCGGAACTTCATCGAAGTCGGATTGAGAAAAACCTCGCCGAGCGAAATCGTCGGGAACTCGACCGGCAATGCGCCCGCCGAGAGCACGCCGCGTTTCACGGCTTCGAGCAGTTCCGGAAAATGCCGGTGGCAGTTGTTGAAGCCGGACCGGGTATAGGCGATGCCAACCACCGGCTTCGCCAGCATCTCGCGCGAATAACCCATCGACTGGGCGAACGAGCGGCGCAGATACAGCGAAAAATCCTTGTCGCCGTAATTGGTGAGGCCGTGCGCGAATCCAACGGTCTTTTCGGTCATGACATCCGATTCTAGGGGAATTTTCTGCGGGGAATTCGAACTGGACTTTTGATTAAACGCAAACCGCGCCTCGACAAATACCCTATAATACTTCTAAGAAACACCCGAGCGCGTAGCTCCAAGCACGTAGTTGAGCATGAATTACGACGTCTTTTTCGCGAATGCCCTGGCGCAACTGCGGGACGAGCGCCGCTACCGTGTGTTCGCCGACTTGGAACGCATCGCCGGCAGGTTTCCCCATGCGGTTTGGCATTCGCCGGCCGGGCCGCGGGAAGTCGTCATCTGGTGTTCCAACGATTATCTCGGCATAGCGCAACACCCGAAGGTGATCGGCGCAATGGTCGAGGCGGCCTCGCGCATGGGCACCGGAGCGGGCGGCACGCGCAATATTGCCGGTACCAACCATCCGCTGGTCGAGCTCGAGCGCGAACTCGCCGACCTCCATCGCAAGGAAGGCGCGCTGGTTTTCACGTCTGGCTATGTTTCGAACGAGACCGGCATCGCAACGATCGCGCGGCTGCTGCCCAACTGTCTCATTCTCTCCGACGCCCTCAACCACAATTCCATGATCGAGGGCGTGCGGCAGTCCGGATGCGAAAAGCAGATCTGGCGCCATAACGATCTCGCCCATCTCGAACAGTTGCTGAAGGCCGCGCCGCTCGACCGGCCGAAGCTTATCGTGTTCGAAAGCCTTTACTCGATGGATGGCGATATCGCCCCGGTCCATGCGATTTGCGATCTGGCCAAGAAGTACAACGCCCTCACTTATGTCGACGAAGTCCATGCGGTCGGCATGTACGGACCGCGCGGCGGCGGCATTTGCGATCGCGACAATGCGATGGCCCGCGTCGATATTATCGAAGGCACGCTCGCCAAGGCCTTCGGTTGCTTGGGCGGCTACATCGCGGCAAGCCGCAATTTAATCGATGCCGTGCGCTCTTATGCGCCTGGTTTCATCTTCACTACCGCGCTGCCGCCCGCGATCTGCGCCGCAGCGACCGCGGCCATCAAGCATCTCAAGACGTCGCATTGGGAGCGCGAGCGCCATCAGGATCGCGCCGCGCGCGTCAAGGCGGTCTTGATCGCCAGCGGCCTGCCGGTGATGCCGAGCACGACGCATATCGTGCCGGTGCTGGTTGGCGATCCCGAAAAATGCAAGGCGGCGAGCGATCTACTGCTCGAAGAGCACGGCATTTACATCCAGCCGATCAACTATCCGACCGTACCGCGCGGAATGGAGCGTCTGCGCATCACGCCCTCGCCCTACCACGACGACGCCCTGGTCGATCGTCTCGCGGAAGCCCTGGTTGATGTCTGGGAGAGGC
>JAFBAG010000195.1 GCA_019247925.1 Pseudolabrys sp.
AGTGAAACGCCGCATAGGGTGTCGTCGCGAGGCCGGCAACGAACGAAGCGAGGATAAGAGCGGCAATTTCGCGCCCTCCCCAAAGCGCGACTCGCGCCTGGAGCGAGCTATCCGCAGTGGCGCGCCAAGGAATGCCGTATTGGTACGCGGCGACGAGCGCGAGCGTCGCCGCAAAGGACATCTGAAAGCTCGGATGGACCACCGCCTCCGGCGAAAGGGCCATGACGAGCAACGCCGCTACGGTTAGAGTGCGGAACGTCAGCGCCGGCCGATCCAGCATCACGCCGCCGAGAACGATGGCGATCATGATGAAGGAGCGCTGGGTCGCGATTTCGGCGCCTGACAGAACCAAATAGAACGCCGCCGCGACGAGTGCGCCCATGGCCGCCCATTTCTTAATTGGCCGCCGATTGGCCAAAGCGGGCACCAGCGCCAGGCTCGCGCGGATCGCGAAGAAGACGATGCCCGCCACGACCGCCATGTGATAGCCGGAAATCGAAAGCACGTGGCCGATGCCCGACACAAACATGGCATCATTGACCTGTTCGGAAATCGCGTCGCGTTTGCCGGTAATCAAAGCTGACGCGATGGCGCCCTTGTCGCCGGCCAAGACCGTGCGGATGCTTTTGTCGATGCCGGTCCTAACCTTGTCGACGAAGGCCGCGAATTGCAGGCGCAAGGGTATCGGCTGAGGCGGCGGGAGAACTTTGATGGCTCCGTAGGCGTAGCCTGACGCGCCGATTTTTTGAAAATACATATCACGTGCGAAGTCGTATCCGCCCGGGCGTAAAGGTTCGAGCGGCGGCGTCAGTCGCGCTTTCAACGAAATATACGTACCGACCGCTGGCGCGGTGCCCTTTCGCACGGCGACGCGCACGCGCTCAGGCACGACATTGCGCCGCAGTTGATCGATCGCGTGAACGCGGATCACGATGCGGTCGCTGCGGGCGCGTTCTTCGCGCGCCTCGACGAAGCCCGACAGATTGACGGATGAGACCGGAAACGCGAGGACCGGATGAGCGATCGTCGCCGTACGCAACGTCGCTATCGCAAAGCCTGCGGCAACCGCGGCGCCAGCAAGCGCGAGTACAAACCCGTAGGCTCGGGCGCGCGCGGCGACGGCGGCCGCGATGAGAAGTGCAGCGACCGGACCTGCCGCCCACAGTGCCGGTTCGGTCGCTGCGGTAAAATAAAACGCGATACCGAGGCCAAACGCCACGGGCAGCCACGGCAGAAGCCGCCCGGGCGCCGCTTCACTTGCCAACCAGAGCGCGAACTGCGCGCGTGCCCGCTCGAGAAAATGTTCGACTCCGGGCCAGAGCAGGCCCGCGCGCCGCCGCGCAGCGCCAATTTCGGCGGCCCAGGCTTTCGCCCGCGCCCGTGCGCCTCCCTCAGCCATAGCGTTCCCTCGCCCGCTGCCATGCTAGCGAGAGATCCCTTCGCGGCGCTAGGCACTATTTCTTTGCATGTTCTTTCGCGGTTTCCTTGGCGAACGTATCGCGCAGGCCGATGACGCGATTGAAGACCGGCTTGCCCGCGCCGGACTCCTTGTCGCGCACAAAATAGCCCTGGCGTTCGAACTGCATCGGCTCGCTGTCATCGCCCGCGATAACAGCCGGCTCGACGAGAGCAGTCCTTAGGGTTTCCAAGGACGCCGGATTGAGGTCAGCAGCAAAATTCGCGGCATTCGGAGCCGGATTTGTGAACAGTGGGTTGTACAGCCGCAGTTCCGCGGGTTTGGCATCGGCCGCCGAAAGCCAATGCATCGTTGCTTTGACCTTTCGGCCGTCCGGCGCATTGCCGCCCTTGGTCGCCGGATCATAAACGCAGCGCAGCTCGGTTATTTCACCCTTGTCATTTTTTATGACGCTCTTGCAGGTAATGAAATAGGCGTAGCGTAAACGCACTTCTTTGCCGGGAGAGAGCCGGAAGAATTTCTTCGGCGGGTTCTCCATAAAGTCGTCTTGCTCGATGTAAAGTTCGCGCGAGAAGGTGATTTTGCGGGTGCCCGCAGCCGGGTCATCGGGATGATTGGCCGCCTCAAGTTGCTCGGTTTGTCCCTCAGGGTAGTTCTCGATCACCACCTTGAGCGGCCGCAGCACGGCCATCCGGCGCAGCGCAGTCTTGTTCAGGGCTTCGCGCACTGAAAACTCGAACATGCCGACGTCGACCGTGCTGTTGGCTTTGGCGACGCCGATACGCTTCACAAAATCGCGAACCGCCGCAGGCGGCACGCCGCGGCGGCGCAAACCCGCAAGCGTCGGCATGCGTGGATCGTCCCAGCCTACGACGTGGCCTTGCTTGACCAATTCCGTCAGGACGCGCTTCGACAGCAAGGTGTAGGTGATATTGAGCCGGGCAAATTCATATTGGTGCGGCTTCGACGGCACCGGCAGGTTTTCAATCAGCCAGTCATAGAGCGGCCGATGATCTTCGAACTCGAGCGTACACACCGAATGCGTGACCCCTTCAATGGCATCGGATTGACCATGGGCGTAGTCGTAGCTCGGATAGATCTTCCAGGTATTTCCGGTGCGCGGATGGGTCGCGTGCAAAATGCGGTAAAGCACCGGATCGCGCAGATTGATGTTCCCCGATGCCATGTCGATCTTCGCGCGAAGCACGCGGGCGCCGTTCGGAAATTCGCCCGCTCGCATCCGGCGGAATAAATCCAGGTTTTCCGCAACCGGACGCTCGCGAAACGGGCTGTTTTTTCCAGGCTCCGTCAGCGTGCCGCGGTTGATCCGGATTTCCTCCTGCGACTGATCATCGACATAGGCTTTGCCGGCGCTGATCAGCCCTTCCGCCCATTGGTAGAGCTGCTCAAAATAATCCGACGCGTGATAAAGATGCTTGCCCCAGTCGAAGCCCAGCCATTTGACGTCGGCTTTTATGGCGTCGATATATTCCTGCTCTTCCTTGACCGGATTGGTGTCGTCAAAACGCAGGTGGCAGCGGCCCGCGAATTCTTGGGCGATGCCGAAGTTCAACGCGATGGATTTGGCGTGACCGATATGGAGATAGCCGTTCGGTTCCGGCGGAAAACGTGTCACCGCCTGCGGATATTTCTTCGCGGCAAGGTCGCCGGCGACAATATCTCGGATGAAGTCGCGCCCGGCTTCTGGCGCCGCCGTTTCGCCGGGTTCTGGATTCGTCATGCGTGCCTTATTCCGAATCCGGCCCGCCTTTACAAGCCGCATTTGATTGGACACGGCTGTCCGCAAGTATGATAGATGCAGCCTGCGATGGCTTCAGTCGTCACACGTTTCGCGCCCTCTCCGACCGGCTTTCTTCACATAGGCGGCGCACGCACGGCGCTGTTCAACTGGCTCTATGCGCGCGGCCGCTCCGGCAAGATGCTGCTGCGAATCGAAGATACCGATCGCGAGCGCTCCACGGCCGCCGCCATTGCTGCCATTATCGATGGTTTGACCTGGCTAGGCCTTCACTGGGACGGCGAAATTGTTTTTCAATTTTCGCGCGCGGCGCGGCACCGCGAAGTTGCCGAGCAAATGTTGGCCGCGGGCCACGCCTATCGGTGCTACTGCACCCCGGACGAACTCAAGGACATGCGCGAGCGCGCGCGGGCCGAAGGCCGCGCCCGGCTCTACGACGGGCGCTGGCGCGACCGCGACCCGAAGGATGCGCCGGCCGGAGCGCCGTTCGCCATCAGATTAAAAGCGCCTTTAATTGGCGAAACAATCGTCGAGGATCAGGTGCAGGGGCGGGTCGCTTGGCAGAACGAAAATCTCGACGATTTCATCCTGCTGCGCTCCGACGGGACCCCGACTTACATGCTCGCTGTGGTGGTTGACGACCACGACATGAATGTCACGCATATCATCCGCGGTGACGATCATCTCAACAACGGCGCGCGGCAGACCCAAATCTACCAAGCCATGGGCTGGAACGTGCCGGCCATGGCGCATATCCCGCTCATCCATGGGCCAGACGGCTCAAAATTATCCAAACGGCACGGCGCGCTCGGCGTCGAAGCGTATCGCGCGATGGGTTATCTCCCCTCCGCAATGCGCAATTATCTGGTGCGGCTCGGCTGGGCGCATGGCGACCAGGAAATATTTTCCAACGAAGAGATGATCAAGGCTTTCGATCTGCCGCAGATTGGACGCTCTCCCGCGCGGTTCGATTTTGCCAAGCTCGAAAATCTCAACGGTCATTACATCCGCGGCACCGCAGACACCGAACTGCTCGCGGCGCTGGAACAGTTGCTCCCGGAAATAGCGGGTGGACGAGACCTCATGGGCCTGCTCACGCCGCAATTGCGCGTTCAGATCTTGTCGGTGATGCCGGCGCTTAAAGAGCGCGCCAAGACGCTGATTGATTTGTTCGAGGGCACGAAGTTCATTTGGGCTCCCCGCCCGCTCGTGCCCGACGCCGCGGCCAAAGTTGTGCTGACCGATGAGGCAAAAGCCACCCTCGGTGCCGTTCAAGCGGACTTGAACAAAATCGATGATTGGAGTGCGGCTTCGACCGAGGCTATCTTGAGGGGCTATGCCGAAAAGGCGGGCGTGAAACTCGGCGCTGTCGCACAGCCTCTTCGCGCGGCTTTAACTGGCCGCACGACGTCCCCCCCGATTTTTGACGTTCTTGCCGTGCTGGGGAAAGCCGAAACGCTCGCCCGGTTGCGCGATCAAACCGGCGCCTAGTTGGCTCACCCACGCGTGCGCAGCGCTCCGAGCTGGTATCCCCCTCGCTATCTTGCAGCGCACACATAGATAAGATACCGAAAGCAAAGTCTCCTTGCGGGGTCAGTCACGATGGACGCCAAGAATACGAACAACAAAGCCGACAAGGGCGGCAAAACCGGCGCCCTCACCGTGGGCAACCAGAACTGGGATTTCCCCGTCTACGACGGCTCGATCGGCCCGTCGGTCATCGATATTTCAAAGCTCTACGGCCAGTCTGGGATGTTCACCTACGATCCCGGCTTTACCTCTACCGCGAGCTGCGAATCCAAGATCACCTATATCGACGGCGACGAAGGCATTCTGCTTTATCGCGGATATCCGATCGAGCAGCTCGCCGAGCACGGCGACTTTCTAGAGACCTGCTACCTGCTGCTCTACGGCGAACTGCCGACCCCGACCCAAAAAGCCGATTTCGATTACCGCGTCAGCCGGCACACGATGGTGCACGAGCAGATGAGCCGGTTTTTCCAGGGCTTCCGCCGGGATGCGCACCCGATGGCGGTGATGGTGGGCTCTGTCGGCGCGCTGTCGGCCTTCTATCACGACTCGACCGATATTTCCGACCCGCATCAGCGCATGATCGCGTCGATCCGCATGATCGCGAAAATTCCGACGCTGGCAGCGATGGCCTACAAATATTCGATCGGCCAGCCCTTCGTCTATCCGAAGAACGAGCTCGATTACGCCTCGAACTTCCTGCGCATGTGCTTTGCCGTGCCGACCGAGGATTACAAGGTCAACAAGGTGCTGTCGCGCGCGATGGACCGCATCTTCATCCTGCACGCAGATCACGAACAGAATGCCTCGACGTCGACCGTGCGCCTCGCAGGTTCGTCCGGCGCCAATCCGTTTGCCTGCATCGCGGCTGGCTGCGCCTGCCTCTGGGGCCCGGCCCATGGCGGCGCCAACGAGGCCGCGCTCAACATGCTCGGCGAGATCGGGCGGCCGGAACGGATTCCGGAATTCATCAAACGCGCAAAGGACAAGAACGACAGCTTCCGACTGATGGGCTTCGGCCATCGCGTTTATAAGAATTACGATCCGCGCGCGAAGATCATGCAGAAGACCTGCCACGAGGTCCTTAGCGAGCTTGGCATCAAGGATGATCCGCTGCTCGATGTCGCGATGGAGCTCGAGAAAGTCGCCCTGCACGACGATTACTTCATCGAGAAGAAGCTCTATCCGAACATCGACTATTATTCCGGCATCACGCTGCGCGCGATGGGCTTCCCGACCACGATGTTCACCGTGTTGTTCGCGGTCGCGCGCACGGTCGGCTGGATCGCGCAGTGGAAAGAGATGATCGAGGATCCGGCGCAAAAAATCGGCCGTCCTCGCCAGCTCTATACCGGCGCGGAACGTCGCGATTACGTCCCGATCTCGCGGCGCAAAAGCTAACCGGCGTTTCGCTTTGCCATTTCCATAACGATTGCCGCCGCGCGATCGCTCGGACTGACTTTCCCGATCTCCATGACGGCATCGAGGCGCCGGAACGCTTGGAGCTGCGCCCGGCGCTGCGGCGTATCGCCGAGCAGAGGCAGCGCCGCTTCGACTATTTTTTCCACCGTTGCATCTTCTTGCAGGAATTCCGGTACGGCGTTCTCGCCGAGAATAAGATTCGTCAGAATCGCCGACGGTGCGCTGATAAGGCGCCGGAAAATCACCGCCTCGATGGCGGACACTTTGTAAAGCGCGACCATCGGAATTCCCGCGAGCGCCAACTCCAAGGTGCCGGTGCCCGACTTAACAATCGCCGCCCGCGCCGCATGAAAGGCCGCCTGCTTTTCAGCCGCGCTTTCCACGATGCGCACCGGCGTGGGCCATTTGGCAACGGCGGCACGAAGCCGCGCGGCGACCGACGGCACCGCCGGCATCACGAATTCGGCAGGTCCCGTGCGTTGTTCGATTTGCTGCGCGACCCCCTCGAACAGGTCCAGCATGCGATCGAGTTCGCTTCGCCGGCTACCGGGCATCAGCAGCACGATCGGCGGCGTTTCGTTACGGCGCGCTGCTTCTCCCTCGCGCGGACGCAACGTATCGACCTGATCGGCCAAAGGATGCCCCACGAAAGTGCACGCCGGCCCCCCGAGCCTTTTATGCACGTCCGGCTCGAAGGGCAGCAGCGCCATCACGCGGTCGATGTAGCCGCGCATGGCCCGCGCCCGCCACGGCCGCCATGCCCAAACCGATGGCGACACATATTCCACGATCGGGATTTGGGGCGCGATCGCGCGCAAACGTTTTGCAACCCGCAATGTGAATTCCGGGCTGTCGATGATGACCAGGACGTCGGGCCTTTGTGCCGCGATATCATTCGCCGTGTCGCGAATGAGCTTGAGCGCGCGAAACAACACGCCAAACAGCGAAACAAAGCCCGTGACGGCAAGATCCCCCGTCGAAAGGCGGAGCGCCAACCCTTCGGCGGCCATATGGTGCCCCCCCACACCGGCAAAGCGAATGGTGGTGCCCGCGCGGGTTTTCAGGGCACGCATCAAAGCGGCACCGAGCCGATCGCCGGACTCCTCCGCAGCGACCAGATAGACATGAAGCGGTGGGGACGCTGTCACCGTTTCAGGCCAACGATGAAGATATTCTTGGCGTCGGCGAGTTCGACGGCACGAACGAGGTCGGCGGCAAGCGCTTCACCAGCGGCCACCGCAATTCCGGCAAGTCCCGCGTTCGCAACGCCTTCGACGGTCTTAGGTCCAATCGTGGGTAGGTCGTAACGGTGGTCTTGGGCCGGTTTGGGGGCTTTTACGAGGACTCCAAGTCCCACAGGCGTCGATAGCCGCCCCTCTGCGCGTAATTGGGCGACATGATCGAGCAGCTGGTCCGTGCCGCCTACGCTCTCGATCGCGAGCACTTGACCGTTCGCCACAACGGCCGCCTGGCCTACGTCATAGGCACCAATCGCCGTCAGCACCTCGAAACCGCGATCGATGTCGGCGCGGTCGCTTTCGCTCGGCCTGCGCCGTGTCAAATCGCCCTCCGGCATCAACAGCTCAGGCGCTATTTCATGCGCGCCCAGCATGCGAAATCCATGATCTTCGAAGATACGGCCCAGTTCCGAGAGCAAATGATTGTCCCCGCCGCGGTACATCCGGAACAGGCGTGGAAAGAGACGAAGCGTGGTGAGATCAAAACGCACACTGAACATAGGCGGACGCGCCAAGGAGCCGACCATCACCATGTCGCGGCATCCGGCTTTGCGCATAGCGCTCATTAAACGTCCGAACTGACCCAGCGAAAACCATTTATGCGGATAGTGCGCCACGCGCCCGGCATCTGCGATGCCGTGGACTGCGAACAAGATCACCCGCCGCCCTTGCGCAATCGCCGCGTCGGCAACGGCAAAGGGCAAGGATCCGCCCGAGCAGACGATGGCCAGGGGCGCGGCGTTATCTTGGGACATCGCTCAATCCGACGCCCTCATTCTTCTTCCACCGCGGAAGAACGAGGATGAGCCAGCTTGCGTTTTCCTGTGCGGATGAAGTCGATCACGCGCATGACTAAAGGCCGACCGGCGTTTTCAGCGGCTACCTTTTCAACCCGCTCCTTGAACGCGCCCGGGCCAAAAAACAGCGCCTGATAGGCTTCATAGAGCTTTGTAATGTCCGCCGCCGCGATGCCTCGTCGCCGCAGGCCGACCCGGTTGAGGCCCGCAAGTTGCCCGCGATGGCCGATGACCAGCGCGAACGGAATGATGTCGCTGGTGACACCAACCAGTCCGCCTATCATCGCCTGCTCGCCGATACGCGAGAATTGGTGAACCGCGCACAGGCCGCCAAGGAAGACGTGATCACCTATGACACAGAAGCCGCCGAGCGTTGCATTGCTCGCAAAAACGACGTTGTTCCCGACCACACAATCGTGGCCCACATGAGCGCCGTTCATCAGCATGCAATTGCTGCCGACGCGCGTCACGCCGTGACCGCCCGACGTACCCAGGCTCACTGTGACGCTCTCAAAAATCTTGCAGTCCGCACCAATCTCCAGTGCGGTGTCCTCGCCTTTGTAGTGCACCGATTGTGGCGCCGCGCCGAGCGAGGCGAATGAAGCAATCGTCGTGCCTGGACCGACCGAGGTGCGGCCGGAAATAACGACGTGCGACGAGAGCCGGCAATTGTCACCGAGCATAACGTTTGGCCCTATGACGCAGTAAGGGCCAATGGATACGTTTTTGCCGATGGCTGCGCCTTTCTCGATGCGCGCCGTCGGATCCACCATCGTCATCAGCGCGGCTCGCCCATCATTGCGCTGAGCACGGCTTCGGCGACGATCTCGCCGCGCACCTTTGCTTCCGCGCGGTACCACCACATGTTGCGGCGCTTGCGAAGCAAGTGCATGTGATATTCGACGGTGTCGCCGGGCATGACGGGCTTGCGAAATTTCGCTTCATCGATAGTCATGAAGTAGACCACCGCCGAGGCCTTTTCCGGCGAAGCGAGGACGCAGAGCACCCCACCGGTTTGCGCCATCCCCTCGAGCAGTAACACACCTGGCATGACCGGGTTCTCGGGAAAGTGGCCGAGAAAGTGCGGCTCGTTGATGGTGCAATTTTTGATGCCGATGGCACTCTGCTCGCCATCGATTTCGACGATGCGGTCGATCATCAAAAACGGGTAGCGGTGCGGCAGGCTCTTCAGGATAGTTCGAATATCCACGCTTTCCAGCGTTTTACCGGCGCCGTTCATTCGTTACTCACTGGATTGGCGGCGGCGCATCGCATCGCGCCCCAACAGCAATATTTGTATGGACTGAGCTGCGGGCAGCCACGTGCGCGCTCTCGCCGATAGTCACGCGATCGCTGACGCTCACCTGGAAACCGAGCACGACATGGTCTTCCAAAGTCGCGCTCCCTGAAATTCCGCTCTGGGCGAGGATAATGCAGCGCCGCCCGATCGAAACATTTTGGCCAATATGCACAAGATTGTCGATCTTGCTTCCCTCTCCAATCACTGTGTCGCCCATAACACCGCGATTGATCGCCGTTCCCGCCCCGATCTCCACATCGTCCTGAATGATAACCCGCCCGACTTGCGGTACTTTTTCGTGTCCGTCGACGCCGTTGGCAGGAACGAAGCCGTCCTGCCCGATGCAGCAACTAGGGCGCACCACAACGCGGTCACCAAGCAGAGCGCACATGAGCGTCGTGCCTGCGCCGATCGAGCAATTTCGGCCAACTTTGACATCGGGACCCAGCACCGCTCCGGCCCCAATCACCGTGCCGCTGCCGATCTCCGCCTGCGCGCTGACGATCGCTCCCGGATCAATTTGAACGTTCTCTTCAAGGCGGGCAGCATCGTGAATTACCGCACCCGCGTCGGAAACGCCTTTGAACATCGACGAGGGCCGCAGCGTTTCCGGAAACAGCGCGCGCGCTGCCAATACAAAGGCTCGGTACGGGTTTTCCGCAATGATGACGCTGAGGGATGATGGTGCGCGCGCCAAATATTTTTCGGGCACGATGCATGCACCCGCCCGGGTTTGGACCAGGTGGTCGAGGTCTTGGTCAGCATCAATAAAGGCAAGATCGCGTGCCCCTGCCCGGTCCAGCGCTGCAATTCCAAAAACGCGCCGGTTCGCGACGGCGTCGTTTTGCAAACGAGACGCGGTTAAGCTGGCAATTTCGGCCAGGTTCAGTCCGTTGCCACGTGCGAAAAAGTTTGGCTCGGTCATACGGGCCAACGCCTTGAACGCGGTTTCGCTATGCGGCTTAGAACGATGTGCCGCCGCTGAACCGGAAGACCTGCGTGCGGTCAAACGGCTGCTTCATGAACGGATAGGCGAAGTCGAACCGGATCGGGCCCAGCGGCGAGTCCCACAAGAAGCCGATACCCGCCGCCGCGCGAACTTTCATGCCGTCCGGGGACACGTTGAGTGTTTCGCCCGTAACACTCCAGCTGCGCGGCCCTTTGTAATCCCAGAGCGAACCAGCGTCGACGAAGGCTGCGAGCTTGATCCCGATTTCCTTCGGCAAGAAGTAGAGCGGAGTTTGCGCTTCCGCGGATGCGCCCCAGAACATCGAGCCGCCGAGCGGATCCTGTGTCGAAGTGCCAAGGTCGCGCGGCCCGAAGCCCGACGGCGCAAAGCCGCGCACCAGGTTTGGACCCATCTGGAAATGGTCGAGGCTGCGCAGGCCCCCACTGCCCCAGCCTGCAACGTGGCCGGCCTGTAGCTTCAACAAGCCTATGACGTCGGGCAGCACTTCGTAGTAATTGCGCATTTCGCCTGTGGTGCGGATGAACTTCACATCGCCGCCCACGCCGGCGAAGTCCTGGCGCAGCTCGAACATTCCGCCGCTGGTGGGGCTCTTGTTGTTGTCGAGGGTGTTATAGGCGAGCGAGTAGCCCAACACCGAGCCGATGACCGGCCCATTCGCCAATTCCCGGCGTACCGCGAGCGAGGCTTCGCCGTCGGCGTAACATTCGTCCGTACCGGGCGTTACCGGAAGCGTATGGGGCGTATATGGCGGCATCGCCGCGCCGGTCCCGAGCGGGCCCGCAGGCAAAATACAGTTATTGAATGGCCCCGGTAACGTGACCTTCTGCTGATAAATCGAATAGCGCGGCGCGAAGCTCAACTCTTCAGTCAAGGCGAAACCCAGCTTCAGATTTACGCCGATCGTCTCCGTGTCATAGGAGAGGTAATTCGAAGCGAGATTGCGTTTGTAGAAGACGTCGACGCCCGCACCCATGCGGTAGCCGAGAAAGTATGGCTCCACGAACGACAACTCGGCACCACGTGTACGCTGGCCATAAGTCAGCGCGACGCGGGCAACCTGACCGCGGCCGAGGAGATTTCGTTCGCCGACAGCCACTTCGCCGAGCCACCCGTCGCTGGTCGAATAGCCGCCTGACAGCGAAAACTGGCCGGTCGACTGCTCTTCGACCTCGACATTGAGGACGACGCGGTCGGGAGCGGAGCCCGGCTCGTTACTGATCTTGACGCGCTTGAAGTAGCCGAGGTTATTGAGGCGGCGTTCGGCGCGATCGATCAGGGCGCGGTTGTATGCGTCGCCTTCGCCGATATCGAATTCACGGCGGACGACGTAATCGCGGGTGCGCGTATTGCCGCGTACGTTGATGCGCTCGATATAAACGCGCGGCCCTTCTTCAGCGCTGAAAACAAGGTTGACGGTTTTCGTCTCGAAATTGCGGTCGCCGCGTGGACGGATGGTCGAGAAGGCAAAACCGCGCTTGGCAGCCTCGATCGACATGCCTTCCACAGTTTTTTCGACCAGTTCGGCGTTATAGACGCTGCCAGGAGACAACTTCAGACGCGAGCGCAGAATGCCCGGGTCGATCGCAGCGACGTTGGAGACAACATCGACCGTACCGACGCGATATTGCGCACCTTCGTCGATCGTGAACGTGATCACGAAGGCTTTGATGGCCGGATCATATTCGCCAATGGCGGAAACGATGCGAACGTCGGCGTAGCCGTGCTTCAGGTAGAAACGGCGCAACAGATCGCGATCGGCCTCGACGCGGTCCGGATCATAGATGTCGCCGGTCTGGAGGAAGCCCCAGAGCTTGCTCGTTTCGATGGTCTTGATGACTTCCTTGAGCCGCGAAGACGAAAAGGCGCGGTTGCCGACGAAATTGAGGCTTTGCACGCCGGTCTTTGCGCCTTCATTGACCTCGAAAACGAGGTCGACGCGGTTATTCGGCAATTCGATGGTCTTTGGCTCGACGCGCACGTCGAAACGGCCGCTACGGCGATAGATCTCGATAATGCGCTGGACGTCGGCCTGGACGGTCGGACGCGAAAGCGTCCCGCGCGGCTTGGATTGAACTTCCGCGGAGAGCTGTTCGTCCTTGGCTTTCTTGTTGCCCTCGAACGCAACGCGGTTGATCACCGGGTTTTCGACGACCGTTACGACAATGCGTCCGCCAGGCTGGCTGATGCGGACATCCTGGAACAGGCCGGTCGCGATCAGGCTTTTCAGCGCTTCGTCGATACTGACGGCATCGAGGCGGCCGCTCGGGCCGGGACGGAAATAGGAGCGGATCGTATCGGTTTCGACACGGCGATTGCCTTCAACGACGATGGCCGAGCGGGCGCTCTGGGCGACCGCAACGTCCGAGGCCAATGCTCCGATGAAGGCGCACCCAATGAAGAGTCCGGGGAGGACAACAAGCGCGTAAACGACCCCCCTCACGCCCGCGACTACACGTCCCATGCCTTACGCGCCCTCATCCCCAAGCTTGGCCGATACGGCGGCCGATTCCGCAGCGAATCCAACCGTATTTGAGGCTTGTTCTGGCCAGTTCTTTACAGCGTTTTCGTGGCACTGCAACCGCCGACCCGGCCAAGGTCCTCTTTTCCCTCAGAAAGTTGCCCCGCGACAACGATTATGACGTGTAGAGGTGAATGATGTCGTTAAAGGTCGCGAAAATCATGAGCATCACCACGATCGCGAGCCCGATTCTGAACCCCATTTCCTGCGCCCGCTCTGACAGCGGGCGGCCCCGCATCGCCTCAATGGCATAGAACAAAAGGTGACCGCCATCCAGCAGAGGTATCGGGAAGAGGTTCAGCAAACCGATCGACACGGACAAAACCGCTGCCAAATGCAGCAAGGGCACCAGCCCCCCGGTCGCCACCTGTCCGGATACCTGGGCGATCCGGATCGGTCCCCCGAGCTGATCGGCGCCTTCGCGGCCGGCGAATATGCCTCCGATGTAGCTCATGGTGCGCTCGATCACGAACCACGTCTCGCCCACGCCCATGCCGAGGGCGGCGAGCGGACCGACCCTCTCCGTTTTCACATCGCCCGGCGCCATTGATCGGCTTATGCCGAGAACTCCAACGCGGTGTGTGTTGCCGAAGTTGTCCTTGAGCTCCTTCAGCGCCGGCACGGCTTTGATTTGCCTCCGCTCGCCACCGCGATCGACCTCGACCGAAAGCGTCTCGCCAGCGCTGACGCTGACAATCCGCTGCATTTCCGAAAAACTATCGATCTTGCGCCCGTTGATGGCGAGGACAATGTCGCCCGCCTGGAAACCCGCATCGGCGGCAGCGCTGCCCGCCTGAATGGTGTCAACGCGCGCCGTCGTGGTCTGCTTCCCAACCACCATGAAAATCCCGGCGAATATTGCGATCGCCAGCAGGAAATTAGCGACAGGACCGGCCACGACGACCGCGGCGCGGGGGCCGACCTTCTGATGCTGGAAGCTTTCGGCCTTCTCGGCCGGCGTCATGGCCTGGAGCGACGCATTATCGGGCGTGCTGGCCGCGCTCTCATCGCCGAAAAATTTGACATAGCCGCCGAGCGGGATAGCGGAAATCTTCCATCGTGTGCCGTGGCGATCGTTGAATCCGATCAGTTCGGGTCCAAAACCGATCGAAAACACCAAAACCCGAATGCCGCAGCGTCGTGCGATCCAGAAATGGCCGAGTTCGTGAAAAAACACGACGATCGTGAGTACGAAGAGAAACGGAATGACGTAGCCCGTTATCCCGCCGCCAAATGCACTCAAACCACCAAGAACGCTCGATCCCATACGATTGGTCCCCGTTACGCCCCAATGGCCGTACCGGCCTCATCGGCCGGTCCAACTCCCTAACATGCCTTTGCGGCAATTTCCGGCAAGAGGTTCCGCGCCAATTGTCTTGCATTATGGTCAATGGCCAAGGCGGCTTCGAGGCTCGGCGGCTCTTGCAGCAGACCCTGAGCCTCTGCGGCCTCCAAAGTGGCCTCCACCAGCGCTGCAATGGCGGCAAAGCCAAGCCGGCGCGCCAGGAATTCGTCAACGCCGACTTCGTTTGCCGCGTTCAGCACGGTCGGCGCCGCTCCGCCCCGGATCAGCGCCTCGCGGGCCAGTCGCAAGGCAGGAAAGCGCTGCAGATCCGGCTCCTGGAAAGTGAGGGAGCCGATCTGGCGCAAATCGAGCCGCGGCGCTGGGGTGGAAATCCGCGCCGGCCAAGCCAGACAATGCGCGATCGGCACACGCATATCTGGCGGGCCGAGCTGGGCGACCATCGAACCGTCGCGAAATTCCACCAAGCCGTGAACCACGGATTGAGGGTGAACCAGCACATCGATCTCGTCGGACTCAAGGTCGAAGAGATGATGCGCTTCGATGAGTTCGAGGCCCTTGTTCATCATGGTCGCTGAATCGATGCTGATCTTCGGTCCCATCGACCAATTCGGATGGCGCAAAGCCTGCTCGGGCGTCGCGGCGCGGATGGCATCGTTCGGCCAGGTTCGAAATGGCCCGCCGGACGCGGTGATAATCACCCGGCGCACGTCGACCCGGGCGCCGGCACTCAAAGCCTGGAAGACGGCATTGTGCTCGCTGTCGACCGGCAGCACGGTTGCCCCCATCGCTGCCGCGCGACCCATAAACAAACTTCCCGCGCAAACCAGGCATTCCTTATTGGCGAGCGCGATTGTGGCGCCTCGATCAATGGCGGCCATGGTTGGACGGAGTCCAGTCGCGCCGCTGATCGCCGCCATCACCCAATCCGCGGGACGTTGCGCGGCTTCGATGACCGCCTGCTCACCTGCTGCGGCCTCAATGCCGGAACCGGCCAGAGCAGCCTTTAGCTCGGAATAGTAATCGTCGTCAGCGATGACCGCGAGGCGCGCGCCCAGCTCACGCGCGATCTTCGCCAATCCGGCTGCATTACGCCGCGCCGTCACCGCTTCCACGGCGTAAGAATTTTTTTGAGCGCGCAGAAGATCGACAGTGCTGGCTCCGACCGAACCCGTGGCGCCCAATACTGTAACGCTTCGGGGTTGGTTCTGTCTTGCGCTTTGCGCGCGGATCAGCGGCGCGGCTTTCATCGAATTACCATACCAACAAACCTTGCGCGGGCGCTTCGAATCCGCCGCGCAGAATTCCGACACTCGTTGCAACACATATCGCGGCCCAAAATCCGTCCAGACGATCCATCACGCCGCCATGACCCGGAATGAGTGTGCCGGCATCTTTGGCATCAAAATGACGCTTCACGGCCGATTCAAGCAAATCACCGGCTTGCGACGCGATAGAAAGCGAAAACGCGATTGCCACGACAGGAATGACACGAACGCCCGCGTAGGGCGCAAAAAGCGCAGCCAGCATCACGGCGCCAAGCGTTCCGGCCAATGCGCCGCTCCAGGTTTTCTTAGGGCTTATCGAAGGCGCCAGCTTCGGTCCGCCAATCGCGCGGCCGACGAAATAGCCGATGATGTCGGTAGCCCAGACGACGATGAAGACCAAAAGAATAGCCGCGATCCCCAGCTGCGGATCATCGCGCAAAAAAATCGGCGCGAGCGCAAGCGCACCCGCATAGCCAAGCCCCGCCGCCATCCAAAGACGGCGCGCCGCCGGCGCAAAGACCACGACTGCGAAAGCGCCAAGCATGATAAGCAGGATCGCGACCATCGGGCGGCTAAACTCGGTCATCAGCGCCGACACGATGATGGCAACGGCACCCGCGCCGAATGCCAGCTGGCCGCCCGCACGATCGACAAGCGCGCTCCACTCCCACATCACGGCGACAGCAGCCGCCGTCCAGAAAATACCGAATGGCCACTCGCCGAAATAGGTGACCGCGAGCGCGGCCGGGGCCAAGACCACAGCCGACGCGATGCGAAGCGTCAGATTGCTGGCTGCCACGCTACGAACCAGTCTTCGCGACAACGCCGCCAAACCGGCGTTCGCGGCGGCGATACTCGTTGATCGCCGCCTCAAGCGCCGCGCGGTCGAAATCAGGCCAATAAGTCGGCACGAAAATCAGTTCGCTGTAGGCCGACTGCCAAAGCAGAAAGTTCGAGAGCCGCTGCTCCCCGCTAGTGCGAATGATCAGATCAGGGTCCGGGATGTCAGGCGCATCGAGAAAGCGCGCGAAATTCTCGACCTTAACAGCATCGAATTGCACTTCCCCGTCGGCGATGGCCTTCGCCATCCTCAAAGCCGCGCGCACAATTTCCTGACGTGCGCCGTAGTTGAAGGCCACGACCAATGTCAGCCCCGTATTCGCTTTGGTGCGTTTTTCCGCCTCGTCCAGCAGACGGAGAATATCTGGCTTGAGATCGCCGCGTTCTCCGATAATGCGCACGCGCACATTATTGGCATGAAGCTCGGCCAGATCGTTGCGCACGAACAAGCGCAGCAGACCCATCAGGTCGTTGATCTCGGGCGCCGGCCGCGACCAGTTTTCGGCGCTGAAGGAAAAAATTGTGAGAAAGCGAACGCCCAGTTCGCCGGCCGCGCGCACGGTACGTCGCAGCGCTTCGACACCTCGCCGATGACCTTCGCCTCGCGGCAGTCCTCGGGCCTGCGCCCAGCGGCCATTGCCGTCCATAATGATGGCAACATGCTGCGGCACCTGAAAGCTCGGCTGCGCGGCCGCTGGATGAACTGTATCGGCCATCGGCTTTGCCTCAGACGGTGAGGATTTCTTTTTCCTTGCCGTTCAGCATGTGATCGACGTCAGCGATCGCCTGGTCGGTGGCTTTTTGTATGTCGCCCGAAAAGCGGTCGTGTTCATCCTTGCTGATCTTGTGGTCTTTTTCCAATTTCTTGATGACGTCGAGACCGTCGCGCCTGACATGACGGACCGCCACTCGCGCTGCTTCCGCATATTTATGCGCGACCTTCACCAGCTCCTTGCGGCGCTCCTCATTGAGCTCGGGAATGCGAAGTCGGATCATCTGGCCTTCAGTCGACGGCGTGAGACCGAGGTTCGCGGCGATGATCGCCTTCTCGACAGCCGTGACCTGCGACTTGTCCCACACGTTGACCGCCAGCATGCGCGGCTCAGGCACTGTCACCGTCGCGACCTGGACGAGCGGCATTTGCGCGCCATAGGCCTCGACATGGATCGGATCAAGCATGTGCTGCGAGGCTCGCCCCGTGCGTAGCCCCGCGAGTTCGCTCTTGAGCGCGGCAAGCGCGCCCTGCATGCGGCGCTTGAGCTCATTGATGTCGTGCGTCGTAACCGCCATGCCTGATCCTCACTTACTTCGCGACGCCGCCTCTCAGCCGACCTGCGTCGCGCGTCCCTTCCCGCTCAAAACCTGCTCGATCGCGCCTTTCCCGTGAATGGAAAAAACGATGATAGGCAGGCGGTTTTCACGGGCAAGGGCAAAGGCTGCTGCGTCCATCACCTGAAGGTTCTTTTCAAGAGCCTCCTGGTGCGAAAGCTTGTCGTATCGCGTGGCCTTGGGATCCTTTTTCGGATCCGCGCTGTAGACGCCATCGACCGAGGTAGCCTTGAGAACCGCGTTGGCGTCGAGTTCAGCCGCACGCAGGACCGCGGTCGTGTCGGTTGTAAAAAACGGATTGCCCGTGCCGGCTCCCAAAAGGACGACCCGTCCCTTGTCCAGGTTCTTGATGGCACGCTTTCGGCTGTAATTTTCGCAAACGGCCGGCATTGCGATCGCCGACAGCGTCCGCGCCTCGCGTCCCTTGCGCTCGATTGCGGCTTCGAGCGCGAGACAATTCATGATGGTCGCCAGCATTCCCATCGTGTCGCCGACGGCCCGCGGCACGCCGCGCGACGAGACTTCGACGCCACGAAAGATGTTGCCGCCGCCGACCACGACACCGAGCTGAACACCGAGCTTCGCTGCCGCGACCAGGTCGTCGGCGATCCGCTCGACGGTTGCCTGGTCGATGCTGACGCCATTAGCGCTCAGCGCTTCGCCGGAGATTTTGACGATGACGCGCTTATAAGCGGGGCTGCTCATGATGACGATCCCAAGGCCGGCTCGACTCAAACAGCACGCGGGCGACTATAAAGAAAGGGCGGCCGAAAGACCGCCCATCCTGTGCTTATCTTTGGCCGGCCGCCGCGGCGACCTCGGCAGCAAAATCGGCCTCCTGCTTCTCAATCCCTTCCCCCAGCGCAAAGCGAAGATAGCCGGTGACTTTCACCGGGGCACCGACTTGGCTTTCCGCTTCCTTGAGCGCCTGGGCGACGTTTTTCTTGTCGTCGTGAACATAGGTCTGCTCGAGCAGCGTGGCTTCCTTGTAAAAAGTCTTAAGCCCGGACTCGACGATCTTGTCGATGACATTCGCGGGCTTGCCCTGCTGCTTGTACTTGTCGGCGAGCACGTCTTTTTCCCGCTTCACGATATTGGGATCCATGCTCGCGGCATCGATCGCTTGCGGATTGGATGCGGCGATATGCATGGCGATCATCCGGCCCAGCGTCTTGAGCTCGTCCGCCTTGCCCGAGGATTCGAGACCCACCAGAACACCGATCCGGCCCAGGCCGTCGGTGACGGACGAGTGAACATAACTGCCGACCGCGCCCTGCTTGACCTCAAGCGCGCCGGCGCGGCGCAACGTCATGTTTTCACCGATCTTGGCGATAGTGTCGTTGATCGCTTCCTCGACAGTGATCGCGCCGGCCTTGGCCTTCTTGATCGCCTCGACGTCGGTCCCTGCGCCGTGGGCGACGTCCGCGATCATCTTCACCAGACCCTGGAACAGGTCGTTGCGGGAGACGAAGTCCGTTTCAGAATTGACCTCGACGAGCACGCCCTTCGTGCCGCGCACGCTGACGCCAATGAGGCCTTCCGCAGCGACGCGGCCGGCCTTCTTGGCGGCTTTGGACAGCCCCTTCTTGCGCAGCCAATCCTGCGCGGCCTGGATGTCGCCCTTGGTCTCGGTCAGCGCCGCCTTGCAATCCATCATGCCGGCGCCGCTCGTCTCGCGAAGTTCTTTGACCATCGCGGCGGTAATTTCAGCCATCACATGCCTTCTACACTTGAGAGATAAAATAGCGGCCAGCGGCGGAGGTTATTCCGCCACCAGTTCCTTCGCCTTGGCGATCCAGCTTTCCACGCGACCCGGCAGACCCACTTCTTCACCGATGTAATGCGCGGCCTTGCCGCTGAGATCGGCAAATTGCTGGAAGTGGAAGATGCCGAGGTCGTTGAGCTGCTTTTCGATCGCGCCGGACACGCCTGGCAGCTTCTTGAGATCGTCGGCAGCGCCACGCGGTCCGGGCAATGCCTCATAGCCGTGATCGTCGGCAGCCGGTGCGGTCGACACGCTTTCGACGGTCGGCTTCTCGGCTGCGCCGACATCGATGCCGGATTCGCCTTGTGCGCGCGAAATACCGTCGATTGCCGCCTTGGCGACCAGATCGCAATAAAGCGACAGCGCGCGGCTGGCATCGTCGTTGCCCGGGACGACGTGGCTGATGCCGGCCGGATCCGAGTTCGTATCGACGATCGCCGCGACCGGAATGCCGAGGCGCTGGGCCTCCTTGATCGCGATGTCTTCCTTGTTCGTGTCGATCACGAACAGCAGGTCGGGCACGCCGCCCATGTCCTTGATGCCGCCGAGCGAGCGGTCGAGCTTGTCGCGCTCGCGCTGCATCGTCAGGCGCTCTTTCTTGGTGTAGCCGCCGGCTTCGTTGGACGACAGCATCTCGTCGAGCTTGCGCAGCCGCGCGATCGAGCCGGAAATCGTCTTCCAGTTGGTCAGCGTGCCGCCGAGCCAGCGAGAATTCACGTAATATTGCGCGCAACGTTTCGCCGCGTCAGCGACCGCATCTTGCGCCTGCCGCTTGGTGCCGACGAACAGAATTCGTCCGCCCTTGGCGACGGTATCGCTGACGGCCTGCAGCGCCTTGTGCAGCATCGGCACGGTCTGCGCGAGGTCGACGATATGGATGTTGTTGCGGGTGCCGAAGATGTATTCGCCCATCTTCGGGTTCCAGCGGTGGGCCTGGTGGCCAAAGTGCACGCCAGCTTCCAATAGCTGACGCATTGAGAAATCAGGAAGCGCCATAAACATTCTCCGGTTGGTCCGCCGCGGACGGGAGAGGCTGATTTCGTTGCTGAAACCGGCCACCGGACGGCTTATTGGCTCGTTGTGGGAGCCGAAAGCCAACGTCCGCGTGAGTGATGGCCGCGCTTATATAGACGTGGCTGCGCCGGTGCAAGGACTGGGCTGGCCGCTAAGTCCCGGATTCTACGGCGCTAAAGCGCCTCGACTGCCACAACTCCGGGAACTGCTTTGATCGCGCCCGCGATTTGCGGCGAGACCTTGAAGCGCCCGGGCAGCTTGATCTCGACCTCGGTGGCGACGTCGATCAGCAAGATCACGCTCACTTCGCCGTCGCCGGTACCATTGCCATTGCGTCCCCGCGGCGCTGCTTCGAGCCGCTTGGCGACGGCTTCGAGCGGAGCGTCGTTGCGCAAAAACACCCGTAGCGCCGTATTCAGATTTGCCGCTGCGGCATCGAGCGGCTCGGCGGATTGGATGCGGGCGCGAACCTCGTCGCCCTGCACTTCGGCGGAAAGAAAAAGCAGAACGGCGTTGCCGGGCTCAAGAAGATCGCGATGTGCGGCGAGCCCTTCCGCGAAAATGACGGCCTCGTAGTGCCCGCTCGGATCGGACAAGCCGATGATGCCCATCTTGTTGCCGGTCTTGGTGCGCCGCTCCGTGCGCGAAACGACTGTCGCCGCCACGCGGCCCGCGCTCGCGCCGCCCTTCACAGCGCGAGAGAACTCCGCCCAGCTCTGAACCCGCAGCCGCTTCAGCACGGCCGCGTAATCGTCGAGCGGATGCCCGGACAGGAAGAAGCCGATCGCCTCATATTCCTTGCGCAGTTTCTCCGCAGGCAACCACGGTTCGACTTTCGGCAGTACGATGGGCTCGCGCCGCCCCGCAGTGCCAAATATGTCGCCCTGCCCGACAGATGCAGCTTCGTGCGCATGCTGTGCTTGGGCCAGCATCTTATCGACGCCGCCATAGAGCCGCGCCCGGTTATCGTCAAAAGTATCGAAAGCACCGGCCGCGATCAGGCTTTCCAGCACGCGCTTGTTGACGGCGCGGGGATTGATGCGCGCCGCGAAATCGGTGACGCCGTCGAAAGGCTTCTTGGCGCGTTCGTCCACGATCGCCTGGACCGCTTGCGTGCCGACGCCTTTGAGGGCTGCCAGCGCATAAAGGATGGTGTCGCCTTCCACGTCGAATTCGACGCCCGAACGATTGATGGAGGGCGGCGCTACCTTGATGCCGAGCCGCTCCGCCTCGGCGCGAAATTCCGCGAGCTTGTCGGTGTTACTCATGTCGAGCGTCATCGACGCCGCGAGAAACTCGACCGGATAATTGGCCTTCATATACGCGGTTTGATAAGCGACGAGAGCGTAAGCCGCGGCGTGACTCTTGTTGAAGCCGTACTCGGCGAAGCGCTCGAGCAGATCGAAAATCAGATCGGCTTGATATTTTTCGATGTTGTTCTTTAGCGCGCCGTCGACGAAGTGCTTGCGTTGCGCCTGCATTTCGGATCGGATTTTCTTACCCATGGCGCGGCGCAGCAGGTCGGCTTGGCCGAGCGTGTAGCCGGCGAGGATCTGCGCCGCCTGCATCACCTGTTCCTGGTAGACAATGACGCCGAATGTCTCGCGCAGGATCGGTTCGAGCTTGGGATGAACGTATTCCGGCTTTTCCATACCGTGCTTGCGCGCACAGTAAGTCGGAATATTCGCCATCGGGCCCGGGCGGTAGAGCGCGACCAGCGCGATGATGTCCTCGAAGCGGTCGGGCCGCATATCGAGCAGCGCCCGCCGCATGCCCTGACTTTCCAGTTGGAAGATGCCGACCGCTTCAGCCCGCGCCAGGAGCTCGTAGGTTTTCTTGTCGTCGAGCGGGATGGCCGCAAGATCGATGTCGATACCGCGCCGCTTCACCAGATCGACGGCCTTCTTCAGAACGGTGAGAGTTTTGAGACCGAGGAAGTCGAATTTGACGAGGCCCGCCTGCTCAACCCATTTCATGTTGAATTGGGTCACCGGCATGTCCGACTTCGGATCGCGATAGAGCGGCACCAGCTCCGAAAGCGGCCTATCGCCGATGACGATGCCGGCAGCGTGCGTCGAAGCGTGCCGGGTCAGGCCCTCCAATTTGATCGCAATGTCGAAGGCCCTTTTAACGACCGGGTCGCGGTCGCGCTCCGCTTGCAGCCGGGGTTCGCCATCGATGGCCTGGGTGAGCGATATCGGTGCTGCCGGATTTTGTGGCACTAGCTTACAAAGCTTATCGACGTGCCCGTAGGCCATCTGCAGGACGCGGCCGACGTCACGCAGAACACCGCGCGCCTGCAAGGTGCCGAAGGTGATGATCTGCGCGACCTGATCGCGGCCGTAACGCTCCTGCACGTAGCGTATCACTTCGTCGCGCCGCTCCTGGCAGAAATCGATGTCGAAGTCCGGCATCGAGACGCGTTCGGGGTTGAGGAAGCGCTCGAACAGCAGCCCGAAACGCATCGGATCGAGATCCGTGATGGTCAGCGCATACGAAACCAAGGACCCTGCGCCCGAGCCGCGGCCCGGTCCTACCGGAATCTGATTGGCCTTCGCCCATTGGATAAAGTCGGCGACGATCAGAAAATATCCCGGGTATTTCATGTTCGCGATAACGTTGAGCTCGAAGCTCAGACGGTCGCGGTATTCTTGCTCGGTATGGCCTGGCGCGACGCCATGCGTCGCAATGCGGTGCGCGAGCCCCGCTTCGGCGCGGTTGCGCAGTTCGGCCGCCTCATCGACGTTACGATCGCCAACGGTGAAGCGCGGCAGAATCGGTTCATGAGTGCAAGGCCGGAATGCGCACCGTTGCGCGATCTCTACGGTCGATGCCAACGCTTCGGGAAGATCGGCAAAGAGCGCCTTCATCTCAGCGCGTGATTTGAAGCGATGTTCCGGCGTGAGCTGGCGGCGATCGCCCTCGGCGACAAGCCGGCCGCCCGCGATGCAGATCAGCGCATCGTGGGCTTCGAAATCTTCCACCGTGGCAAAATACGGTTCATTCGTTGCCACCAGCGGAATGCCGTGGGCATAAGCGAGATCCAGCAGCGCAGGCTCGCTGACGCGCTGCGCCGCCGTGCCCTGGCGCTGCAATTCCACATAAAGCCGATCGCCGAACAACTTGATCAGAGAGGTGAATCGCGGCAGCGCCAGATGGCTTTGCCCCGCCGAGATTGCCTGATCGAGAGGTCCGCCTGGCCCGCCTGTGAGGGCGATAATCCCGTCGGTCTGGCCTTCGAGCCAGCTCAGCTTGATGTGCGGCTGCTCCGACGATGGCGTTTCCAGAAACGCGCGCGAATTAAGCCGCATAAGACTCTCATATCCGGCTCTTGTCGCCGCCAGCAAAACGATGCGCGGGCGCGGCGCGGCGCTCGTCATGCCGCGCACGCCCTGTTCTCCATCTGCGAAATCGACTGCCAAGGCGCAGCCGACGATGGGCTGGATGCCGGAAGCCGCGAATTTTTCCGAGAATTCGAGCGCACCGAACATGTTGTCGGTGTCGGTAAGCGCCAAGGCCGGCTGTTTATCCGCTTTGGCCAGGTCGGCGAGACGGCTGATTGTCAGCGCGCCTTCCAGCAGCGAATAAGACGAATGCACGTGCAGGTGAACGAAATCGAGTTCAGCCATCAGCCGGTGGTCCCGCGATTCTCTCTTCGAAAGACAGTGCGAACCCCTCGCCGCCAAGTCCACCCGCGGCTAGCCGAAGTCCCGCTATTCACCGGAAAAGAAAATGCCCGGCAGAAAGCCGGGCATTGGGGGACGCACACGCAGACCTACGCAACAGGGAACGCAACGCACTACAGATTGGTCAGCACCTGCGACCAGATCACGATCATGCCGCCGAACAAGGCAAGCGAAGCGAGGGCAGCCGCATCTTGGATGAGCGCGCGAAACATGACCGTCTCCATCAAAAGAACAGACGAAGAACATAGTTCATGTTATGTTCCCTTGTCAAGTAGCGTAACCACTTGAAATAGTTGGCTAATCCAGCTCGACGACTTGACCGTCCTGGATCGTCACGCGCCGATCCATACGGGCTGCCAGATCCATGTTGTGGGTGGCAACGACCGTCGCGAGATTGGAGGCTTGGACGAGCTGGGTGAGCGCCGAAAATACGTGGTCGGCGGTATGGGGATCCAGATTGCCGGTCGGCTCGTCGGCCAGCAGGACGCGGGGTGCGTTGGCAACCGCTCGGGCGATCGCCACCCGCTGCTGCTCGCCACCCGACAGCTCGGCGGGCCTATGGGTCAAACGCTGACCAAGTCCGAGATAGCCCAGAAGCTCGACGGCGCGCGCCCTCGCCTCGCCCCGTGACAGGCCCCGGATCATCTGGGGAAGCAAAACGTTCTCGAGCGCGCTGAATTCCGGCAGCAGATGATGGGACTGGTAGACGAAGCCGATATCGTCGCGCCGGATGCGGGTGCGTTCGGTATCGGGAAGCGTCGAAGTTGCGACGCTATCGATATAGACTTCTCCTGCGTCCGGATGCTCGAGCAGGCCGGCGAGATGCAGCAGCGTCGATTTGCCGGCACCCGATGGCCCGACCAGCGCAACCGATTGACCCGGCCACACCGCCAGCTCCGCGCCGTTGAGAATATCGAGCGTGGCATCCCCTTGACGATAATGCCGTTCGATATTGTGCAGGAACAGGACCGGCGAATCTTCGCCCTGCGTTACGTTGAGCTCACTCATAACGCAGCGCCTCCACCGGATCGAGGCGTGCCGCTCGCCACGCCGGATAGAGCGTCGCCAGAAGCGACAACGTCAGCGCCATCACCACGACGGCGGCGGTTTCGCCGATATCCATATTGGCGGGCAGCTTCGAAAGAAAATAAAGCTCAGGCGAAAACAATTCAGTGTTGGTCAGCCATGACAGGAATTGCCGGATGGATTCGATATTGAGACAGACCACGACGCCCAGCAGCAGTCCGACCAAGGTGCCGACCACGCCGATCGAAGCGCCGGTAATCAAAAACACGCGCATGATCGCGCCCTGCGCCGCGCCCATAGTACGCAAAATGGCAATGTCCCGGCCTTTGTCCTTCACCAACATGATCAGGCCGGAGACGATGTTGAGTGCCGCGACGAGCACGATCAAAGTCAGAATTAGAAACATGACGTTGCGCTCGACCTGAAGCGCATTGAAGAACGTCGCGTTGCGCTGCCGCCAATCGATCATGAAGATCGGACGCTGGGCGCTATCGGTGACGGCCTTGCGGTAACGATCGACCCGGTCAGGGTTCGCCGTGTAGACCTCGATCGCCGTCACATCGCCGGCGCGATTGAAATAGGCCTGCGCTTCGCTGAGCGGCATGAAGACGAAGGCCGAGTCATATTCAGACATTCCGACTTCAAAAACGGCGGCAATTCGATAGACCTTGATGCGTGGCGTCGTGCCCATCGGCGTGACCGCGCCGCGCGGAGCAACCAGAGTTATGTTGTCGCCCGAGCGCAGCGACAATTGGTCCGCAAGCCGGCGGCCGATCACGACACCCTGCTGATCATCAAAACCTTCGAGCGTGCCCTGCTTGATGTTACGCGCGATCGACGGAAGCTTTTGCAGGTCCTTGAGCCGAATGCCGCGCACCAGCACTCCGCCGCTGTTATAGGGCGACGAGGCCAGCGCCTGGCCTTCAACGATCGGCGCGGCCAGCCGGATTCCGTCGGCCTTCGAAACGCGGTCGGCAACCTCTTCCCAATCCGACAGCGGCTTTTCGATGGGCTGGATCAGCAGGTGGCCGTTCAGGCCGAGAATCTTGTCGAGCAACTCGGTGCGAAACCCGTTCATCACCGCCATGACGATGATGAGTGTGGCAACGCCCAGCATGATCCCAAGGAAGGAAAACCCGGCGATGACCGAAATGAATCCCTCTTTGCGCCGCGCCCTGAGATAGCGCAGCGACAACATCCATTCGAACGGAGAAAACGGCCGCGTACCGCTGCTCATCAACGCTCCCGAAACGCTGAATTTCGCACGATTCTGGCGGATTCAAGCCATTGCCTGACGACGTTGCCGCAGGTCACGCACAGCTCATTTTGCCAGCCGGTCGACCGCCGCAACGAGGCTCATAAGTTCCTTTGAACCGTCGGCGCGGCGCTTCACCTCAACCTTGCCCTCCGCCAGGCCGCGGGGACCAATCATGACCTGCCAGGGAATGCCGATGAGGTCGGCCATCGCGAATTTGGCGCCGGGCCGCTCGTCCAGATCGTGGTAGAGCGGTTCGATGCCGCGCCCCGTCAGCTGACGATAGAGCTGCTCGCATGCGCTATCCGTGGCGGCATCGCCTTGCTTGAGATTCAGAATGACGACGCGCCACGGCGCAACCGGCTCGGGCCAGATGATGCCGGCGTCGTCATGCGACGCCTCGATGATCGCGGCGACCAGACGGCTCGGCCCGATGCCATAGGACCCCATGTGCACCGGCACGTCCTTACCGTCCGGTCCCGTCACGTTCGCATTCATGGGCGCCGAATATTTGGTGCCGAAATAGAAAATATGGCCGACCTCGATGCCGCGCGCAGACACTTGCTTGTCGGCCGCGATTTTCTCGAACGCCGCCTTGTCGTGCATTTCCGACGTCGCCGCATAGAGCGAGGTCCATTTATCGACCGTCGCTTGCAGCCCCGGAATGTCGTCAAAATTCACACCAGCGTCCGGCACGGGGAAGTCAAGATAGTCCTTGTGACAGAACACCTCGCTTTCGCCGGTCGGCGCCAGAATAATGAATTCGTGGCTGAGGTCGCCGCCGATCGGCCCGGTATCGGCGCGCATCGGAATTGATTTCAGGCCAAGCCGCGCAAAGGTACGCAGATAGGCCACGAACATTTTGTTGTAGGCGTGCCGCGCGCTGGCCTGATCGAGGTCGAATGAATACGCGTCCTTCATCAGGAATTCGCGGCCGCGCATCAGCCCGAACCGCGGCCGCACCTCATCCCGGAACTTCCATTGAATGTGATAGAGATTGAGCGGAACGTCTTTGTACGATTTGCAATAGGCGCGGAAGATTTCGGTGATCATTTCTTCATTGGTCGGCCCGTAAAGCATTTCGCGCTCGTGACGATCCTTGATGCGCAGCATCTCCTTACCGTAAGCGTCGTATCGCCCGCTCTCGCGCCATAAGTCGGCCGATTGAATCGTCGGCATCAGCATCTCGATGGCGCCGGCGCGGTCCTGCTCTTCGCGCACGATCGCGCAGACCTTTTGCAGGACGCGCAGACCGAGCGGCAGAAATGCATATATCCCCGCCGCCTCCTGCCGCATCATGCCGGCGCGCAGCATCAATTTGTGCGACACGATCTCCGCCTCGCGGGGTGACTCGCGCAAGGTTGGCAGAAAATAGCGGGAAAGACGCATCCGAACGGCCCTTGAATCAACTGGAACGAGCAAGCCGGATCGGGAGCCAAAAGACAAGAGCCAGGCGGCGTGATAGCGTGACGCCATGTGGCGCACAGGCAGCGGAAGAAGCATTGCGGCGGTCGCCGCGATCTATTGGATCGCGCTGCAGGCAATTCTTTCAGGCTTCTCCTTTATCCCGAACGTCCAGGCTGCAGCGCTATCCGCTGTCATCTGTCACGGCGATTCAGCTGCAGACGAGCGCGGGCCGAGGGCCGCTCCCGCCGCTTGCGCATCTTGCATTCTTTGCAATACGGCACCCACCGCCGCCACCCCTGCTGCGGCGGTGACGCTTGCGTTGCCGGTATCGTGCAGCGTGTCGTTGACGCTGCCGTGCTCCTCGCAACTCACTGTAGCCACCCGTTCGGCCTTCGAATTCGCGCGAGGACCACCATCCTTGGCCTGACACTGCGCTCTCAATGTCATGCCAAACAGGATGGATTCCATGAAAGCTGTTTTACGCTTTGGTAGAGTTGCGCTTCTTCTTGGCGCGTCAGCGCTGCCTTCTAACGCCCATGTGACGCTCGAACAACGCGAAGCCACTCTCGGCGCGCCCACCAAGCTGACGTTCCGTGTAGGCCACGGCTGCGGCGAATCTCCAACCATCAAGGTCCGGGTGCAAATCCCCGAAGGCGTTATCGCCGCCAAACCCATGCCGAAACCCGGCTGGGCTATCGACACGTTCAAAAGCAGATATGCGAAGACCTATGAGTTCTTCCATGGCGCCAAACTGTCGGAAGGCGTCACCGAAATCGCCTGGACCGGCAAGCTCGCCGATGCGCATTACGACGAATTCGTCGCCTCGGTTTTCGTTGCGGCGGACCTCAAGCCCGGGCGGCTTTTCTTTCCAGTCGTGCAGGAGTGTGAACAAGGTGTGCATCGCTGGATCGAGATCCCCGCGGGCGGCCAGGCCGGGCACGATCTGAAAGAGCCAGCGCCCTCGCTTATTCTTACTCCGAAACGATGACCGGCGCCGCGGCGCGGATCGTTTGGCTTGCGATCCTGCTGACCGCCGCGCTTTGCAGCGCGGCGGGCCCGGCCTTTGCGCATGCCACTTTGGTGCGCGCGGAGCCGCGCGACGGCGCGATGCTATCAGCGGCGCCTGCCGAGCTGAGCCTCACGTTCAACGAGCCTGTCGCCGGGCTGGTGTTCAAGCTGGTGAGCCCCGACGGCGGGAC
Organism: Pseudolabrys sp.; assembly: GCA_019247925.1. Classification (GTDB taxonomy): domain Bacteria; phylum Pseudomonadota; class Alphaproteobacteria; order Rhizobiales; family Xanthobacteraceae; genus Pseudolabrys. The sequence continues at coordinate 29,044 of JAFBAG010000195.1, forward strand.
GAGCAATCCGGCCTTTGTGGTCGAGGACCGCACCGTCACGTTGAGAGCTCCGAGCCTTCTCGGTCAAGGCAGTTACATTCTGAGCTGGCGCGTGGCTTCGGCAGATGGCCATCCCGTCGGTGGCGCTTTGCAATTCTCGATCGGGGTGCGCAGCAGCGCGCCAGCCAACATCAACAGCACGGACCGAGGGCTCGCTGTTGCCATCTGGCTGGCACGTCTGGCGATCTATGCCGGTCTGTTTATCGGCATTGGCGGGCTTGCATTCCCGGTTTGGACCGGAACGAAATTGCCGCCAAAGGCGGCGGCCGTCGTCGCGAGTGTTTCGGCGGTCGCGTTCGCAGCAATTCCGCTCTCGATCGGCTTTCAGGGCGTCGACGCGCTCGCCTTGCCGCTCGAAAGCTTCTGGCGGCCCGAGGCTTATATCGCGGGTCTCAAAACCGTCTACGCGACGAGTGCTCTGATCGCGGGATGCGGGCTGGCGATAAGTTTTGCTGTCGCAGGGGCTCGCAATCGAAACCTTACCAGATTGCTGTCACTCTCTTCAATCGTCCTGGCAGCAGCCGCGCTTGCCGCTAGCGGGCACGCCAGCAATGCGATGCCACAGTGGCTCACGCGGCCCTCGGTTTTCATTCATGGAATTGCCGTTGCGCTCTGGGCCGGTTCGCTGATCCCGCTTTGGTTCTTGTTTCGCGCGACCGCGAGACACTCTGTGGTGCTCCTGCGCTTTTCGCGCGCCATCATGTTTGTGCTGGCGGGCCTTCTCATCAGCGGCACCATCCTCGCCGTCATTCAGATCGAACACGCCGCTGCAATCTGGACGACCGATTATGGGCGCATTTTCGCGGCCAAGCTCGTCCTGGTCGCCACCCTTCTTTGCATTGCAGCTTACAATCGTTATGTGCTGACGCCGGGCGTCCTGCGGGCCCGTGCAAAAGCGCGGCGGCTTTTCGTCCGTTCGGTCGGCGCGGAGCTTGGCTGCATCATCGCCATTCTGGGCTTGGTCGCGCTGTGGCGCTTCACGCCGCCGCCCCGATCGATCGCTTCCGGCGAGCCCGCTTTTGTCCACCTCCACGGTGAAAAGGTGATGGCTGATGTGACTATGTCGCCCGGTCGTGCCGGGCCAATCGAATTGCGCATCCACCTGATGCAGGAAGATTTCACATCGTTGCGCGCCAAGGAAGTGACCGTCGCCCTTTCCGCCCCGGGTCTGGAAGGCCTGCAGCGTGCGGCACGCCAGGGAAATGACGGTGATTGGCGCGTCACCAATGTGAGTCTGCCGATGGGTGGGGTCTGGACCGTGCGGGTCGAGACCTTGGTCGACGATTTCAGGAGAGAAATCCTTGACGGTCCCCTCGTGGTCGGACGCTAGTTCCATGATGACACGCCGGGAAGTGTCCGATACTTTCCCCCTGCTCAGAAGAGTCGGGCAACCGGCCTGGAGCGGTCTAAGTCTCGGGAGGAAGTCTCGGCGCGATCATCGCAGCCTTCCGGCCCACCGGCCGGGAATAAGGGACGACAAAAGCGAATGTGAGCGGGGCCGGTCGCCCTGCTCTTTTTTTAACGCCGCGGCGGGCCGAAGCCGAACATCAGATCGTCAAGCGAAACTAGGCCGTTGACGTAAATGATCGCCACGACGCCGAAAACGACGCTCGCCACTATGGTGGTCCAAATCAGCTTGCGGCCGATACCGGCAAGCATGGGGGCGCCAGGGTCGGTGCCCTGCGCATAGCCCTCGCCTTCGTGCTGGCTCTTGATGCCGAAAGGCAAGATCGCGAACAAGACAACCCACCAGATCAAAAAGTAAATCGCGATGGCGGTGGTCGCGCGCATGGCTTTAAGCCTGCTCGAGCTCGACCAAAGTGCCGTTGAAGTCTTTCGGATGCAGGAAGAGCACCGGCTTGCCATGCGCGCCAATTTTCGGCTCGCCGGTTCCCAGCACGCGCGCGCCACCGGCCGTCAATTTGTCTCGCGCCGCCCTGATATCCTCGACCTCGTAGCAGATGTGATGGATGCCGCCGTCAGGGTTGCGCTCTAGAAATTTCAAGATCGGCGAGTCTTGCCCGAGCGGCTCAAGCAATTCGATTTTGGTATTCGGCAGGGCAATGAAAACCGTGGTTACACCGTGCTCCGGCTGCGGGACGGCTGCGGACACCTGCGCGCCCAATGTATCGCGGTAGAGCGCCGCCGCTTTGGCGATGTCGCGCACCGCAATCGCCACATGGTTCAGCCGTCCGATCATTGCATCCTCTTTTTCGACTATATCGCCAGAACGTGAACGTGGCACATGGGCTTCTTGCCCCAGGCATTGGCCACGGCATTGCGCACGCCGCGCCGCACTGCTTCAGCTACCGTATCGGGATCGCGCCGTTTCGCGCGCGGCAGAGATTCGAAGGTTTCCAGCACGACATCGTCAACGAGATCGGCGAACAACACTCCGCCGCTGTCGCGCTCCGGAATCCCGATCAGATCGATCTCCGGATCCGCGGCCAGCTCGCCTTTTTCAGTCAACGCCAGCGCAATGGAAATTGCGCCGGCAAAGCTCAGCCTGCGGCGATCGGCGACGGTGCGCGCCTGCGCGTCGACCAAAAGACGGCCATCTTTGTAGACGCGCCCGGCTGGCACCTCATCGATCACGCCGCTCTGCGGTGCGAGCCGCACAAGGTCGCCGTTACGGCATAGGATCACGTCTTTCACACCGCAACGGCGCGCCAGCGCAGCGTGTTCGTGCAGATGCAAGGCCTCGCCGTGAACGGGGACGAGAATCTGCGGCTTGACCCAGGAAATAAGCTCCTGCAACTCGCCGCGCCGCGGATGCCCGGAGACGTGAACGAGGTGGGTGCGATCGGTGATGACTTCGATTCTCTGATCGATCAGGCCATTGATGACCCGGCCCACGGCCTTCTCGTTACCGGGGATTGTGCGCGCCGAGAAGATCACGCGGTCGCCTTTGCTCAAAGTGACTTCCGGATGTTGATCTTCCGCGATCCGCGCGAGCGCGGCCCGCGGCTCGCCCTGGCTTCCGGTGCAAAGCGCGACAACTTTGTCGGGCGGCAAATGGCCGTAAATGTCGACGCTGCGGAATTCCTGCACCCCTTCCAGATGTCCGGTCTCTCGCGCAACCTGAACGATACGCTCCATGGCGCGGCCGACCAGAACCACTTCGCGCCCCGCCTTCTGCGCCGCCTCCGCGACAACCCGCAGCCGCCCGACATTCGAGGCAAATGTGGTCACCGCGACGCGCGCGCGGGCTGACTTGATGAGATCCGTGAGAGTCTTGGCAACGTCGGCTTCCGAGGGCGAACGCCCTTCGCGCACCGCGTTGGTGGAATCGCCGACGAGCGCCAGACAACCCTCCTCGCCCAGCGCGCGCAGCTTAGTCTCATCAGTCGGCAAGCCGAGCGGCGGGGTTGGATCGATTTTCCAGTCGCCGGTGTGCAACACGGTCCCTGCGGAGGTGCGAATGATCAGCGCATTCGATTCCGGAATGGAATGGGCCATCGAAACCAGTTCGACGTCGAAAGGACCGGCATTGAACCGGCCGCCGACCGGAATAATCGTTACTGGTATTTCCGGCGCGCCAGGCTCGCTGGCTCGCTTGGCTTCAAGCAAGGCGGCCGTGAATGGTGTCGCGTAGAGCGGCACCTTCAATTGCGGCCAAAGGTCGAGCACGGCGCCGAAATGGTCCTCATGGGCATGGGTGAGCACGATGCCTGCGATATTGCGCCGTTCTTCGGCGAGAAAACGAACGTCCGGCATGATCAAATCGACGCCGGGCAGTTGCTCTTCCTGCGCGAATGACACACCGAGATCGACGATCAGCCAGCTGCGCCGCGGCGCGCCGATTCCGTAGATCGACAAGTTCATGCCGATCTCGCCGACGCCTCCCAGGGGCGCGAACACCAGCTCTTTTGGGCCGCCATTCATGGACCAATCCCAAAGACTTCACCGGCCGCGATGTTTTCGCATCCTGTTGCAGTTTTCAGGAGCAAATGGCCCGTTTCGTCGATTCCGTCGAACTGGCCCGTCAACTCCCGTTCAGGGAGGCGAACGCGGATGGCGTCGTGTAACCCGGCTGCATAGCGAAGCCATTCGGCGCGAATGGAGGCAAAGCCTCGCCCCGCCTGCCACTGCGCGATGCGCAATCCCATCGCACGTACGAGGAGCAGCAAGACCTGTTCGGCAGGGGCATCGAGATTTTCGGCTTTCAGGTCAGTGGCGGGAAAAATGGTTTGTACTGGATGGCTGGTGCAATTAACGCCGATCCCGACCGCAACCGAAAAACGCGGAGTGTTTTCTGCCTCGATCAGAATGCCGGCGACCTTTTTGCCGCCGATCAGCACATCATTCGGCCATTTCAACCTTGGATCCAGCGTGGCGTGGCACGCCGTCAAGGCATCGCGCAGCGCGAGCCCGGCAACAAACGAGAGTTGCGCCGCCACGCTGGGCGGTGACGGCTCGGTCACGAGTAATGTTGCGTAGAGATTGCCGGGCGGCGAAACCCATTCGTTGCCGCGGCGGCCGCGTCCCGCCGTTTGTTGCCCGGCGCTGACCCACAACGGGCCACGTTCGCCGCCGCGCGCGAGCGTCAGCGCCTCGGCATTGGTGGAGCCGAGCGTGTCGTAATGTTTGTGCCGGACCCCCGCCAGGTCCGTGGCGTCGCGGTTCATTCCTGTGCGGCGCTAGAACAGCGATTTCGCCGCCGCGCTCGCGGCGCCGATCAGTGGCGCCGGATAGACAAAAAACAGAAGGTTGCTCAGGCCGCCAATCGCAAGAACGAGCCGCAATGATCCCGGCATCGGCGCAAAGCCGCGCGCCGGCTCGTCGAAGTACATGATCTTGACGATCAACAGGTAGTAGTAAGCGCCAACCACGCTGGTGAGCACGCCAACAACCGCCAGCGTGTAAAGGCCGGCGTTGATCGCAGCGAGGAATACGTAGAATTTGGCGAAGAAGCCGGCGAGCGGCGGAATGCCGGCGAGCGAAAACAAGAGCGCCGCAAGCATGAACGCGATGGTCGGATGCGTGCGGGCAAGGCCCGACAGGTCGTAGATGTTTTCGACCAGCACGCCGTCGCGACGCATCGACAGCACGACCGCAAAGGTGCCGAGCGTCATCGCCACATAAATGGCGACATAAATCAAAACCCCTTGCACGCCTTCCACCGAGCCTGCGGCGAGGCCGACAAGAGCAAAACCCATGTGACCGATGGACGAATAGGCAAGAAGCCGCTTGATATTGCGCTGACCGATTGCCGCGAAGGAGCCAAGAGCCATCGAGGCGATGGCGACAAAGACCACGATCTGCTGCCACTGCTCGGTGATGCCGGGAAACGCCACGATGCTGGCGCGCACGAACATGGCAATGCCGGCGACTTTCGGCGCGGCCGCGAAGAACGCGGTGACCGGCGTGGGCGCTCCCTCATACACGTCGGGCGTCCACATATGGAACGGCACAGCGGAAATCTTGAAGCAGAAGCCGACGAACAGGAAGACGAGGCCAAAAATCAGACCGAGTGGGGGCGCGCCCTGCCCCGCGGCTTTGGCGATGCCAGCGAATGAGATCGTGCCGGTAAAGCCATAGATCAGCGAAGCGCCGTAAAGCAGCATCCCTGACGACAATGCGCCGAGCACAAAATACTTCAGCCCGGCTTCGGTCGAGCGAACGTTGTCGCGGTCAAAGGCGGCGATCACGTAGAGCGCCAGACTCATCATTTCGAGGCCGAGATAAAGCGCGATGAGGTCCGCCGCCGAAATCAACACCAGCATGCCGAGCGACGACAGCAGGATCAGCGGGCCGTATTCGAATTTTTGCAGGCGCTCGACCTTCAAGAAATTCAGCGACAGCAGCATCGCACCCACGGAGCCCGCCAGTGTCAGCAGCTTCAAGAACCGCGCGAAATCGTCGACGATGAAGCTGTCGCCGAAGAACGTGTGCCGGCCGGGCGGAATCATCACTACGAATGCGCCGACCGCGATCAGAACGAAGATGGTGAGGACGTTGACCGTGCGAGCGCTGCCCTCGCCCTGCATCACTCCGGCCAGCAGCAGCACCATGGCGCCGATCGCCAGCGCCAGTTCCGGCAGCAGTGGTAGATAACTTGAATAGACCACACTCATGGCAGTCCCGCCGTTTTGCCGGGCGTTTTCACCGCCAGATTGTAGTGCTCGACGAGCTGCGCCACCGATGCCGCGGACATGTCCAGTACAGGCTTGGGTGCCACGCCAAACAGGATTGTGAGGACGACTAGCGGCAGGAAGATCACAAGCTCGCGCAGCCCGAGGTCCTTGATGCCAGCGAGCGCGGGCTTTTCCAGCGCGCCAAAAATCATTTTACGGTAGAGCCAGAGCGCGTAGCACGCCGACAAAATCAAGCCGAGCGTCGCCAACGCGGCAACATTCGGGTTCACCTTGAACGTGCCGATCAGCGTCAGGAATTCGCCGACGAAGCCCGACGTACCCGGCAGTCCGACATTGGCCATGGTGAACAGCATGAACACGGCCGCGTAGACCGGCATGCGGTTGACCAGTCCGCCATAGGCGGCGATCTCGCGGGTATGGATACGGTCATAGACGACGCCGACACAGAGGAAGAGCGCGCCCGACACGATGCCGTGCGACACCATCTGGAAAATGCCGCCCGCAATACCCTGCGTCGTCGCCGCAAAAATACCCATCGTGACGAAGCCCATATGCGCCACTGACGAATAGGCGATGAGCTTTTTCACGTCCTCCTGCATCAAGGCGACGAGCGAAGTGTAAACGATAGCGACCACGGACAGCGCGAATACGATCGGCGCGAAATCGTGCGAGGCCGCGGGGAACATCGGCAGCGAGAAGCGGAGGAATCCGTAACCGCCCATCTTCAGCAGGATCGCCGCGAGAATGACGGAGCCCGCCGTCGGCGCCTCGACATGCGCATCCGGGAGCCACGTGTGAACCGGCCACATCGGCATTTTCACCGCGAATGAGGCGAAGAACGCCACCCAAGCCCATTTTTGCAGATTGAGCGGGAATTCGTGGCGCAGCAGCACAGTGATATCCGTCGAGCCCGCTTGCCAGTACATCGCCATGATCGCGAGCAGCATCAGCACCGAGCCGAGCAGCGTGTAGAGGAAGAACTTGAAGCTCGCATAGACGCGGCGCGGCCCGCCCCACACGCCAATGATGAGAAACATCGGGATGAGGCCGCCTTCAAAGAACAGATAGAAAAGAACGAGATCGAGTGCGGAAAACGTGCCGACCATCAAGGTCTCGAGCACCAGGAAGGCGATCATATATTCCTTCACGCGCTTCTGGATCGCGGTCCAGCTGGCGATGATGCAGATCGGCATCAAGGCCGTCGTGAGGATTACGAAGGGCAAGGAAATGCCATCGACGCCCATGTGGTAGTTGGCAAAACCAAGCCAGGGATGCTTCTCGACGAACTGGAATTCGGCGACCGCCGGGTCGAAGCGCATGACCATCGCGAGCGAAATGCCGAAGGTGACCAAGGTCGTCCACAGCGCCACCCAGCGTGCAGTGCCGTTGCCGGTCGGATCGTCGCGCCGCACCAGCATGATGAAGAGCGCGCCGACGAACGGCAGGAACGTCGTGACGGAGAGGATAGGCCAATTCATTAGTGGCCTCCCCGCGCGAACATGAACCAGGTGATGAACGACGCCGCGCCAATCAGCATGGCGAAGGCGTAATGGTAGAGATAGCCGGTCTGCAGCCGCACGACGTTTCTGGTCACGTCGAGCACCCGCGCCGACACGCCGTCGGGCCCGAAACCATCGATCAGCCAGCCGTCGCCGCGCTTCCACAATGTCTGCCCCAGCCACTTGGTCGGCCGCACGAAAATGACATCGTAAAGCTCGTCGAAGTACCACTTCTTGAGCAGAAAGCGGTAAAGGACGTCGTGCTGGCGCGCGAGCTCAACCGGAATATCCGGACGGCGAATGTAGAACTGCCACGCCACCAGGAACCCGACAGCCATCAATATGGTCGGCGCAATCGCGACATGCAGCGGCACGTGGTGGATCTCGTCGAGAATCTTGTTGTCCTTGGCGAAGGACAATGACTCCCGGAAAAAGTGCGCGACGCCGTGGCCGGCGAAGATTTCCTTGAAGGGCAATCCGGCGAGGACCGACCCCAGCGCGAGGATGCCGAGCGGGATCAGCATTACGTAGGGGCTTTCGTGCGCGGCCTTGTAGTGCGCCTCATCATGCGGCGCGCCGTGGAAGGTCTTGAAGATCAGCCGCCACGAATAAAACGACGTCAGCAACGCCGCGGCCGCCGTGCAGATAAAGCCGTAAAGCGCCATCGGATTGTGGGAAACGAAGGCGCTCTCGATGATCGCGTCCTTCGAGAAATAGCCCGCAGTGAGCGGAAAGCCGGTCAGCGCCAGGGTGCCGATCACCATCACGATATAAGTGAACGGGATACGGTCCTTCAGTCCGCCCATATTCCGAATGTCCTGCTCGTGATGCATCGCGTGGATCACCGAGCCCGAGCCGAGGAACAGGAGCGCCTTGAAGAAGGCGTGGGTGAAAAGGTGGAACATCCCAATCGAATAGGCGCCCACGCCCATCGCCACGAACATGTAGCCGAGCTGCGAGCACGTCGAATAGGCGACGATGCGCTTGATGTCGTTCTGCACGAGACCGATCGTCGCTGCGAATAGCGCCGTGGTCGCGCCAATGAAGACCACAAATGTCTGGGCGTGCGGAGCCAGTTCAAAGAGGGGCGACAATCGCGCCACCATGAAGACGCCGGCCGTCACCATGGTCGCGGCATGAATGAGCGCCGAAACCGGCGTCGGACCTTCCATGGCGTCCGGCAACCAGGTGTGCAGCAGGAATTGCGCCGACTTGCCCATCGCGCCCATGAAAAGCAGCAGGCAGATCGCGGTAAGTGCGTTGAACTGAAAGCCGAAGAAGCTCAGCGTCTTGCCCGCCATGGCCGGGCCCTGCGCGAAGGCCGTGTCGAGATCGACCGCGCCGGCAAGCGCGAACACGCCAAAAATGCCGAGCGCAAAACCGAAGTCGCCGACGCGGTTGACGACGAAGGCCTTGATCGCCGCTGCGTTGGCTTCGGGCTTCTGGTACCAGAAGCCGATCAGCAGATAACTGGCAAGACCAACGCCCTCCCAGCCGAAGAAGAGCTGGACGAGGTTGTCCGACGTCACCAGCATCAACATCGCGAAAGTGAACAGCGACAGATAAGCGAAAAACCGCGGCCGGTGCGGGTCTTCGTGCATGTAGCCGATCGAATAGAGATGTACCAAGGCAGAGACCGTATTGACGACGACAAGCATCACCGCTGTCAGAGTGTCGATACGCAGTGACCAGTCCACTTTGAGGTCGCCCGACGTCATCCAGTTGAACACCGGGACGCGGGCGTCTTGCTGGCCAAATCCCACCTGCACGAAAGCAATCCACGACAGGATTGCCGAGACGATGAGCAGGGTCGTGGTGATGAGCTCGGCGCTGCGCGACCCCGCCGCGGCAGGTTCGCCGCCATGCGCATGACCATCGTCCTCGTGGTGCGCGTGATGAATAACGCCCCCGCCGTGCACGCCCGGGGCGCCGTGATGCGGGCCGTGGTCAGCCGCATCGTTCTCCGCGCCCCGCGGCGGGCCCTCGCCGCCCCAGCGCGCCCGCGCGCCGGCAAGCGAAATCACCGCCGCGATGATGGCGCCAAATAAGGGAAGGAAAACGATCGCCTGATACATGGTCGCGCTAGCCTCGCATCAGGTTGATGTCCTCAACCGCGATTGAGCCGCGGTTGCGGAAAAACACGACAAGAATAGCGAGACCGATCGCGGCTTCCGCAGCGGCGACGGTAAGCACCAGCAGGGCGAATATTTGGCCGACGATGTCACCAAGATGGGTCGAGAAGGCGACCAGGTTGATGTTGACCGCGAGAAGGATCAGCTCGATCGACATCAGGATAATGATGACGTTTTTCCGATTGAGGAAAATGCCGAAGATCCCGAGCGTGAACAGGATCGCGGCGACCGAAAGATAATGGCCGAGACCAATGCTCATGGTTCCAGCCCCTGCCCGGCGCGCACCTTGCGGATTTCGATGGCGGTCGCCGGCGTGCGCGCGTTTTGCGCGGGAATGCTTTGCCGTCGCACACGCTCGCGATGATGCAGCGTCAGGACGATCGCGCCAATCATCGAGATCAGCAGCACAATGCCCGCGGCCTGGAAGTAATAGACATAGCGCGTGTAGAGGACGAGGCCGATCGCTTCAGTGTTGTCGACATTGGTCGCGGCCGCGGCGCTGGCTTGCGGCAGGTTTCCTGAAATCGTCCAGGCGCCTACGACAAGCAGCAGCTCCGCCAGAAAAATGCCGCCGACCAGCAGGCCAAACGGCAAATATTGCAATACGCCCTGTTTAAGCTCCGAAAAGTCGACGTCGAGCATCATCACGACGAACAGGAACAGCACGGCGACCGCGCCGACATAGACGACGATGAGGATCATCGCCAGAAACTCCGCGCCCATCAGCACAAACAGGCCCGCGGCGTTGACGAAGGCGAGAATGAGATAGAGCACCGAATGAACCGGGTTTTTCGCCGCGATAACCATGAAGGCCGAGGCGACGCAGACGCCGGCGAAGAGATAAAAGAACAAGGCGGTGACCATCGTCGATTACCTGTACGGCGCGTCGAGCGCGATGTTCTTCGCGATCTCACGCTCCCAGCGGTCGCCATTCGCGAGCAACCGCTCCTTGTCGTAATAGAGCTCTTCGCGGGTCTCAGTGGCGAATTCAAAGTTCGGTCCCTCAACGATGGCGTCGACCGGGCACGCTTCCTGGCAAAGCCCGCAGTAAATGCACTTCACCATGTCGATGTCGTAGCGCGTGGTGCGCCGCGTGCCGTCATTGCGGCGCGGGCCCGCTTCGATGGTGATGGCCTGCGCCGGGCAAACCGCCTCGCACAGTTTGCAGGCGATGCACCGTTCCTCGCCGTTCGGATAGCGGCGCAACGCGTGCTCTCCGCGGAAGCGCGGCGAAATCGGGTTTTTCTCGAACGGGTAATTGATGGTGGGCTTGGCCTTGAAAAAGTAGCGCATCGCCAGGAAGAACCCGGAGACGAACTCCCACAGGAAAATGGCCTTGGCCGCGCGATCGAGACGCATCACGGACCTCCCTGCGGCGCGAGCAAGCCGAATGGCAGTCCGAACTGGACGACCGCAGCGACCACGACCACCATCGCCAGCGACAGCGGCAGAAATACTTTCCAGCCAAGCCGCATCAATTGGTCGTAGCGGTAGCGCGGCACGATCGCCTTCGCCATCGCGAACAAAAAGAACATGAAGAACAGCTTGAGCAGGAACCACACGATGCCCGGCACCCAGGTGAAGGGCGCGAAGGGCACAGGCGGCAACCAGCCGCCGAGGAACAAGATCGTCGCCATCGCGCACATCGTGCAGATCGCGACATATTCGCCCAGCATAAGGAGGAGGTACGGCGTCGAGCCGTATTCGACCATGAAGCCGGCGACGAGCTCGGATTCCGCCTCGACGAGGTCGAATGGCGGCCGGTTGGTTTCAGCGAGCGCCGAAACGTAAAACACAACGAACATCGGAAAGAGCGGCAGCCAGTACCAGCCGAGCATGCCGAAGCGGGTGTCCTGCGCCTCGACGATTTCAGACAGGTTTAGCGAACCGGCCACCAGCAGCACGGTGATGATGACGAAGCCGATCGAGACCTCGTA